>NZ_DDOD01000021.1:0-25947 GCF_002341485.1 Brevundimonas sp. UBA2503 | reverse complement strand
GGACCTGATGAAGTCGGTCGAGATCCTGCGCGGTCCGGCCTCGGCCCTCTACGGCTCGGACGGCGTGGCCGGTGCGGTCTCCTTCACCACCAAGGACCCGGTCGACATGCTGGGCGCCAGCCGCAACTGGACCGCCCGGGCGCGCGTCGCCTACGGCTCGGCCGATGACAGCCTGGCCACGGGCCTGTCGTTCGCCGGTCGTGACGGCGCCCTGTCCGGTCTGGTCGCCTGGACCCACCGCGATGCGTCAGACACCGACAATCAGGGCACGGTCGGCGGCGAGGGCGCCGCCCGGACCGAGCCCAATCCCCAGGACTTCAGCTCCGACGCCCTGCTGGCCAAACTGGTCTGGGACGTCGCCCCAGACCACCGGCTGGGCCTGACGTTCGACTCCTACGACTCGGACGTCGACGCCAATGTCCTGTCGGGCCGCAGCGCCTCGGTTCTGGACCTGCGCGCCGAAGACGAGACCACGCGCCAGCGGATTGGCCTGGACTGGCGCACCGAAGCCCTGCCCGGCCTGGATGAGGCCTCCCTCACCATCTACCGGCAGGAGTCCGAGACCCGCCAGTTCACCTTCGAGGATCGTGAACCGGCCGCAGACCGCACGCGCGACAACACCTTCGACAATGATGTCATGGGTCTGGCCGCACAGGGGCGTCGCACGTTGACTTCAGGCTCGGTCGAGCACCGCCTGATCTTCGGCGGGGACTGGTCCGAAACCACCCAGAGCGGCGTGCGCGACGGCACGGTGCCGCCTTTTGGAGAGACCTTCCCCTCCAGCCCCTTCCCGGAGACGGATTACACCCTCTCGGGCCTGTTCATTCAGGACGAGATCGTGCTGGCGGGTGGATCCCTGCGCATCACCCCGGCCCTGCGGTATGACGCCTATGAGCTGACGACGGCGGACGACCCGCTGTTCACGGGCCCCAAGGCCGATCAGGAGGACAGCCGTCTGTCGCCCAAGCTGGGTGTGGTCTGGTGGGCCAATGATACCTTCGGCCTGTTCGCCTCATATGCCGAAGGCTTCAAGGCCCCGACGCCGTCGCAGGTGAACAGCGCCTTCGGCAACCTCGCCTTCGGCTACATTTCGGCGCCCAATCCCGACCTGAAGCCGGAGACCAGCCGGAGCCTCGAGGCAGGCCTGCGCCTGCGCGAAGTTCCCGTCTGGGGCGGTGGCCGAGTGGCCCTGCAGGCCGTGGCCTTCCAGGCGGACTATGAGGACTTCATCAGCCAGGAAGTCGTGTCGGGCGCCTTCACCCCGATGGACCCGGCAGTCTTTCAATACGTCAACTTCACCGACGTCGAGGTGAAGGGGCTGGAGTTCCGCAGCGATGCCTCCTGGGACAATGGCGTCAGCGCCCGTATCTCGGCCGCCTGGGCCGAGGGCGATCAGACCACGGCGGGCACCACCACGGCCCTGCCCGGCATCGACCCGCTCAAGGTCGTCGCCGGCCTGGGCTGGGATGCCCCGTCGGGCGCCTTCGGCGGCCAGGCCATCGTCACCTGGTCCGAGGCCAAGGATGCGGCCGACACCACCGGTCTGGCGTGCTCGCCGAACTGCTACGTCGGGAACGACTTCACCCTGTTCGACCTGACCGGCTACTGGAATGTGACGGATAAGGTCACGGCCCGTGTCGGCGTCTTCAATGTGTTTGATGAGACCTACGGCTGGTGGAGTGACGTGTCGGGCCTGTCGACCACCTCCACCGTGCTGGACGCCTACACCCAGCCCGGTCGCAATGTTTCGATCTCCCTGACCTTGCGTCTGTGAGTCGGGAAGCGATAATGCGAATGACTTTCATGTTGGAGACGCCCCCCATGCGCGCTGCCCTTGCCGCCGCCCTTCTGATCGGCACCTGTCTGCCGGTCGCCGCCCTTCCCGCGACCGCCCTCGCCCAGGCCCCTGCGCAGGCGACGGCCGACGCGAAATTCCAGCGCGACCGCCAGGCCATCCTCTCCCAGGCCGGACAGTTCCGCGTGCGGTTCGATATGCGCGAAACTGTTCCGTTCGTCGAAGGCTATGAGCCGCTCGACGAGAAACTCTCGGGCGGCAACGAGATCGTGCGGGTCGTCTATGACGACGGCACCCGCATCAGCCTGCAGCACATTCTGGTCATGGATCACGAGGGCCAGACCTTCGTCATCAAGCACTGGCGTCAGGACTGGGTCTATGAGCCCGAAGCCGTCCTGACCTATGCCGGGCCCGACCAGTGGGTCCTGACCCCTGTGCCGGAAGACCAGCGCAAGGGCGCCTGGTCCCAGACCGTGTGGCAGACCGATGACTCGCCGCGGTACGGCGGGGTCGGAGTATGGACCTATGCTCAGGGCATGACCGAGTGGGCCTCGGCGCCGACTCTGCGTCCGCTGGCCCGACGCGATGCGGTGCGCAACCCGGTCTATGACCGCTATGTCGGGACCAACCGTCACGCCCTGACACCGTTCGGCTGGGTGCACATTCAGGACAACCTCAAGATGTCCGGCGCCCAGGGCGATGATGTCGAGGGTCAGGTGATCGTGCACGAGGACGTCGTCAACACCTATCGCCAGTGGGACGGATATGATGCTGCCCCCGGAGATGCCTATTGGGCTGATACCCAGGCCTACTGGGCCGGTGTTCGCAGCCTGTGGGACGAGGTGATCGCCCGCGACGGCGGCATCCGCGTCGAGGAAGAGCCCAATGCCGGGGCCGTCACCGGACCGGCCCTGATGGGTCTGGCGGACCAGATTCACGCCGGAGAAACCACCACCGAAGCGGCGCTGGCCGAGGCCCGCACCATCATCATGGATGCCACTTCCGGTAGCTGATCATTTTTCTGCTTGACGGCTGCGCTTGCCGTCGCCACGCTTAAGTCACTCATCAAGACCGGTCGAGGGATAGGCCCTTTGACGCCGGGGCAACCTTCGCGAAGAGACCCTCTTCGCGAGATGGTGCCAACTCCTGCGAGGATCACGGTCTCACGACCCGGTCCGCGAGAGATGAGTGAATCGACGGCCTCTTTCGAGGTCCCGCCGTTTCACGGGTCGATCCACGCACGGGTACTCGATGGGCGGAGTTCGTCGTGTCGTGCCTGCTGTCTTTTCCTCTCCCACCCTCCCCGCCTGGCGGGACCACACCGTGCCTCTGCCGGGCTTCTGCCTCAGCGACGGGCAGCCGCTCACCGATACGACCATGCGCCTTCGCCGGTTCGGGCCGGACAGGGCGCCCGTCCTCGTGGTCCTCGGCGGAATTTCGTCGGACCGGCGCGTGGCGGATGTCGGCGACGGACGACCGGCCTGGTGGCCCCGCATCGTGCGCCCGGGCGGTCCGGTCGATCTGAACCGCTATCAGGTGCTGGGCCTCGACCTCTTGCCTGGGCCGGCTGAGGAGCGGATCCGCACCCTGACCCCGGCCGATCAGGCCCGCGCCGTCGCCATCGCGCTTGATCATCTTGGCATTCCGCGACTGGAGGCCGTGATCGGCGCCTCGTACGGCGGCATGGTCGGACTGGCCTTTGCGTCGCTATTCCCAGAGCGGCTGAAGCAGCTGATCGCCATCTCGGCCCCGCATCGCCCCGCCACCCACGCCACGGCGCTGCGTGGCATCCAGCGCCGCATCCTCGCCTTCGGCATCGAGACAGGGCGCCCCGCCGAGGCCGTCGCCCTGGCCCGCGAACTGGCCATGACCACCTATCGCACGCCCAAGGAACTGGACCTGCGCTTCGGCCAGGACGCCACGCCGGAAGCCGCCGGCCAGCCCTACGCCGTCTGCGATTATCTGAAGGCCCGCGGCCGGGCCTGTGTGCCGCGCATGTCGGCCGGGCGCTGGATCAGCCTGTCGGACTCGCTGGACCGCCACCGGGTCGACCCAGGAGCCATCACGGTGCCGACTACGCTCCTCGGCTTCACGTCGGACCAGCTCGTTCCGATCTCCGACCTCAATGCGCTGGCCGAGCGACTGCCGAACCTTCGCGCCTGTGTCCGCGCGCCCTCGCTCTACGGCCACGACGGCTTCCTCAAGGAAGAGGCCGTGGTCGCCGACCTTATCGCCTCGGCCCTGGCCGACCCCCTGTCCTGTTGTCTTTCCGAGCTTGCCGCATGACCTGTCCCCCCTCCCACCATGACCTCGCTACCCGCCTCGCCCGCGTCGGGATCGATCAGGACCCGGCCCATGGTGCGGTCATGCCGCCCCTGTACCTGAGCGCCAACTACAGCTTCGACGGGCTGGAGGGGAAACGCCGCTACGACTACAGCCGCTCGGGAAATCCGACCCGCGACCTGCTGGGCGAGGCCCTGACGGCGCTGGAAGGCGGCGCCGGCACCGTCGTCACCGCCAGCGGCATGGCCGCCGTCGATCTGGTGCTGAGCGAGCTGTCGCCCGGCGATCTGGTCCTCGCGCCGCACGACGGCTACGGCGGCACGCACCGCCTGCTGAACGCCCGGGCCCGGCGGGGTCATTTCGAGGTGGCCTTTGTCGACTTCGCCGACGCCACTGCCCTTGATGAAGTCCTCACCCGCCAGCCGAAACTGGTGCTGGTCGAGACGCCGTCCAACCCGCTGATGCGCCTGACCGACATCGAAGCTGTGTGCCGGGCAGCCCATGCAGCAGGGGCAAAAGTCGCCGTCGACAACACCTTCCTGTCCCCCGCCCTGCAGCAGCCGATCTCGCTGGGGGCGGACTGGGTCATCCATTCGACAACGAAGTTCATCAACGGCCATTCGGATGTGGTCGGAGGCGCGGTCATCAGCGCCACGCTTGAGGACCACGAGCGGCTGGCGTGGTGGGCCAACTGTCTGGGTACGACCGGCGCGCCGTTCGACGCCTGGCTGACCCTGCGCGGCCTGCGCACCCTGTTCGTCCGTATCGAGCGGCAGCAGGCCACTGCGGGCGATCTGGCCGACTGGCTGGTCCGGCAGCCGGGCGTGCGGGCCGTCCACTATCCGGGACTGGCCGACCATCCCGGGCATACGCTGGCCAAACGTCAGCAGGCCGGATTCGGCGCCATGCTCAGCCTCGAGCTGGACGGCGGCAGGGACGCCGCCCGGGCTTTGGTCGAAGGGCTGCAGGTCTTCACCCTGGCCGAGTCCCTCGGTGGGGTCGAGAGCCTGATCGCCCATCCCGCAGGCATGACCCATGCCGCCATGACGCCCGAGGCCCGAGAGACCGCCGGGATCACCGAGGGCCTGCTGCGCCTGTCGATCGGGCTCGAGCATGTCGAGGACCTGCGCGCCGAACTGGCAGCGGGACTGGCCCGCGCTGCCCTTGTCTCCGACCAGCGAAAGGCGGCCTGAGATGACCGCCCTTCTCTTGAGCCGATCCCCCCTCGGCCTTCTGCCTGAAGCGAGAGGACCACTGAGGGTGGCCCTCGCTGGATGTGGTGTCGTGGGCGGGGGCGTGCTGCCGCGCCTGCTGGACCGGCCGGACATCGCGCTGGTCGGGGTGCTGGTGCAGACCCCCGGCAAGTTCCGCTCGCCAGCGCCGGCACCCGGGCTTCTGTTCACGGATCCGGCGGCGTTTCTGGCACGGGAGCCGGATGTGGTGATCGACACCCTTTCGGATGCCTCGGTGTCGCTGGCGCTGATCCGGGCGGCCCTGTCGCGGGGCATCCATGTGGTCAGCGCGTCCAAGCAGGCGGTGGCGGCCGACGTCGAGGGCCTGTCAGCGCTGGCGGCGGCGACCGGTGCGACCCTGCGCTATTCAGCGGCGGTGGGTGGCGGAGTGCCCATGCTGGAGACGGTGCGGCAGGCGCGGGCGCTGGGGCCGGTCCGGCGGATCGAGGCGGTCCTGAACGGGACGGTCAACTTCATGCTGAACCGGCTGGCGGCGGGGCATCCGTTCGAGGCGGCCCTGGCCGAGGCGCAGGCGGCGGGGTTTGCCGAGGCAGATCCGTCCGCCGACCTGACCGGCCGGGACGCGGCGGCCAAGCTGTTCCTGCTCAGCCGGGCCGCCTTCGGGCCGGGGGCGCGGTTGCCGGACCGGGTCGAGACGCTGGGTCCCGATTTCCAGCCGGGCCCGGCGCCGGTGCGCCAGCTGGCGGTGGCCGACAGCGTCGGGGGGCAGATCACCCTGGCGCCGGTGGCGGGCGACCCGCTGTTCGCCGAGCTGGCCGATGCCGGCAATGCCATCCGCATCACCCTGGCCGACGGACGGGTGCTGAGCCGGTCCGGGCTGGGGGCCGGGCGGGGCCCGACAGCCGGGAGCGTCTGGGCCGACCTGAGTGACCTATTGGCGAGCGGCGTCGGAGCGGGCACGAATGGCGCCGAACTCTGAGTCCGCCTTCCAGGTGGGCCAGCGGTCCGAGTTCGCGAGGTCCCACGCCAGCTGGTACATCAGGGTCAGGTTCTCGACCGCCGAGCGCAGGTCGTAATCCTCGCGCCATTCATCGCTGCGCTGGTGATAGTCGCGCGAGAACAGGGCCTGATATTCTGGCAGGCCGACCTCAATGCCACCCTCGTCCAGATCCACTCCGTGCCAGGGCATCAGGGCGGGCACACCGGAGCGGGCGAAGGGGAAATGGTCCGAGCGGAAATAGTAGTTCTGCTCCGGCTCGCGGTCGTCCGTGACATAGCGGCCCTCGGCCTCGGCGAGGACCGCCAGATCGTCCTCGAGTGAATTCTGGCCAAAGCCGAAGATGGCCACATCACGGGTCGGACCACTGAGCGGCAGCATGTCGATGTTCAGGTCCGCGACCGTGGTTTCCAGCGGATAGACGGGATCGACCGAATAGGCATAGGCGCCCAGCAGGCCCATTTCCTCGGCCGCCATGTGAGCAAAGACGACGGTGCGCTTCGGCTGCGGCGAGAGCGAGAAGGCGCGCGCCAGTTCCAGAATGCCGGCCGTGCCCGAGGCATTGTCCCAGGCGCCGTTGAAGATGGTATCGCCGTGGGCATCGGGCGAGCTGACCCCGACGTGGTCCCAGTGGGCCGAAAAGATCACGACCTCGTCCGGGTTCTCGGAGCCTTCGATCCTGGCCAGAAGGTTATAGGTCTGAATTTCCTCGCGGGCTTCCTCAATGTCGACGCTCAGGCGGACGCCCGTCAGCTCAATGGCCTCGAACTGGCCCGTATCGACCGTCGCCATGGCGCCGTGATCGACGCCAGCGGCCGAGCCCCACTGCATGGCGGTGACTGCGCCCATGGTGCCGGTGAAGGGGATGGGGTCCAGCCCCTCGACCGTCGTGCGGGTGCGGGCGGGACGCCCAGCCATGCCCTGCCAGCTGGCCTGGTCAAGCACCAGGGTGATGACGCCGACCGCGCCGCGACGCAGGGCCTCCATCTTCTTGTAGCCGCCGCTGGAATAGGCCGAGTTGTACTCGCCCCGGAACAGATCGCCCTCGGGCTCACCGGCCAGCACGATCACGACCTTGCCGGTCACATCGAGGTCGCCGTAGTCGTCCCAGCCGCGCTCCGGCGCGGTGATGCCGTAGCCGGCGAAGACCACCGGCGCATCGGCGATCTCGACCCGGCCACTGTCGTTGGACGAGCGCAGCTGGATGTCGGTCGCCGCCAGCGGATGCTGGGTGCCGTCCGGCGCGGTCCAGTAGGCCACCGGCGCGCGCGCCGGCGTGAAGCGGAACAGGGTCACCGGCTGCAGCCACTGGCCATCCGGACCACCGGGCTGAAGGCCCATGGCCTCATACTGACCCTGCAGGTATTCGAGGGTCATGGCCTCGCCGACCTCACCCGGGACGCGGCCCTGGAAGCTGTCGTCAGCCAGCACGCGGATGTGCTCGGACAGGCGATCCGCCGAAATGTCCTGGGCCAGGCCCGCACCGGCGGACAGGAGGACGGCAGCGGCGGCGACGCCACCCAGAAGACGACGGAACATGGGGAACTCCGGGATGAATTTCGGGCGCACCTTAGGCCTCGGCCCCTGGTGCGCCCGTTAAGTTTTCGTCATGTGCCGCTGACGGATCAGCGGCGGGCGGCAGCACTTTCTTCGCGAACCGGGCCGAACTCGGACCCGTCCTTCCAGCCCGGCCAGTCGCGGCTGTTGGCCAAGGCCAGACCCACGGCATAGACGACCTCAAGGTCTTCGGCCGCGCCGCGGAAGTCCATTTCCGGCATCCATTCGTCGGCGGCCTGGTGATAGCGGCGCGCGCCATATTCATCGCGCAGGGCCTGACGTTCGGCGATCGGCTCGTCGCGGAAGTCGCCCGAGCCCTTGGGATAGGCCATGGGCACGCCGCGCTTGGCCAGCGGGAAGTGGTCAGAGCGGAAATAGGTGCCGGCGGCATTGTTGGTGTCGGGCACGATCACCCGCCCCTGCGTCGCCGCCACGACCTCGAGCCGTTCATCAAGGGTCGACTGGCCATAGCCGGTGACCCCGAGACCCGACAGCCGTCCGTAGACATTCATCGCATCCAGGTTGAAGCCGGCCACTGTCGTTTCCAGCGGATAGAGGGGATTGGCGGCATAGAATTCCGAGCCCAGCAGACCGCTTTCCTCGGCGGTGAAGGCGATGATGACGATCGACCGCTCGGGGGTCGGGCCGCTGCCATACAGGCGCGCGATCTCGAGCAGGCCGGCGATGCCCGAGGCATTGTCGACCGCGCCGTTGAAAATGCGATCGCCCTCGGCATCCGGATCACCGACGCCGATGTGGTCCCAGTGACCGGTGTAGAGGATGGTCTCGTCCGCATGGGTCGTGCCCGGCAGGCGGGCAACGACATTATGGGTTTCGATCTGGCTGGTCGACACGCTGTAGCCGGCGTCGAGGGTCTGGCCTTCCAGTTCGACCGGACGGAAATCGCGACTGCGCGCCGACACCTTCAGGGCCTCGAAATCCAGACCGGCCCGCTCGAACAGATCGACGGCGACGTCGCGCTGGATCCAGCCTTCCAGCGGCACGCGCTCGGCGGCCGCGTTCGCACGGACGATGTCGAATTGCGGCCCGGTCCAGGAGTTCTTGACCGTGGTCCAGCCGTAGGAGGCGGGGGCGGTCTCATGCACCACCAGCACGCCGGCGGCGCCCCTGCGGGCGGCCTCGTCATATTTGTAGGTCCAGCGGCCGTAATAGGTCATGGCCCGGCCGTTGAAGGTGTTGAGCTCGGGCTGCTCATAGTCGGCGTCATTGACCAGCACGACGATGACCTTGCCGCGCACGTCGACGTCCTTGAAGTCGTCCCACTCGCGCTCGGGGGCGGTGGTGCCATAGCCGACGAACACCAGCGGCAGATCGTCGAGGCGCACCTGCTCGGCCGGACGGCGGGTCGAAATGACGATCTGCTCGCCCTGGGTCAGGGGGCGGGCAACGCCGTCGTCGCTGAAGGAGGCGCTGACGTTGCTGACGGCAAAGCGGTTCAGGGTCACGGCCTGGGTCCAGCCGCCGTTCTCGCCGCCGGGCTCGAAGCCGGCGTCGGCAAAGGCCTCGGACAGATAGGCGATGACCTTGTCCTCGGCCGGGGTGGCGATGCCGCGTCCCTCGAAGCTGTCGTCCGACAGGGCCTGCACATGCGCCGACAGGCGATCCGGGTCGATCCGGGCCGGTTCCCCGCCGTCCGGCAGGGTCATACAGGCGGCCAGCGCCGCCCCCGCAGCAAGAACACTCAGCCTGGACAGCAGACGCATGGGGAACCTCTCACAAAACCGGAGATGCGACCCTAAAGCCTTGCCCGGCGGACGCAACTGTTGAGCAGACGCGCGAAAGCCCCTCTCGCCCGGGGGGCAGAGGCTATGGAGAGGCGGGCGGCGCCTGGGCCGGGGGCCCGGAACCGTTGCTCCCGTGCTTTCGCCGTCAGGGAGCGTGTGTGTTTTTCGGCACCTGACCTGTGCGCCGCCCCGGTCGGTTCACGCGAGCGCCTGGGGGGACTGTCTCTTCCGCCGGGGGTCGGGCACCCGGATGCTTGTGCGCCCGACTTCGCCTGTCCCGGTTCGACAGCAGGTCCCAGTCTCTCGGCCCGCGACGGGCGAGGCGTCCAGAAACGCCCCGGACCCCGGGGTTTCGCCCCGGGCAGTCCCGCTCGACCGGCCTCTGTCGCTGCTTCGGTGCCTGGATCCTCAGCCCCTCTCCTGCGACGGAGACAGGCGGAGGGTTGCACACGCCCGGACCCGGTAGGGCAGAACGGTCCGAGAATCGCGAGGGGCGTTGAAAGGGTGGGGGAATTCGGGGGCGGCTATCCTACCTACTGCCGTTGACCCATCGTCATCCTCCGACTTGATCGGAGCATCGGTCCGGGCAGGCGATCAGCCGTTGCGGGTGACACCGATCCTCGGGTCAAGCCCGAGGATGACGACGTTTCTGTCTCCTCCCAATCGCAGATGGGGAGGTGGCGCGGCGCGTCAGCGCCGTGACGAAGGGGCTCTTGAGGGCGAGCGTGCGATAAAGACCCCCTCCACCACTCCGTGGTCCCCCTCCCCACCGCTGCGCGGCAGGGAGGAGACGGGTGGGGCGCCTGCCCACGAAAAACCCGCCGAAGCGAGGGCTCCGGCGGGTCATTCGGTCGGTGTGGGAACGGCTGGCCCTAGTGGGCGATGCCTTTCCAGATGCGGCGGTAGCTGGCGTAGGTCAGGCCGGCGAAGATGAACAGGAAGGCCAGCACTCCCATGCCGGTGCGCTTGCGCTCGGTCGCGTGGGGGTCGGACGCCCAGGCGATGAAGGCGGCGACGTCCTTGGCATACTGGTCGACCGTCTGGGGCGAGCCGTCGTCATAGGTCACCTGACCATCGGCCAGGGGATTGGGCATGGCGATGAAGCCACCCGACGGCACATGGTCCGGATCGCCGGTCCAGAACGGCGACAGGTCACCGGCCATATAGGGGTTGTAGTACTGGCCCGGCGCGATCTGCAGACCCTCGGGCGCCGGCACATAGCCCGACAGCAGGGAGTAGATGTAGTTGGCGCCATCGTGACGGGCCTTGGCCATCACCGACAGGTCGGGCGGCGCCGCGCCACCGTTGGCCCCGGCTGCCGCCGTGGCGTTGGCATAGGGGTTGGGGAAGCGGTCAGCCGGGGTGGCCGGACGCATGATCGGCTCACCCGTTTCCGAGTCGATGTCCGCAACCTGGACCTCGGCCGCGAGCACGCGGACGTAGGGGTTATCGGCCGGTCCGCCCTTGAAGTGCGAATCGTAGAACGGCCCGCCGGGCTGGCCGAGGTTGCGGAAGGACATCAGGTCCATGCCGTGACAGGCGGCGCAGACCTCGCGATAGACCTTGTAGCCGCGCTGCAGCTGGGCCTGATCGAAGGTGCCGAACGGCCCCTCGAAGCTGAACCCGCCCGAGCGCGGGTGCTTGGCCTCGCCGCCGGCGGCCCCGGCCGGAGCGGCCACGGCAACCAGGCTGAGGGCGGCGACAGCCGAGGCGACGATCTTGAACACGGTTGAAGGGGTCCCGTTTTGAATGGTCATGACGATCAGCCCTTCTTCTCGGGGATGCCGCCGTCGAGCACCGGCTCGGAGACCGAGGCGGGGACCGGCAGAGGCGTCTCCTTCAGCCCGACCCAGGGCATGATGATCAGGAAGAAGGCGAAGTAGTAGGCGGTCAGCAGGCGCGTCAGCCACAGATAGCTGTTCAGCTGGCCGTCCAGCAGCATGAAGCTGGGCATGCCGGGCACGACCTGGGCGTCGGGCAGTTGCGCGCCGCACCAGCCGAGGCCGAGCCCGACGATCACGAAGATCACGAAGAAGACCTTCATGGTCGGGCGATAGCGCATGGAGCGCACCCGCGAGGTATCCAGCCACGGGATGACGAACAGCACACCGATGGCGCCGAACATGGCCAGCACGCCGCCGAACTTGTCGGGGATGGCGCGCAGGATGGCGTAGAAGGGCAGCATGTACCACTCGGGCACGATGTGCGCCGGCGTCACCAGCGGGTTGGCCGGGATGGAGTTGTCCGCATGGCCCAGGGCGTTCGGCATGTAGAAGACGAACAGGGCGAACAGGATCAGGAACAGGATGATGGCAAAGCCGTCCTTGACCGTGAAATAGGGGTGGAACGGCAGGGTGTCCTTGGCCGTGCGCTCCTTGGGGATCAGGACGCCGGCGGGGTTGTTCTGGCCCGAGGTATGCAGCGCCCACAGGTGCAGCACCACGACGCCGAAGATCACGAACGGCAGCAGATAGTGCAGCGAGAAGAAGCGGTTGAGCGTGGCGTTGTCGATGGCCGGACCGCCGCGCAGCCAGATCAGCAGCGGCTCGCCGACGACCGGCACGGCGCCGATCAGATTGGTGATGACCTCGGCGCCCCAGAAGGACATCTGGCCCCAGGGCAGGACGTAGCCGAGGAAGGCGGTGGCGATCATCAGGAAGAAGATCACGCAGCCGAGGATCCAGATGATCTCGCGCGGGGCCTTGTAGGAGCCATAATACAGGCCCCGGAGCATGTGCAGATAGACGGCGATGAAGAACATCGAGGCGCCGTTGGCGTGCACATAGCGGATCAGCCAGCCGCCGTTGACGTCACGCATGATGCGCTCGACCGAGGCGAAGGCCATTTCTGTGTTCGGCACATAGTGCATGGCCAGCACGATGCCGGTGACGATCTGGATCACCAGGCAGAGCATCAGAATGCCGCCGAAGGTGTACCAGTAGTTCAGGTTCCGCGGCGTCGGAAGCGACATATAGTCGGCGCCGAAGCGGATGATCGGCAGGCGGCTGTCGAGCCACTTTTCGATGCCGGTCTTGGGGACGTAGGTGGATTCGTGGTCGCTCATGGTCTGTCCGTCCGTCCTCAGCCGATCCGCACGCGGGTGTCGGAGACATATTCGTAGGTGGGCACGACCAGATTGGTCGGCGCGGGGCCTTTGCGG
The DNA here is from genome assembly GCF_002341485.1 of Brevundimonas sp. UBA2503. Classification (NCBI taxonomy): domain Bacteria; kingdom Pseudomonadati; phylum Pseudomonadota; class Alphaproteobacteria; order Caulobacterales; family Caulobacteraceae; genus Brevundimonas; species Brevundimonas sp. UBA2503. Next base: position 13,217 of record NZ_DDOD01000021.1, on the reverse strand, counting down.
ATGCGGCCCGAGGTGTCGTAGTGTGACCCGTGGCAGGGGCAGAACCAGCCACCGTAGTCACCGGAGTTGAAGGTCGGCACGCAGCCCAGGTGGGTGCAGGAGCCGATCACCACCAGATACTGCTCATGCCCGGCCTTGATGCGGTCGGCATCGGCCTGGGGATCCTTGAGCGCGCTGAGCGGCGTGCTGGAGGCTTCCTGGATCTCGGCCGGGGTGCGGTAGCGCACGAACACCGGCTTGCCCTGCCATTTGATGACGACCTGCATGCCCTCGGCGACCTTGGTCAGGTCGAACTCGATGGTCGACAGGGCCAGGGTGTCGGCAGCGGGGTTCATCTGGTTGACCAGCGGCCAGGCCATCATGACCCCGGCGCCCACCGCGGCCGCGCCGGCGGCGATGTGGATGAAATCGCGGCGGGTGGCGTCGTCGCCCCCTCCGTGTCCGTCGTGGTTCAGCTCGACCGATTCGGTCACATCACACCTCTCATGGGCCCCGATGGACCCATGCCGGCCCATCGACGGTATCGTCATAGTTGACGCGAGACGTCATACACCAGCTGACGGGGCCGGATTTGCGGCTCATCGCCGCAAGACGGCGCGTGGCTGAGAAACACTCGCAAAACCAGCCGCGACAAGCCCCCGGCTCACGCGTAGAAGGGCCTTAGAATGCGTCTCGCCCTTTTTCAACCAGCCATTCCGCAGAACGTAGGCGCCTGCATCCGCCTGTCGGCCTGTTTCGGCGTCGAATTGCACGTCATCGAGCCCACCGGCTTTCGTCTGGACGACCGGGCGATGAAGCGCGCGGCGCTGGATTACGGGCCCCTGGGGCATATGGTCCGGCATGCCGACTGGGACGCGTTCCAGCGCGATCGCGGAGCCGGACGGCTGGTGCTGTTCACGACCAGGGGTGCCGAGCCCCTGGCCGATTTTCGATTCCAGCCCGACGACACCCTGCTGTTCGGCTCGGAGCCGACGGGGGCGCCGGATGACGTGCATGCGGCGGCGGACGCCCGGGTGCTGATTCCGCTCAAGCCCGGCGCGCGGTCGCTGAACCTGGCGGTCAGCGCCGGCATCGCCTGCTGGGAATGGACGCGGCAGGTGGGCTGACTGCGACATCCTCCCCTGCCCCGCGCGCGAAAATGGGACTAGAAGCGGGGCCATGAGCACACCCGCCCCCGACCTCGACACCCTGAAGACCGAGACCCGCGCCTGGTTCGAGGCCCTGCGCGACCGCATCCATGCGTCGCTTGAGGCGCTGGAGGACGCGGCTGACCCCGCCCTTTATCCCGGCGAGCCCGGCCGGTTCGTGCGCACGGAATGGCAGCGACCCGAGGGCGGCGGCGGAGTGATGGGGATGCTGCACGGGCGGCTGTTCGAAAAGGCCGGCGTTCACTGCTCGACCGTGCATGGGACCTTCCCCGAAGACTACGCAAAGCAGGTGCCGGGTGCCGCCGAGGATCCGCGCTTTTTCGCCACGGGCATCAGCCTGATCATCCACCCCCGCAATCCGCGTGTGCCCGCCGTGCACATGAACACCCGCTTTATCGCCACGACGAAGGGCTGGTTCGGCGGCGGCGGCGACCTGACGCCGGTGCTGGACGTCGACCGGCGAGAGGATGCGCCCGACACAATGGCCTTCCATGCCGCCTACAAGGCCGCCTGTGACCGGCATGATCCCGAATACTATCCGCGCTTCAAGGCCTGGTGCGACGAGTATTTCTGGCTGGCCCACCGCAAGGAGCCGCGCGGGACCGGCGGCATCTTCTATGACCATCTGGACAGCGGCGACCGGGCGACGGACTTCGCCTTCACCCGTGATGTGGGCGACGCCTTTCTCGTGGCCTATCCGGACATTGTGCGGGGCCGGATGGGCGAGGCCTGGACCGACGCCGAGCGCGAGGAACAGCTGATCCGCCGCGGCCGCTATGTCGAGTTCAACCTGCTGTACGACCGGGGCACGACCTTCGGCCTGAAGACCGGCGGCAATGTCGAGGCGATCCTCAGCTCCATGCCCCCCGAGGTGAAGTGGCCGTAGGTCGATAGTTCGTCGTCATCCTCTGGCTTGACCAGAGGATCGGTCCGTGCAGGCGGTTGGCATGGCCGCGGTGGTGGGTGGCACCGATCCTCGGATCAAGTCCGAGGATGACGGGCTTCTACCGTCTGAGGAAGGTCTGCAGCCACCCCGCAACGGCCTCGCGGTCGTTGTCGCCCTTGAGGGTTTCCAGCGCGGGATCGACGCGGTCGGCGCCGATGCGGTCGCGGCGGCCCTCGGCGAGGGCGGAGGCAAAGGCCGGAGTGAATTCGGGGTGGCACTGCATGGAGATGGCGTCGTCATCCCAGGCCAGACCGGCGAAGGGGGTGAAGTCGCTGGACAGGATCACGCGGGCCCCGCCGGGCTTTTCGACCACCTGATCCTGATGCGAAACGGGAATGGCGATCTGGCCTCGCGGCGGCACCATCCACGGCTGGGCCTGTTCGACCCGGTAGCGGTGCAGGCCCACGCCCCAGCCCTTTTCAGACTTCTCGACCCGCCCACCCAGCGCCTGGGCCATGGCCTGATGGCCGAAGCAGATGCCGACCATGCGGGTCTGGCCCCGGGCCGCCGCGATCCAGGTCAGCAGGCGACCGATCCAGGGCTCGCCGTCATAAACCCCGGCGGGAGAGCCGGTGATGATGACCCCGTCGAAGTCGCCCGGGCGGGGCGGCGGGCTGTGGCGGACGTCGATGGTGCGGGCCTCGAAGCCCTCGCCCAGCAGCCGCGTAAACATCTGCGGATAGCGGCCGTGCTCGGGCGACAGGTCAGAGGGCGGCGCGCCGGTTTCGAGAATGGCGATGCGGGGTTTTCGGGTCTCGGTCATTGCGTCGATATGGCCGTCCAAGCACGACTTGGTAAGGGGGATGGGCTATGAGGCGCCCATGTCCACCGCCGATTCCGACGCCGTCGTCCTGATCAATGTCTACAAATGCGAGCCTGCGAAGCAGGATGCGCTGATGGAGGCGCTGACCGTCATGGTCGGGCGTCAACGGGGGCTGGAGGGCTTCGTTTCCGCCACCCTGCACCGGGGCGTCAACGGCAAGGTCTGTGCGGTCCACGGCGTCTGGGCCAGCCGCGAGGACTGGAAGGCCATGACGCGTCATCCAGCCATCGTCGAGGCGATGAGCCCGATCATGGGCATCGCGACCTTCGAGCCCAATCTGTATGAGCCGGGCGAGACGTTTGACTGAGGCCGTGTACTCGTAAGTAAAGCGCGATGTCCCAGAAAGCGGACTCGCGGACTGTCCGCTTAGGGTGGGAAGCGGACTCTCCGCAAGGCGTCATCGGCACTCGACGCCGCGCAGCCGGAGCGTTCGACATACTCGGTCGAGCACGTGTTCATTGTCAGACTCAGCGACAAAATAGCGGCCCGAGGAAAGGGCCTTCATGCCTGATGGGAGGCCAAACAGCGGACCGGAATTCGGCGATGTTCCTTCAAGGTAATAGGCGAAGGCATTTTCGGCGTTGCGGTGGGGATCATATGCTAGCGGATGGGACGCAATCCAGGCTGCGAACGCTCGCCTGATCTTCGCGATCTCCGGGTATTGGCTCACCGGCTTTGTCAGGAAGTGCACTGCTCCAGTAGTCCAAAGGATATCCCTCCGGACGGTAGGCAGCACCAAATTCACCACCGGTGAGCGGGCACCGTCGGGGGAGCCGTCTTGGTTCAGAACGAGCGGGCCAATCTCCCTGAAATAGAGGACTGCTCCTCTCAATGTCACGGTCTCCTCTGGCGGATGTGGCAGGGCGCGAAACCAAGCCTGCACCTCGCCCGCGCTGGACGGTGCCGCAATGAAATGGAACGTCTCAGTCATATCGCGACAGTCGCGGACGGAGAGCTTCGCTGCAAGCCTACATCCCAATGTCCGCAATGGGTCGGGAGCAGTCATTGACTTGCCGCCTGTAAGCGGACCCGCAGCGTCGGCGATTTTATGGGGAGGCCCACCAGACCTCGGCCCGGGCGCCGGTGTCGCCCAGCGTCTCCGCCACCCAGCCGCAGACTTGCTGCGCCACCGCCTCGGCGCCGTCCGGCGGGTTCAGCATGACCAGGGTGCAGCCGTTCATCTTCATCGGATTGGTCAGGGGCCGCAGCCGCGCCTCGGCCACCAGCACACGACCCGCCCCCGCCCCGGCCAGACGGCGGAGGAAGCCGTCGAAAGTCTCCATATCCTTGAGCGGGGTCCAGATGGTGACCGTCGCGGTCGGGTCGCGCCGGACCACCGCCGCGCCCGCATCGGCCGCCCGCTGATAGTCGTCGGCCTGTTCAAACGGGGGGTCGATCAGCACCAGCGGGCCGCGCGCGTTTGCGGTCGCTCCGGCCAGCGCCTCATAGCCATCCCCGGCCCGGCCCTCGACCGCCGGGTAATCTGCCAACGCCTGATCCAGCAGATCGACCACCGGCGGGTTCATCTCAAAGCCGACATAGGCGTCGCCGTCGCCCAACCGCCGGGCGACCAGCAGCGGTGAGCCGGGATAGAAGCGCACGCCCCCGTCCGGGTTGAGCGCCGCGACCTCTCCCGCCAGGGCCTTGATCGCGGGTGGCAGGGTGTCGCTGGCCATCAGCCGGGCCACGCCCGCCTCGGCCTCGCGCGAGCGGACCGCATCGCCGGTCAGATCATAGAGGCCGGCCCCCGCATGGGTGTCGATGACGGTCAGCGGGCCCCGAGCCCGCATCCGGTCGACCAGCCACAGCAGCAGGGCGTGCTTGACCAGATCGGCGAAATTTCCGGCGTGAAAGCTGTGGCGATAGTTCATGCCCGCTCGTCCCCCGTCCGGTCTTGTGGTCAGGCGGCCTTCGACCAGTCGAGGACGACCTTGCCGGACTTGCCGCTCTTCATCACCTCGAAGCCGTCGCGATAGTCGGCATAGTTCAGCTGGTGGGTGATGAGCGGCTCGAGGTCCAGACCGGCCTTCAGCAGGCCCAGCATCTTGCGCCAGGTGGTGAACATCTCGCGGCCATAGACGCCCTTGATGGTCAGGGCCTTGAGGATGATGGCGCCCCAGTCGGTCTCCATCGGCTTTGACGGAATGCCCAGCAGGGCCAGGCCGCCGCCCATGATCAGGGTGTCGACGCACTGTTTGAAGGCGATGGGCGAGCCAGACATTTCCAGCGCCACGTCAAAGCCGACCTTCATGCCCAGCTCGGGGATAACGTCGTGCAGGTCCTCGCGCGTGGTGTTCACAGTGCGCACGCCCGGCGCGACCTTCTGGGCCAGCTCGAGGCGGAAGTCGTTGATGTCGGTGAGCACCACGGTGCGCGCGCCGGCGTGGCGGGCAACGGCGGCGGCCATGATGCCGATGGGACCGGCGCCGGTGACCAGCACATCCTCGCCCAGCAGGTCGAACTGCTGCGCCGTGTGCACGGCATTGCCGAACGGGTCGAGGATCGAGCCGATGGCATAGGGGACATCATCCGGCAGCTCGATGACGTTGAAGGCCGGAGCCACGACGAACTCTGCAAAGGCCCCCTGGCGGTTCACGCCAATGCCCCGGGTGGCGGGGTCGAGGTGGAAATGCCCGGCGCGGGCCGCTTCGGAATTCAGGTCGATGACATGACCCTCGGCCGAGACGCGCTGGCCGACCTTCAGCGGACGATCGACGTCCTTGCCGACGAACACGATCTCGCCCGAGAACTCGTGGCCGGTGATCATCGGGACGGGCACATTCTTTTGCGACCACTCGTCCCAGTTCCAGATGTGGATGTCGGTGCCGCAGACGGCGGTCTTGTGGACCTTGATCAGCACATCCTCGGGCCCGGCCTGGGGGATCGGGGCGTCGATCAGCTCAAGCCCCTCGGCGGGCTTCATCTTGGCCAGGGCCTTCATGGTGTCGGTCATTTGATCACTCCCAATTCCTTGCCGGCGGTTTTGAAGGCCTCAACCACCAGATCGATCTGGTCGAAGGTGTGGGCGGCCGACATCTGGGTCCGGATGCGGGCGGCCCCGCGCGGCACCACCGGGAAGCTGAAGCCGATGACATAGACGCCCAGCTCCAGCATGCGGGCGGCCATGTCCTGGGCGAGGCGGGCATCGCCCAGCATCACCGGAATGATCGGATGTTCGCCGGGCAGCAGGTCGAACCCGGCCTCGGTCATGGTCGCGCGATAGCGGGCGGCATTGGCGAACAGCTGCTGGCGCAGGGCGTCGCCCTCGTCCCCCGCGGCGATGCGGATGGCCTCGAGCGACGAGCCGCAGACGGCGGGGCTGAGGGCATTCGAGAACAGATAGGGCCGGGCCCGCTGCTTCAGCAGGGCTACCACCGGGGCGGTCGCGCAGATGAAGCCACCCATGGCCCCGCCCAGCGCCTTGCCGAAGGTGCCGGTGACGAAGTCGACCTCGACCCCGCAATGGGCATAGGAGCCCCGCCCCTTGTCGCCCATGAAGCCGGTCGCGTGACAGTCATCGACCATGATCAGGGCGTCGTATGTGTCGGCGAGCGCCCGGATCTCGGCCAGTTTGGCGACATAGCCATCCATGGAGAAGGCGCCATCGGTGGCAATGATGATGTCGCGCGCGCCGTCGGCCCGGGCCTGCTTCAGCTGGGCCTCAAGGTCGTCCATGTCCGAGTTGGCAAAGCGGTAGCGTTTGGCCTTGCACAGGCGCACGCCGTCGATGATCGAGGCGTGGTTCAGGCTATCGGAGACGATCGCGTCCTCGGCCCCGAAGAGAGGCTCGAAGATGCCACCATTGGCGTCGAAGGCCGCCGCGAAAAGGATGGTGTCCTCAAAGCCGAGGTAGTCGGCGATGGCGCGCTCCAGCTCCTTGTGGATCTCCAGCGTGCCGCAGATGAAGCGGACCGAGGCCGTGCCCGCGCCCCAGCGTTCCTGGGCCTTGATGCCCGCCTGAACGACGCGCTCGTCCCCGGCCAGACCCAGATAGTTGTTGGCGCAGAAGTTCAGCACCTTCTGGCCCGCCACCTCGATCACCGGCCCCTGTCGCGAGGCGATGACCCGTTCGGGCTTGGTCAGGCCCTGGGCGTCGATGTCGGCCAGTTCGGCGGCGATGCGGTCGTGGAATGTCGTCATGGGCGCTCCGCTAGACGGTTTTGAAGGCCGTATAAAGCCCCGCCCGATGTCACAGCTTCGGCATCAGGTCCCGGCAGACACATCCTGGGTGGCGCGCACAGGCCCGACCTTGATCCGGCCGCCGCAGACGGTCATCCCGGTGGCCTGCGTCAGGGGCGCCGTGTCGCCAGGCGCCGTGACCCTGAGGCCTTCGGTGACCGGACAGCGCGTCTCGCCCTCGCTCTCATGGGGCACGACATTCCAGCCGACATCGAAATACGCCTTGGCGCCGGCGGTCAGTTCGACGGGATGCGGTGGCTCAGCCGGATCGCCCTGCATCCAGGGGTCGGCACGCACATCGACGACGGGGCGACCCTCCTCGTCCATCAGGGTCACGCCCGGATAGCCGGTGATACTGCAGGTTTCGGTCCCGGCATTGCGGAGCGACAGCACCAGGCCGCGATTGCCCGCGCCGGCGTCAGATTTCTCGATCTCAAGGGCCAATTGCGGACCGGCGCAGGCCGGAGCCCTGGCCATGGACTGTGGATTGCTGGCGGGGGTGAGAGGCTGGCCCTTGCGGACACAGCGTTCCAGCTCGACGCCCTGGGGCTTGCCTTCGGCGTCCAGACGGCTGAGTCGGCCCTCCTCGCGCCCGTCGCGGGTCGCCGACCACCATTCCAGAGTCTCGCCGGCGTAGCGGGCGCCGCTGCCGGAGGTCACGGGGCGCAGGCGATACGACTTGCCCTCATAGGTCAGGCCCGCGGTGCGGTCCTTGCCATAGACAACCGACAGGCTCTCGCCGCTTTCACAGTCATAGGCGATGGCCACGCCGCTGATCGGGGCCTCATCGGGCGCGGACGCCTCGACCGGATCGGGCGGATCGCGCTGCTCCTGCGAACAGGCCGCCACCAGCGTCAGGCTGCAGACCGCGCCCCACAGTCGCGCATTCCGGTTCATCCGCATGATCATGACATCGACCCTCTCGTTCCAGCGTCACTATAGCGCATCGGAAGGGTTTACGGTTTCCGCAATCGGACCCGCGATGTTGTTGCGAAACATTCTCAGTCGCGTTAGGACGGCAGCACATTTCAGGAGAGTTCGATGACGAAGCCCTTCGCCTCTGTCCGCGCCCTGGCCGGCGCCTTTGCCCTTGGCCTGCTGGTCGCCGCCTGCGGCCAGCCCGAATCCGAGACCAAGACAGCGGACACCGCGCCGCCCGCCGATGCCGGCGTGGTCAATCTGTATACCGCCCGCCACTATGACAGCGATCTGCGGCTCTATGAGCGCTTCACCGAGCTGACCGGCATTCGCGTCAACCGGATCGAGGGCAATCCCGACACCCTGATCGCCCGCATGCAGTCCGAGGGCGAGGCCAGCCCCGCCGATGTGTTCGTGGCCGCCGATGCCGGGGCCCTGTGGCGCGTGCAGGACGCCGACCTGTTCCAGCCTGCCAACTCGACCATGCTGCAGGAGGCGATCCCGGCCAATCTGCGCGAGCCGGGCGGGCACTGGTACGGCTTCAGCCGCCGGGCGCGCATCGTCGCCTATGACGCGGCCAAGGTGCGCCCCGAGGAGGTCGACACCTATGAGGAGCTGGCCTCGCCCAGCTTCCGCGGCAAGCTGTGCGTCCGCTCATCCGACAGCGTCTACAACCTGTCGCTGGTCGGTGCCCTGATCGAGGTCTGGGGTGAAGCCAAGACCCGCGCGTGGGTCGAGGGCATTGTCGCCAACATGGCCCGTCAGCCCGAGGGCGGCGACCGCGACCAGATCCGGGCCGTCGGCGCCGGCATCTGCGAAGTCGCCATCACCAACAGCTACTACTACATCCGGCTGGCGTCGGGTGAGGACGCGGGCGATCGAGAGGTCACCGAACGGGTCAAGCTGGCCTTCCCGTCGCTGGACGGACGCGGGGCCCATGTGAACATCTCGGGCGGTGGGGTCGCGGCCAATGCGCCGAACTTCGACAATGCGGTCAAGCTGCTGGAATTCCTGGCATCGCCTGAGGCCCAGTCGCTGGTCGCCGAATACAACAATGAATACCCGGCCAGCCCCTCGGTGACGGTGCCCGCCCCGGTCAGCGCCTATGCGCCGTTTGAGGCCCATCCGATGTCGGTCGCCCGCTATGGTCCGCGTCAGGCGGCGGCCCAGGCGATGATGAGCCAGGCAGGCTGGCGATAGGCCCGACCCCTGCCTCGACGACGCTGAAGGCCCGCTCCGGCATCCGGGGCGGGCTTTCGCCATTGGTCTGGATGGGACTGGGCGCAGCGCTGGTCGCCATCCTGCCCCTGATCGGGGTGGTGGCGACGGCGCTGGGCGACGGTCAGGCGGACATCGCCCTGTCGGACCTGTCCCGCTATGCCCTGACCTCGGTCGCCCTGTCGGCGCAGGTCGCGGTGCTGACGGCGGTCCTTGGCGTGACGGCGGCCTGGCTGGTGGTCGGGCATGACTTTCCGGGCCGACGCTGGCTCAGCTGGGCGCTGGCCCTGCCGCTGGCGGCACCGGCCTTCGCCCTGGCCTATGGTTATGCCGACCTTTTCGATGCGGCGGGCGACCTGCGCATCTGGATGCGGGGCACGCTGGGCGTCGACATGCCGTTCGAGATGCGCAGCCTCGGCGGGGCCGGCCTGATCCTGTCGCTGGCTTTTTATCCCTATGTCTATCTGGCCATGCGGGCGGCGCTGTTGAACCAGTCGTCGCAGGCGATCGAGGCCGCGCGGATGCTGGGGGCCTCGCCGGCCCGGGCCTTCTTTCAGGTGGCGCTGCCGATGGCGCGCCCGGCACTGGCGGCAGGTGTCGCCCTGGCCGTCATGGAAACGCTGGCCGACTATGGCGCGGTGCAGTTTCTGGGCGTCCAGACCCTGACCACCGGCGTGGTCCGGGCCTGGTTCGTGTTCGGCTCGGTCGAGGCCGCGGCCCGGATCGCCCTGCCGCTGCTGGCCTTTGCCGCCGTGCTGATGTGGATCGAGAGGATGGGCCGGTCCGGTGCTGATCACGACAGCGGACGCGGGCGCTGGCGGCCCCTGACCCTGCAGCCGCTGCCCCCGGTCAAGGCTGCGCTGGCGACCGGTTTCTGTCTGATGCTGGTCGGGCTGGGCCTTGTCCTGCCGCTGGGCTGGATGGCACACACCATGATCGACATCACGCCCGAATGGCCGAGGCTGATCGCCGCCGCGCGGCACAGTGTCGGACTGGCGGTGATCGCCGCACTGGTGACGGTCGCGCTTGCGGCCCTGCTGGCGCTGGGGTCGACGCGGCATCCGCTGGCCGCGCGCATCGCCAGCCTCGGCTATGCGACGCCGGGGGCGGTCATGGCCATCGGCCTGCTGATCCCCGCCGCCGTGCTATGGCGGCTGGTGCCCGGATCGGTCGGCGGCTTCGGAATGGGGATCGCCCTGCTGATCTATGCCTATGCCGCCCGGCTGATGGCCGCCGCCTTCGAGCCCATCGAAGCGGGGCTGACCCGCGTCACGCCGTCGGTCGTGCAGGCTTCCCGCATGCTGGGCCGCTCCGAGACGGGCACCGCATGGGCGATTCAGCTGCCGCTGGCGCGCGGGGCCCTGTTTACGGCGGCGCTCGTGGTGTTCGTGGATGTGATGAAGGAACTGCCCGCCACCCTGATGCTGCGCCCGTTCAACGTCGATACGCTGGCGGTGATGGCCGACAACTATGCGCGGGATGAGCGGCTGGCCAATGCCGGCTGGCCGACCCTGTTGCTTGTTCTGCTGGCCCTGCCCGCCGTGCTGTGGTTGACCCGCAAGATCAGCACCTCGCGCCCCGGAGAGCCATGACCGACGCCCGCACCCTGACCGCCACGGGACTGGCCCGGCGCTATGGCCGCGATGCGGGCGTGCACGGCGTTGACCTGACGCTGGTGCCCGGACAGGTGACCGCCCTGCTGGGTCCGTCGGGCAGCGGCAAGAGCACCCTGCTGCGCCTGATCGCCGGACTGGAAGCACCCGACGCCGGCGAGATCCGGCTGGGCGAGACGGTGCTCTCGTGGCCCGGACAGACGGTGCCGCCCGAGCATCGTGGTATCGGCCTGATGTTTCAGGAACACGCCCTGTTCCCGCACAAGACCGTGCTGGGCAATGTCACCTTTGGCCTGAGCCACCTGCCCCGGGCCGAGGCGCGCGATCGGGCGCTGGACCTGCTGCGGTCGCTGCGGCTGGAGGATCGGGCCAGGGCCTGGCCCTCGACCCTGTCGGGCGGCGAGCAGCAGCGGGTGGCGCTGGCCCGGGCGCTGGCGCGGGAGCCCGCCGTCCTGTTGATGGACGAACCGTTTTCGGGGCTGGATGCCTCGCTCCGGGCCGAGGTGCGCGATGCCCTGACCCCCGCGCTGCGGGCGGCGGGCGCGGCCGTGCTGATCGTCACCCACGATGCCGAGGATGCCCTGGCCATGGCGGATCATCTGGTGCTGCTGGATCAGGGCGAGGTGTTGCAGGCGGGGACGCCCGAGGCCTGCTATCTGCGGCCCATATCGCTGGCCGCGGCGCGGATGCTGGGGCCGGTCGAGGCCTTGCCCGCGCGGGTGGACGGCGATGCTGTGGCGACGCCGTTGGGGCGGTTCGTAAAACCAGAGGGCGAGGCCACCGGGTGGCAGTTGCTGGTGCGGCCCGGCGATGTACGGCTGGCAGATCAGGGCGTGGCGGCAACCGTCGTGGCCCGGCGCTTTGCGGGCAACGTCACCGACGTCACGGTCGTGATGATCGGGCCGGACGGGGAACATCGCCTGACCGTCAGCCACGCCGGGCCGGTTCCTGCGATCGGGCAGCCGGCGTTTCTGGCGCTCGCGCCCGACCGGGCCGTGGTGGTGCCCGCCTGAGGCCGACACCGGCTCGACGCAGTCCGCAAACGAAAAACGCCGCCCGGCGGAACCGGGCGGCGTGTGATCTTGGGTGCGGGAGCAGGATTTGAACCTGCGACCTTCAGGTTATGAGCCTGACGAGCTACCGGGCTGCTCCATCCCGCGTCAAAGATGGAAAGGAGAATGTGAAGGAAGAAAAGGTTCGAGACATGTCCCCGAGGCACAAGTGGCTTCAGGCGACATCGTTTTAATCCCTATCTGACTGGTAGACCCGGCAGCGACCTACTCTCCCGCGCCTTAAGACGAAGTACCATCGGCTCTGGAGGGCTTAACGACCGAGTTCGGAATGGGATCGGGTGGGGAACCTCCGACATAGCCACCGGGTCAACCAGGCAGATAGGGGATTAAATGAGAAGACATCGTCGCGATTATTATCGGCAAGTAAAACCGAATGAGTTTTGCTGAGAAACGATCAAGCCGATCGGATTATTAGTACCAGTAAGCTTCATGGGTCGCCCCACTTCCACACCTGGCCTATCAACGTGGTAGTCTTCCACGATCCTCAGCGAAGCCTTGTTTTGAGGTTAGTTTCCCGCTTAGATGCTTTCAGCGGTTATCTATTCCATACATAGCTACCCTGCTGCGCGGCTGGCGCCACGACAGGTCCACCAGAGGTATGTCCATCCCGGTCCTCTCGTACTAGGGACAGATCCTCTCAAGCTTCGAACACCCACGGCAGATAGGGACCAAACTGTCTCACGACGTTCTGAACCCAGCTCACGTACCACTTTAAATGGCGAACAGCCATACCCTTGGGACCTGCTCCAGCCCCAGGATGTGATGAGCCGACATCGAGGTGCCAAACTTTGCCGTCGATATGGACTCTTGGGCAAAATCAGCCTGTTATCCCTAGAGTACCTTTTATCCGTTGAGCGATGGCCCTTCCACGCGGGACCACCGGATCACTATGGCCGACTTTCGTCTCTGCTCGACTTGTCAGTCTCGCAGTCAGGCGGGCTTATGCCATTGCACTCGACGACCGATTTCCGACCGGTCTGAGCCCACCATCGCGCGCCTCCGTTACACTTTAGGAGGCGACCGCCCCAGTCAAACTACCCACCACGCCATGTCCCGGACCCGGATAACGGATCTCGGTTAGACGTCAACGACAGTAAGGGTGGTATTTCAAGGATGGCTCCACCAGAGCTGGCGCCCCGGTTTCATAGCCTCCCACCTATCCTACACATACGGTCGCTAACGCCAAGGCGAAGCTATAGTAAAGGTTCATAGGGTCTTTCCGTCTGACCGCGGGAACCCCGCATCTTCACGGGGAATTCAATTTCACTGAGCCTGTGCTGGAGACAGTGGGGAAGTCGT
>NZ_DDOD01000007.1:92565-191206 GCF_002341485.1 Brevundimonas sp. UBA2503 | reverse complement strand
CTTATGAGTCCAGAACCTAGCGCGTCTCCCACGCCATCCACAGGGCGACCAGCAGGATACCGCCGCCCATCACGCCGCGCGCCAGCGGCCCTTCCAGCCGTCGCAGCAGGGGACCGCCGGCGCCCGCCGCCGTCACCACGATCAGGCCGTGGATGGTGGTCGCCACCGCCAGATGCAGCCCGCCCAGCGTCAGCGCCTGCGCCACCGGCAACCCCGCCCCGGGCCGGATGAAGGTCGGCAGCAGCGCCGAATAGAAGACCGCCGCCTTGGGATTGAGCAGATTGGCCGCCAGCCCCTTCAGGAACAGGTCGCGGCGCCGTCCCTCGACGGCCTCTCCCGCCATGGTGTCCGCCCCCCGCCAGGCTTCCCACGCCAGCCAGAGCAGCCAACCGACCCCGGCCCAGCGGATGATCTGGAACAGCCAGGGCCACTGGATCACCAGCGTCGCCACCCCGACCACGGCGGCCAGCATCCAGATCGCCAGCCCCAGCGTCACCCCGGCCACGGCCGCCAGCGCCGCCGTCCGTCCCCGGCCCGCCGCGATCAGCGCCAGCCAGCCCATGTTCGGCCCCGGCGTCAGCTCGACCAGCGCCACCGCCACCAGAAACGGCAGGATCACGGTCGGCTCGAACAGGGACAGCAGGGGCATGGGCGGGGATCTCCGGTCGCCTGCATAGCGGCTGCGCAGACCGGCGTCCCCACCTCTTGCGTTGCGGATCGGCCACACCCATTTCGGGGGTGACCGGCTGGCGTGTCGCTTGCATCAAGGGCAGCGGGCCGGATCTGCCTGATCCAGGGGATGACCACAGATGAACCTCGACCTCTACTCCGACCGCGCCAAATCCGCCGTCCAGGCCGCCCAGTCGCTGGCGCTGGCCCGCCGGCATCAGCAGTTCGCGCCCGAACACCTGCTCAAGGTGCTGCTGGAGGAACGCGACGGCCTGGCCCGCAATCTGATCACGGCCGCCGGCGGCGACGCGGCCAAGGCCGAGCGCGCCGTCGAAACGGCCCTGTCCAAGCGCGCCCAGGTGTCCGGCGGCTCGGGCCAGCTGTACCTCGACGGCGACACCGCCCGCGTCTTTGCCACGGCCGAGGCCTCCGCCAAAAAGGCCGGCGACCAGTTCGTCACCACCGAGCGCCTGCTCAGCGCCATCGCCAAGGACGGCGGCGTCGCAGCCACGGTGCTCGCCTCGGTCGGCGCCACGCCGGATGCCCTCGAGGCCGCCATCACCGAACTGCGCAAGGGCCAGACCGCCGACAGCGCCGGGGCCGAAGACGCTTATGATGCCCTCAAACGCTATGCCCGGGACCTGACCCAGGCCGCCCGCGACGGCAAGGTCGATCCGGTCATCGGTCGCGATGAGGAAATCCGCCGCACCATTCAGGTCCTCGCCCGCCGCACCAAGAACAACCCCGTCCTGATCGGCGAGCCCGGCGTCGGCAAGACCGCCATCGTCGAGGGTCTGGCGCTGCGCATCGTCAATGGCGACGTGCCGGAGTCGCTCAAGGACAAGAAGGTCCTGTCGCTCGACATGGGCGCCCTGATCGCCGGCGCCAAATACCGCGGCGAGTTCGAGGAACGGCTCAAGGCGGTGCTGAACGAGGTCTCGGCCGCCGAGGGCCAGATCGTCCTGTTCATCGACGAAATGCACACCCTGGTCGGCGCCGGAAAGGGCGACGGCGCCATGGACGCCTCCAACCTGCTCAAGCCTGCGCTTGCCCGGGGCGAGCTGCACTGCGTCGGCGCCACCACGCTGGATGAATACCGCAAGCACGTGGAAAAGGACGCGGCCCTCGCCCGCCGATTCCAGCCCGTCTTCGTCGAGGAGCCCTCGGTCGAGGACACCGTCTCCATCCTGCGCGGCCTCAAGGAGAAGTATGAGGTCCACCACGGCGTGCGCATTTCCGACAGCGCCATCGTCGCGGCCGCGACCCTGTCGAACCGCTACATCACCGACCGCTTCCTGCCGGACAAGGCCATCGATCTGATCGACGAGGCCGCGTCGCGCGTCCGCATGGCGGTCGACTCCAAGCCCGAGGCGCTGGACGAAATCGACCGCCGTCTGGTCCAGCTCAAGATCGAGCGCGAGGCCCTGAAAAAGGAATCCGACGCCGGCTCAAAATCCCGGCTGGAGAAACTGGAGTCTGAAATCGACGACCTCCAGTCCGAGTCCGACGCCCTCACCGCCCGCTGGAAGGCGGAAAAGGACAAGGTCGGCCAGGGCGCCCAGCTGCGCGAGACGCTGGACCGCCTGCGCGCCGAACTGGTCACCGCCCAGCGGACTGGCGACCTCGGCCGCGCCTCCGAAATCGCCTATGGCCAGATCCCCCAGATCGAGCGCCAGCTGGACGAGGCCGAGGCCAATGAGGCCGACAAGGCTGGCCCCCTGACCCCCGAAGTCGTCGACGCCGAACAGATCGCCGCCGTCGTCTCCCGCTGGACCGGCGTGCCCGTCGACAAGATGCTCGAGGGCGAACGCGAAAAACTGCTGACCATGGAAGACGCCCTGGCCCGCCGCGTGGTCGGCCAGGACGAGGCCCTGACCGCCGTCTCCGATGCCGTCCGCCGGGCCCGCGCGGGCCTCAACGACCCCAACCGCCCGCTCGGCTCCTTCCTGTTCCTCGGCCCCACCGGCGTCGGCAAGACCGAGCTGACCAAGGCGCTGGCCGAATTCCTGTTCGATGACGAGGCCGCCATCACCCGCATCGACATGTCGGAATATATGGAAAAGCACGCCGTCAGCCGCCTGATCGGCGCCCCTCCCGGCTATGTCGGCTATGACGAGGGCGGGGCCCTGACCGAGGCGGTCCGCAGGCGCCCCTATCAGGTCGTGCTGTTCGACGAGGTGGAAAAGGCCCACCCCGACGTCTTCAACGTGCTCCTCCAGGTGCTCGACGACGGCCGCCTGACCGACAGCCAGGGCCGCACCATCGACTTCAAGAACACCCTGATCATCATGACCTCCAACCTCGGCTCCGACGCCCTGGCCTATCAGGGCGAAGGCGACACCGTGGATGCCGTCCGCCCCATGGTGATGGAGGCCGTCCGCGCCCACTTCCGGCCCGAGTTCGTCAACCGCATCGACGAAATCGTCCTGTTCCAGCGCCTCGGCCGCGCCCAGATGGGCGGCATCGTCCGCATCCAGCTGGCCCGCTTCGAAAAACTGCTGGCCGACCGCCGCCTGACCCTGGCCCTCGACGACACCGCCGCCGCCTGGCTCGCCGACAAGGGCTACGACCCCGTCTACGGCGCCCGCCCCCTCAAACGCGTCATCCAGAAGGAGCTGGTCGACCCGATCGCAAGGAAACTGCTGGCCGGCGAGATCGAGGACGGGAGCGTGATCGCCGTGTCAGCGGGGGCGGATGGCGGGCTGGAGATCGGGAAGGCGCGGGTGCATTAGGGCCTTCTATCCGGCACTAATGGCGCTCTATGAGAGAAGGTAGTCGCGCCTGATGAATCTCAGCGAATTCGATCCTGCCGGTTTCGGCTTCGACTTAAACACCAGAGAGCTCGCGGCGCTTATCTGGTTGGGCGTCATCGGGTCTGGACTTCTGCTCTGGAAGCGAACGCGCTTAGGTGGATTGAGCGTGATCCGGATGTTCTTCGCATGGCCATTGCAGCGGGTTTTTCTCGCCATGACGGCCTACACGATCCTCATCGTCACGCTGCTGGCGAAACTGAATGCGTGGGAATGGTCCAACCTCAAAACCACGGTTCTGTGGTGGTTGACGGTAGGCTTTGCTTCGCTGTGGGAAGCCCAGCGAATCGGCGAGGAAAAGCACCCGGTTCGCAGGTTGCTTCTGGACGCTCTCAGTCTGACTGCCGCAATCACGTTCATCGCCGAATTCGGCAGCTTCCCGTTATGGGCCGAGCTGATCCTGCCAGTGCCGCTCACCTTTATCGCCTTGATAGTGGCGATGGCACCGACCCTGAAGGGCGGCGAGATTCTTGTGAAACCACTGTTGTGGATCCTGGCGATCGCTGGCCTTGGTTACCTCGCTTGGGGAACGCGTGAGATTCTCGCCGCTCCGTTCACCTTCCTGAGTTGGAACACGCTGCGCGAGTTCGCGGCCCCGATCATCTTGTCGATCGCCTTTATTCCTTTCCTGTTCGCCCTCGCCGTCCTGATGACGCACGAGACGATCTTCACGTCGCTCAAGATCATGTGGAAAAGACCCGATCTCGCGGCCTACGCGCAGCGGCGAGCACTTTGGGCGTTCGGATATGACTTGGACGGCATGAAGCGGCTCGCCCGCGATCTAAAGATGAACGACATTGAGGATCGCAGAGGCGTCGAAGAGGCGATCTCCCTCATCAAACGCCTCAAGCGCCGTGAAAAGAACCCACCCGTTACGTCTGCGGAGTTAGGTTGGTCCCCGCACGATGCGATTTGCTTTCTGAAAGAAGATGGCGTCCTTGCGAAGGACTGGCATCCCAGCTTCGGCGAATGGCGGGCGGAAGCGACAGTCGTGAAGCTCGGCGATGGTTTCCTGCCGGACAACGTCTCCTACTATTTGTCCGGAACCGAGTTCGCGGTAACGCGGCTGGTGCTCATCCTGCACGCCAGCAATCGAAACGACACGGCCCAGTCCGACGTGCGCTTCTATGCCATGGTGCGCGCGCTGCTTGAGCGGGCCATGCCGTCGGATCAAGCGGAAGTAATGCTGGCGCGCCTCTTGGATCAAGAGGACGTCGTGATCCGCGAGGACGGCTGGCGTTTTGCGATGGCGTGGCACGGGTGGGGCACACCTCAATACGGCGGCTATTCCCGCGATTTCAAATTGAGCCACAAGGCCCATGTGGCGACTGAGTTTGACGAGGAGTTCTACGAAGCACCGGGCCCGCACTGAGTGTCAGAAACGGGGATATAGAAACGAGGACACACGGCCATCCCCCCTTTCGTCATCCTCCGGCAAGCCGCCGCAGGCGGCGCAGACCGGGGGACCCAGCGGCGCGCGGGAGCGCGAAGCTTTCACAGGCAGGACGCGGGCCGCGCTACCCGAACAGATCGCCTTCGGCGCCGCTGGGTGGCCCGGTCAAGCCGGGCCATGACGAAAGTAGAAGGGCGAGCGCGGATCGGGGCTGGTGACGTTCCCAAAAAACGGCGTTAGCTTTGGCGTATGGGAACCCACCGCACCTTTATCGCCACCTACATCATGGCGAGCGGGCGCAACGGGACGATCTACACGGGCTCGACCTCCAACCTCGAAAGCCGGGTGTGGAAGCACAAAACCCGCGCCTTTCCGGGCTTCACCGACGAGAATGATTGCGATCAACTGGTCTGGTTCGAGCGGCACACCTCGGTCACCGATGCCATCAAGCGCGAGCGCCGTCTCAAAAAGTGGATGCGTGACTGGAAGCTGGCTTTGATCGAGGCGCACAACCCCGAATGGCGCGATCTGGCTGCCGACTGGTTCCCCGAGAACGACCTGGACTGGACCCCGCCGCCTGAAGAAGACTAACGCCCCATCCACCCCCGCACCGCCTCCGCCGCCACGGCATCCGTCCAGGCCTGTTTGCAGGCGGTGTAGGCCGCGCTGTCGTCGGGGTGGAGGGCGGCGCAGCGGGCCTTTTCCTGCGCATAGGCGTCCGCCGTGGCGGGCTCGGCGCGCAGGCGGTCGCGGAAGGCCAGATGCCAGGCAATCGCCGGGTCTCCGCACGCATAGACATGCAGGTGGGCGGCGCGGGTGCCGGTCTCCGGATCGTCGCGGGTGAAATAGCGCCGCCCCGCCAGCCCGTTCTCGCCCCGCCAGCGCCAGCCCAGCCCGGCCAGCGTCCCGCGCGCGCCCTCGAGCACCTCCAGACCCTCGACCTCGGCCAGCAGATCGATCACCGGCTTGGCGGGCAGCCCCGGAATGGCCGTCGAGCCCATATGATGCACCGCCCCGAACACCCCCGGCACGGCCGCGACGAGCTCTGCGATCAGCCCCTCCGCCCGCGCGGCCCACGCGGGATCATGGCGAACAAGGACAACCGGTCTGGGCATGGGCCATGATCCCGACGGGCGAGGGAGGGGTCAAGTCGTGACTCCCTCTCCCCCTCTTTCGTCATCCTCCGGCAAGCCGCCGCAGGCGGCGCAGACCGGGGGACCCAGCGGCGCGCGGGAGCGCGAAGCTTTCACAGGCAGGACGCGGGCCGCGCTACCCGAACAGATCGCCTTCGGCGCCGCTGGGTGGCCCGGTCAAGCCGGGCCATGACGAAAGTAGAAGAGCGAGCGCGGATCGGGGCTGGTGACGATCGCAAAAGACGGCGTTAGTTTCAGCGCATGGGAACGCACCGCACCTTCATCGCCACCTACATCATGGCGAGTGGGCGCAACGGGACGATCTACACGGGTTCGACGTCCAACCTCGAAAGCCGGGTCTGGAAGCACAAAACCCGCGCCTTTCCGGGCTTTACCGACGAGAACGACTGCCACCAACTGGTCTGGTTCGAGCGGCACACCTGGGTCACCGATGCCATCAAGCGCGAGCGCCGCATCAAGAAGTGGATGCGCGACTGGAAGCTGGCCCTCATCGAGACGGACAATCCCAACTGGCGCGATCTAGCCGCCGACTGGTTCCCGGTGCACGACCCGGACTGGACCCCGCCCGAAGAGCCCGACTGACCCCCTCCCTTGCTTTCGTCATCCTCCGACAAGCCGCGTAGCGGCGCAGATCGGGGGACCCAGCGGCGCCGTAGCGAAGCGGAGGCGAAAGGCGCCGCGCGCTGCGTGTTGAACAGATTCACGCTATCGCGTGCCGCTGGGTCCCCCGGTCTCGCTTCGCTCGCCGGAGGATGACGAAAGCAGGGTGGAGGCTTACTCCAATCTTATCAGCACACCCCCACGCCGTGGTAGACTCCCCGTCCCAGCCGCAGACCCCGGAGCCCATCCAGACCATTCAGACGGTTCAGACCATTCAGACGGTTCAGACGGTTTTTTTCACCGTCTGATTTCCCCACCCCGAACCCCATTCCAGACTATTCAGACGGTTCAGACGGTCTTTCTCGCCACTCGCCACTCGCCACTCGCCACTCACCACTCACTAGTCACCCCCCATGCACACCCTCTTCATCGACGCCGACGCCTGCCCCGTGAAGGAGGAGTGTTTCCGCGTGGCCGAGCGGGTGGGGTTCAAGGCCTTTGTCGTCTCGAACGGCTGGATCAACACACGCCGCGCGCCCTTCATCGAACAGGTGGTGGTCGAGGCCGGGCCGGATGTCGCCGATGACTGGATCGCCGAGCGGGCGGGGCCGGGCGATATTGTGGTGACCAGCGACATCCCGCTGGCCGACCGCTGTCTCAAGGCCGGGGCCCAGGCGCTCAGGCCCAATGGCTCGGCCTTCACGCCCGACTCGATCGGCTCGGCCCTGGCCGGGCGGATGGTGGGCGAGCATCTGCGCGGCATGGGGGTGGCGACGTCGGGCCCGCCGCCGTTCGGCCCGCGCGACCGTTCGGCCTTCCTGCAGGCGCTGGACCGCGCCGTGGTCGTGGCGAAGCGGGCGGGGGGCGGGTGAGCCTACCCCAGCAGCTTCGTCGAGGCCGCTTCCAGTTCGGCCTCCAGCCGCGCCATGAAGGCGTCGCGCTTCAGCCCGGCGGGGATGGCGGGCAGGAACTCATAGACCACGGTGCCGGGGGTGCGTCTGAAGCCGTGGGCCGGCCAGTGCTGGCCCGCATTGGTGGCCATGGGCACGCAGGCGCAGTCGAGGTCGCGGTACAGGGCGGCGATGCCGGGCTTGTAGTCAGGCGGCGCGCCGGGGGCGGTGCGGGTGCCCTCGGGGAAGATCAGGATCTGGCGTCCCTCGGCGTGGCGGATCCGGGCCTGACGGACCATGCCCTTGAGGGCCGCCGAATGGGCCGAGCGGTCGATGGCGATCATATTGGTCCGGGCCGCGAACCAGCCGAAGAAGGGCAGCACGATCAGCTCCTTCTTCATGATGTAACAGGGGTCCGTAAGGAAGGTGAAGGGGGCAATCACATCCAGCATGCCCTGGTGCTTGCCGGCGATCAGGGCGGGGCCCGAGGGCCGGTGCTCAAGACCCCTGACCTCGACCCGCACGCCACAGATCCAGCGCAGGCCGAACAGCACAAAGGCGCCCCACATGCGGATCACGACCATCGAGGGGTCGCGCCCGAACAGCAGCACGGGCGACATGAACAGGGCAAAGATCGCCATCGACAGATACAGCCAGGCGACAAAGATCAGGGACCGCAGCGTGGTCACTCGCGGGCCTTCTTCGCGGCTTCCTCGGCCACGCCCTGGACCGCGTCGGCCGAGCGGTCGCCGCTGATGCGCCGCACGCCCTCGCGCACCATGACGGTCAGATACTTCATATATTCCAGTGTCATACGCCGGGCTGTGACCGCCGCCCGCCACCAGCCCCGGTCGTCCAGCTCGGGCGTCTTGACGGCATAGGGGGTCAGCTCGACGCCGGGCAGGGCGCTGCGGATCTCCACCAGGCTGCGCGGCATGTGATAGTCCGAGGTCACCACGATCAGGCTGTCATAGCCGTTCGACCGGGCCCAGCGGCCGATCTCGCGGGCATTGCCCATGGTGTTCTCGGCCTCGAACCCCAGGTCGACGCAGCAGGCGAACAGCCGGTTTGAGCCGGGCGTCACGGCCTTCAGCTCGGCCTTCTGCACCTGGCGGTTGACGCCCGAGATCAGCAACCGGTCGCCCTTGCCGTTCTCCAGCAGGCGCACGGCGGCATCGACCCGGGTCGATGACGGGCCGGTCAGGACGACGATTCCGTCCGCCCGGGCGGGATCATCCGCCGGGCTATAACTCCGCACCCGGTCGGCGAAGGCGAACAGCCCGACCAGCCAGACGAGAGCGAGAATGCCGAAGAGGGCCAGAAAGCGCATCATCCTTAACTAGCCCCCGCCCCGCTGCCTGCCAAGCCACAGTCGGATCGACACCCGCGCGGCCACCACGGCCACGACCGCCGTCACCAGCGGCCAGGGCGCCAGCCACACCGGATCGGTGAGGATCAGCGGAAACACCCGGCCCAGCGTGCCCGTCAAGGGCGCCAGCGCCAGCCCCAGCCCGGCCAGCAGGGCCAGCCCCGCCCCGACCGCCCCGGCCAGGGCTGCGTCCCGCCCCAGATGCCACTGGGCGAGGAAGGTCAGGGCCGGGTCGTCCGCGCCCGCCAGTCGCAGGGCCTGCAGCGCACCCGACCGGCTCTCAACGGCCTGCCGCGCGCTCAGCACGATGGCGGTGGCGGTCAGCAGGCCGGCGACCAGCACGGCCAGCAGCGTCAGGTCGCGCACCCCGCGCGCGGCGGCGGTGAAGTCCTCGCGCCACAGGCTGTGGTCGTCGACCGTCCCGTCGACCCCGGCCTCGGCCAGCGCCCGGTTCAGGCTGATGGCGCTGGCGGGCTCGGCCGGGTCCAGCCTCAGCCGCACCAGCTGGGGCAGGGGCAGGGTCGCCAGATCCGCCTCGCCCAGCCAGGGGCGCAACAGGGCCTCGGCCTCGGCCCGCTCCAGCGCCACGGCCTCTTGCACGCCGCGCACCCCGGCGAGCGCTTCGGCGGCGCGGGCAGCGGCGGTCGCCCCGCTCTCGTCGGCCCGGGGGCGAATCAGGGCGGTGGCCTCACGGCTCACCGCGCTGGCCCAGTCGCCGGCCGCGCGGCTGGCGCCCACATGGGCCAGCAGGGCCAGCGCCGTCAGCAGGCTCAGCACGGTCAGCACGACCAGACCCAGCCGCCGGGTCGCGCCGCCGTTCGGCCAAAGCTCCGGCCCGATCAACAGGGCAGGGCGCCTCATCGCGTCCGCTCCGGCTCGACCAGGCGACCGGCCTCGAGGTGCAGCCGCCGGTCGCCCTTGCGGACCTCCGCGCCCGGCCCGTCGCCGTCGCGGGTCATGATTACGGTCGCGCCCTGCCGGTTCAGGGTCCGCAGCAGGCCCAGCATGCGTTTGGCCGAGGCCGCGTCCAGCCCGGCCAGCGGTTCATCCGCCAGGATCAGCTCGGGGCCCGTCATCATCGCTCGCGCCAGCGCCACCAGTCGCCGCTCGGCGCGCGACAGCGTGCCCGCAGGGCGGTCGGCCATGTCGGACAGGCCAACGAAGTCCAGCATAGCCGCCAGATCCGCCGCGCGCCCCCGGGGGACTTCGGCGGTCACGCGCAGGGTCACGGCCAGGCTGTCGGCGACGCTCATGTGCGCCAGCAGCGGGTCGTCCTGGGCGATCAGGCCGATCCGGCGTCGCAGCCCCCGGGCCTCGCGACCGCGCAGCTCGGCCCGGTCCTGTCCGAACAGCACCACCTGGCCCGCATCCGGACGGACCAGTCCGGCCATCATCCCGATCAGCAGACTCTTGCCCGCTCCGGACCGCCCGGTAAGGAAGTTGAAAGAGCCCGTCGTCACAGTGAGATCGATACCCCGCAACAGGTCGGGGCGTCCGGCGTGGCCGAACGTCACGCCTCTCAGGCGCACCGGCCAGCCGGCTTCGCCTCGGGGGCCATCGGTCGGGCTGGACATGTCAGAGGCGGCGATCGTGCGGGTCACATCGAATACAGGTCAGGGAAGCCGGGATAGGGGTCAACGGGGCGCGGGGTCGCTCCGGGGGGCGCAACGCGGCATGCCTTGCGGTCATCGCCCATGATACTGACCTGCCCTGCCTGCGCCACCAGCTATTTCGTGCCCGATACGGCGCTCGGCTCACGCGGGCGCACCGTGCGCTGCCAGTCCTGTGCCCACAGCTGGCACGCCATGCCAGACGAACCGCTCGAGCTCGAGGCCGAGGCAGTTCCGGTGGCGACCGCCCCTGCACCGGTTGAGACCCCGGCCCCGGCGCGGGAGAGCCTGGCGGAAACCCCGGCCCCCGAACTTCCCAAGGCCTACCGCGCGCGCGCTGAAACTGCCCGCCGAACCCGCCGCGCCGCCATGCACGGCGCGGTCTGGGCCGGGGTCGCCAGCATCTTCCTCGGCCTCCTCGCCGGGGCCTGGCTGTTCCGGGTCGAGGTGGTCGATATCCTGCCGCGCACGGCTGTGGCCTATGCCGCCGTCGGCATGCCCGTGAATGTCACCGGGCTGGAATTCGAGGCCGTCGGCGCCCGTGCCCTGCCGGAAACCCCGGACAAGGTCATGGTGTCGGGGGCGCTGCGCAATGTCCGTGACCGCGAGATCGTCGCGCCTGCCATACGGGTCGCCCTGCTGGACGACCACGGTGCCGAGATCGCCCATGCGGTGGTCCGCACGGATGGCGCGCCCGTCCTGCCGGGCCAGGTGTCAGGCTTTGCCGTCGTTCTCGCGGATCCGGGCGGAAAGGCCACCGGCGTCGGCGTCGACTTTGTGCTGGACGCCCCGCCCGCCCCGGTTCCGGTCCAGCGACCCCCCGCTCGCGAGGAAACGCCCGCAGACCATGCGGCGCCCGCAGGTCATGAAGCGGAGGCGTCCGCCCACCCCGTCTCGACCGCTCACGAGACGGCCCCCGGAGCGGCGTCCGAGGCGGCCCCGTCGCTACGGCCCGCCCGGGCCTTGACCTCGGACATGCCGGCAGAACTGACGCCCGTCGCGGCCGTACCGCTCGACAGCGCCACCCATTAGGCGTTATCGGCCCCGCATGGCCGATCCCTCCTCCGACCGTCCCGCCCCGTCTGTCCTGCTCGATCAGGCCGGCGTGGCCGCCGTGGTCGAGGATCTGGCGCAGCGCATCGCCCCCCATGTAGATGACGAGACCGTGGCCGTGGTGTTGTTGACCGGGGGGCTTTGGTTCGCCGCCGATCTGACCCGGGCGCTGGCCCGGCACGGCCGCCATCTGCGCTTCGATGCCCTGTGGCTGGCCTCGTACGGCGACGGCAAGGAGAGCAAGGGGCGGATCGAGGTGCGCGCGCCGCTGCAGCGTTCGGTCGAGGGCCGCAAGGTGCTGATCCTCGATGATGTGTTCGACACCGGCCTGTCGCTGGCGGAATCGGTGCGGCTGGTCCGCGAGGCCGGCGCCGCCGGGGTGCTGACCGCTGTCTTTGCGCGTAAACCCTGGCCCCTGCCGCGCGCGCCGGAACCGGACTTCGTCGGCTGGGAGGCCCCCAACCGCTTTCTGGTCGGCTATGGCCTCGACCACGGCGGCGCCTGGCGTGGCCTGCCCGACATCTGCACCCTGGACTGAGGCGTCAGTCCGCCAGCCAGGGCGCGACGGTCTCGCGCGCCAGCATGGCCTCGTAATCCGGCCGGGGCCGGACCACGGCGAAGCGGTCACCGTCCACCAGCACTTCGGGCACCAGCGGGCGGCTGTTGTATTCACTGGCCATGGCGGCCCCATAGGCCCCGGCGCCCTTGAAGGCGACAAGGTCTCCAGCCCTGAGCTCGGGCAGGAGCCGGTCGCGGGCAAAGGTGTCCCCGGTTTCGCAGACCGGTCCGACGACGTCATACAGGCCCTCGGCCCGGCCCTCATCCGTCACCGGCAAAAGCGGGTGGAAGGCGTCGTACAGCGCCGGCCGCATCAGGTCGTTCATGGCGGCATCCAGCACCAGAAAGCGCCGCCCGTCCGGCCGCACATTCACATGAATGACCCGGGCCAGCAGCACCCCGGCATTGGCGACCAGCAGACGCCCGGGCTCGAAGACGGTGTCCACGTCCAGCCCCGCCATCGCCTCGCCGACCATGGCCGCATAGGTCGCGGGGTCGGGCGGTGTCAGCCCCGGCTCATAGGGCACGCCCAGGCCTCCGCCGAGGTCCAGAACCCGGACGGAATGGACGTCCGCGCGTAGCCGACGGGTCATGTCCGCCAGCACGCCGAAGGCATCTCGCAGGGGGGCAAGGTCCAGAATCTGGCTCCCGATATGACAGGCCAGGCCCACGGGCCGCACCCGTCCGTTCGCGGCCGCGCGGGCATAGAGGGACAGCGCCTCCTCGACCGGCACGCCGAACTTGTCGCCCCCGCCGCCTGTCGTGATCTTGGCATGCCCGCCTGCGCCGACGCCCGGGTTCACCCGGATGGCGATGTCAGGCCGAATGCCGACGGCCTCAGCAATCCGCTCCAGCCGCTCCAGCTCCGGGCCGGACTCGACATTGATCTGACGCACGCCGGTCTCAAGGGCAAAGGCCAGCTCCGCGTCGGTCTTGCCCACGCCCGAGAAGATGATGCGATCGGCCGGAATGCCCGCTGCCAGCGCGCGTCGGATTTCGCCCTCCGAGACGGTATCGGCCCCCGCGCCCAGCCGCCCCAGCGTCGCCAGCACCGACAGATTGCTGTTGGCCTTGACCGCAAAGGCGATCAGCGACCGGCCAAGGGCGGGTCCCTGCGCCTGCAAGGCCTCGCGGAACACCTGATAGTGCCGGCTCAGCGTCGCGGTCGAATAGACATAGGCCGGCGTGCCGACCTCATCTGCAAGGGCGGCCAGCGGCACGCCTTCCGCATGGAGAGCGCCGTCGATGTAGCGAAAATGGTCCACGTCGTCTCGGGGAGGAGGGCGACCTCAGATGGTCAGGAAAGCGGGCTGCCGCCGCCCGAATAGGGATTGCTCGGACCGCCGTCGATCGGCTGCTGGGTTGAGGGCCGGTTGACCGTCGCCGGTTCGTCCAGATTGGGGGCGCCAGCATCGCGCATGCCGCGCTCGGTGCGACGCTCGGGCGGGGCTTCCAGATCGGCCATCCGGCCACAGGCGGCGGTCCCGGCCAGCATCAGGCTGGCCAGCCCCAGAATGGCAATGCGGTTCGAAACGGTCATGACAGTCGCGTCTTCCATTCGGCGATGCGCGCGCGGACCTGCTCCGGCGCCGTGCCACCATAGCTGCGGCGACTGTCACAGGAAGCCTCAGGCGACAGCACCTTGTAAACCTCGGAGGTGATTCCGGGCTCGATTGCGGTCAGTTCGTCCAGCGGCAGTTGCGCCAGGTCCACGCCCAGGGCCTCGGCCCGCTTGACCGCCGCGCCGGTGATGTGGTGCGCCTGACGGAAGGGCAGGTCCAGTTCGCGCACCACCCAGTCGGCCAGATCGGTCGCGGTGGAAAAGCCTGAACCGGCCGCGGCCCGCATGCGTCCGGTGTCCGGCTTCAGGGCCGCGACCATGGCGGTCATGGCCACCAACGCCAGATCCAGCGCGTCGAACGCCTCGAACACCGGCGGCTTGTCCTCCTGCATGTCCTTGGAATAGGCCAGTGGCAGGCCCTTCATGACGGTCGACAGCGCGACCAGCGAGCCCATGATCCGGCCCGTCTTGGCGCGCACCAGTTCGGCGGCGTCCGGGTTGCGCTTCTGCGGCATGATCGACGAGCCGGTCGTCAGATGGTCCGGCAGGGTGACGAAGCCGAACTGGGGCGTCATCCAGATGACGATCTCTTCGGCCAGACGCGACAGGTGTCCGGCGCAGATGCTGGCGGCGGCCAGGCTCTCCAGCGCAAAGTCCCGGTCGGACACGGCGTCCAGCGAATTGGCCATGGGCCGGTCAAAGCCGAGCGCCGAGGCCGTCATCTGGCGGTCGATGGGAAAGGGCGACCCTGCAAGGGCTGCGGCGCCCAGCGGGCTCTCATTCATGCGTGCCCGGGCATCGGCAAAGCGCGAGGCGTCCCGTCCGAACATCTCGACATAGGCCATCAGATGATGGCCAAAGGTCACCGGCTGGGCCGGCTGCAGATGGGTAAAGCCGGGCATCAGGTCCCCGGCATGGGCTTCGGCCTTGTCCAGCAGGGCCGATTGCAGCGCCTTCAGCTGATCGACCGTATGATCGCAGGCGTCGCGCACCCACAGGCGGAAGTCGGTCGCCACCTGATCATTGCGGCTGCGCGCCGTGTGCAGCCGGCCGGAGGCCTCGCCGATCAGCTCGGCCAGCCGCGCCTCGACGTTCATGTGGATGTCTTCGTACTGGTCCCGGAAGGGAAAGCGGCCGTCCCGGATCTCGGCCTCGATGGTGTCCAGCCCGCCCAGGATGGCTTCTGCCGCCTCGGCCGAAATGATCCTGCGCTCCGCCAGCATGCGACAATGGGCGCGCGACCCCGCCAGATCCTGCGGCCAGAGGCGCTGATCGACGCCAATTGACACATTGATGGCCTGCATCACCGCATCAGGCTTGGCGGAAAAGCGTCCACCCCATAGGGTCTTTTCCGAAGTCGCTCCGGATGCAGGGACAGCGGCGTCAGGAGATGTAGGCCGGGACATGGCGTTAGGCTCGGATATCAAGGGTTCTGTAAAGACGGCTCTGGCCATCGGCGCGGCGGTTCTGGTCGCCCTGATCGCCGGTGGCGTGTTGCTATATCCGCATATTGTCCCGGGGTCCAAAGGCGCGACCGCTGCCGACGCGGCCGGTCCCGCGCAAAGCGAACTGTCGGTCTATGCCAAGGGCCCCCTGACGCGCCTGTCTGCGCCGGCCGACCTCGTGCCCGCCCCGGACTACGGCTTTGTCGACCGCGAGGGCGAGGCCGCCAGCTTTGCCGACTTCCGGGGCAAGGTGGTGGTGGTCAATCTGTGGGCCATGTGGTGCGCCCCGTGTCGCACGGAGATGCCGACCCTCGCGACCCTGGCCTCGGCCTATGAGGGCACGGACCTGCTGGTCCTGCCGATCAATGTCGATTCCGGCGACGATGCCATCGCCGATGCCAAGAGCTTCCTCGATGTGCATGAGCCGCTGCCCTTCTATTCGGACAAGAGCTTCCGCCTGCCGTTCCTGTTTCCGGAATCGGGCAAGATGCCCCAGACGATCCTGTTGGACCGTCAGGGGCGTATCCGTGCGACCTTTGCGGGCGAGGCCGACTGGGCCAGTGCCGAAGCCCGGGCCCTGGTCGACGCCCTTCTGGCAGAGTCCTGAGGCCTATTCGACGCGTTCGCCGGTGGCAGGATTGACCGCGCCTTCGCGACCCTCAGCAGCGGCTTCAGCCTGATTTTCCTCAAGCTCGTTGGCGAGGTTGCCGGCGCCTTCCTCGATCGCATTGGCCGCGCTCATGGCGCCGGACTCGATCACCTCACCGGCTTCGGCTGCGGCGTCACCGATGGCGTCACCGGCCTGTTCGGCGTTGGCTTCGGTCTCTTGCTGCTCGGCCTCGGTACAGGCGGCCATGCCGAGGGCGAGGGCCGAAGCGGCGGCGACGATCGTCAGAGTGCGTTTGATCATGAGGGAGTCCCTTCCGGATGGATGATGCGTCCAGAACGTCGGGCCAATGGCAGAGGTTGCAAATATCAATGTTCGGGTGTTCTCATTCCCACTCGGGAACGGGAGGTTGACATGCAGACGCGTTATTTCGTGGCGGGGTTTGCTGGGCTGGCTGCGCTGGTCATGGCCGGATCGGCCTCGGCCCAGAGCACGGGGGGCGCCGGAAGCGGTGCGCGCCCGCAGATATGGGGACCGTCGACCGGACGGGTCGGTGCGCCCACAGGCCGACTGACCCAGGGCCAGTACCTTTTCCTGTACGAAAGCGAGAGCGCGCGCATGGATGCGGCCCTCAGCGAGCAGTCACTGGTGGAGCGGCACGGCGCCGAAAGGGTCGATCTGGCCTATCGGGTCGGCGCCCTGGTCGATCTGGGCCGCTGCCGGGAAGCTCGCGCCATGGCGCTGGAGGAAGGCGACCGTCAGATGGCCATGCGCGTCCGCCAGACCTGTCGCGGTCTCTGAACCGCCCTGCCTTCAGAAGATGATGGTGGCTGGAGGCGGACTTGAACCGCCGACCTGTGGGTTATGAATCCACCGCTCTAACCAGCTGAGCTACCCAGCCCGGAATCACCGGATCGCGGGGCCAATAGGATCGGCCTTCGCGAGACGCGTCGCTATATAGGCCTGACGGTCCGGGTTCAAGCGTCTCCTTTTCGGAACAGCGCCTGCCCGCGAACGTATTATGGTGAAGCCTCGTTTCCGCTCTGACCCAGGATTTGACATGCCCTCTTCCGCAGCCCCCCTCCGTCGCAAGGCCTCGCACGCCGGTCGTTTGATGGCAGCCGCCTCGCTCGCTGTTCTGATGGCCGCCTGCAATGTCACCGGCACGGTCGGCGCCAGCCCTGCCGAGCCGGGCGACCCTGTCGAGACCCGGCCCGCAAATGCCCCGGACCAGCAGCCGGCCTTCGAGAACCAGACCCGGGCGCCCGGCGTCGTGACCGAAGGCCAGCTCAGTCACACGGTGGTGGCGGATGGTCTGGTCGAACCCTGGGGCATGGCGCTCATGCCTGATGGCAACTGGCTGGTCACCGAACGCCCGGGCCGCCTGCGGATCATTACGGCCGACGGTCAAGTGGGTGAGCCAATCGCGGGCCTGCCCGACGTCGATGCGCGGGGGCAGGGCGGTCTGCTGGATATCGTGACGGGCCCCGACTTTGCCAGTGATCGCATGATCTACTGGAGCTATGCCGAGCCGCGCGACGGCGGCAATGGCACAGCGGTGGCGCGCGGCGCACTGTCGGCGGACGGTACCCGCGTCGAGAATGCGCAGGTGATCTTCCGGGCCCTGCCCAGCTATGACGGCGACAAACACTATGGCTCCTCGCTGGCGTTTGCGCCGGACGGCAAGCTGTTCATCACTGTGGGCGAGCGGTCCGACGCTGCCGTGCGGGATCAGGCCCAGGACCTGGGCTCGCACTACGGCAAGACCATCCGCATCAATGCCGACGGCACCGTCCCCGAGGACAACCCCTTCGTCGGCCAGGCCGGAGCTCAGCCCGAGATCTGGACCTATGGCCACCGCAATCCGCAGGGCATCACGATTGCCGAAGACGGCGCGGTCTGGTCGGTCG
Source organism: Brevundimonas sp. UBA2503 (assembly GCF_002341485.1). NCBI lineage: Bacteria > Pseudomonadati > Pseudomonadota > Alphaproteobacteria > Caulobacterales > Caulobacteraceae > Brevundimonas > Brevundimonas sp. UBA2503. The sequence goes on along the minus strand of NZ_DDOD01000007.1, from coordinate 173,577 downwards.
AGCACGGCCCGCGCGGCGGCGATGAAATCAATCGGGCGAGTGCCGGCCTCAACTATGGTTGGCCCGAAGTGACCTACGGGGTCGAATATCGCGGTGGTGCGGTCGGCGAGGGCGTCACCGCCCGCGAGGATATCGAACAGCCCGTCTATTACTGGGATCCGGTGATCGCGCCCGGCGGCATGACCCTCTACGACGGGGCCATGTTCCCTGGCTGGCAGGGCAATCTTCTGGTCGCGGCCCTGGGGCAAAAGCACATCGCCCGGCTGGTGATCGACGACGGCCGCGTGGTCGGCGAGGAGCGCCTGCTGACCGATCTGGGCGACCGCATCCGCGATGTGGCGGTCGGGCCGGATGGCGCAGTCTGGGCCATCACCGATGAGTCGAACGGCAAGCTGGTCCGGCTCTACCGCCCCTGAAGGCACAGACGTTTCGACGGTCGTCCCCTTCGCGGAGGACGGCCGTCGCCGCATTGTTACTTGACGTTGACGTAAACGTAGGGTTTCTGACGCCCACGTTTCGATTCCGAACCCATGCCTACCCTCGCCCTCAAGCAGCGAGCCGCCGCGCGGCGAGCGTTAGGGCGCAAATGAAGAGAGACAGCCGATGACCGAGGCCTATATCTACGACGCCGTCCGCACCCCGCGCGGCAAGGGCAAGAAGGACGGCAGCCTTCACGAAATCACCGCCCTGTCGCTGGCCACCCAGGTGCTGGAAGCCCTGCGTGACCGGAACGGGCTCGACACGTCCAAGGTCGATGACGTCATCCTCGGCTGCGTCTCGCCCGTGGGCGAGCAGGGCGCCGACATCGCCCGCACGGCCGTGATGAACGCCGGCTGGGCCGAGACCACGGCGGGCGTCCAGGTCAACCGCTTCTGCGCCTCGGGCCTTGAGGCCGTGAACATGGCGGCGGCCAAGGTCAAGTCCGGCGAGGCCGACATGGCCGTCGGCGGCGGCATCGAGGCCATGAGCCGCGTGCCCATGGGCTCGGACGGCGGGGCCTGGCCGGTCGATCCGACCTCGGCCTTCAAGACCTATTTCGTGCCGCAAGGCGTTTCGGCCGACATGATCGCCTCCAAATGGGGCTTCTCGCGCGCCGACGTCGACGCCTATTCGGTCGAGAGCCACAAGCGCGCCGCCCGGTCGTGGGCCGAGGGCCGGTTCAAGGGCTCGGTCGTGCCGGTCAAGGATCAGCTTGGCCTGACCATCCTCAACCACGACGAGACCATCCGTCCCAACACCGACATGCAGACGCTGGGCGGGCTCAACCCCTCGTTCCAGATGATGGGCGACATGGCCTTCGACGCCGTGATCCAGCAGCGCTACCCCGAGGTGGCGCGCGTCAATCACGTCCACACCCCGGGCAACAGCTCGGGCATCGTTGACGGCTCGGCCGGGGTGCTGATCGGCACGCTGGAAGCCGGCAAGGCGCTGGGCCTCAAGCCCCGCGCCCGCATTGTCGGCGCCGCCTCGATCGGCTCGGAGCCCTCGATCATGCTGACCGGGCCCGAGTTCGTGACCAACAAGCTGCTCGGCAAGCTGGGCATGAAGTCGACCGACATCGACCTCTATGAGCTGAACGAGGCCTTTGCCGCCGTGGTGCTGCGCTACATGCAGGCGCTCGATATCGATCACGACAAGATCAACGTCTGCGGCGGTGCCATCGCCATGGGCCACCCGCTGGGCGCCACCGGGGCCATGATCCTCGGCACCGTGCTGGACGAGCTGGAACGCTCGGACAAGACCACGGCGCTGGCCACCCTGTGCATCGGCGGCGGCATGGGCACCGCCACCGTCATCGAACGCGTTTGATCCGGGAGAGATTGACCATGGAAAACTTCAAGATCGACGTTGATGCCGACGGCATCGCCCTGATCACCTTCGACGTCCCCGGGAGGTCGATGAACACCCTGACCGGCAAGGTCATGCAGGAAATCCCCGAGTGGGTCGAACGGGTCAAGACCGACGACGCCATCAAGGGCGCGGTCCTGACCTCGGGCAAGAGCTCGGGCTTCTGCGCCGGCGCGGACCTCGGCGACATGGCTGCGGGCATGCTGACCGGCGGCTCGCTGCGGGATGCGTTTGATGCCGGCTGGCGTCTGAACGGCGCCCTGCGCGCGCTTGAGACCTGCGGCAAGCCGGTGGCGGCGGCCATCAACGGTCTGGCGCTGGGCGGCGGTCTGGAACTGACGCTGGCCTGTCACTACCGCGTGGTCGGCGACAGCCCGAAGATCCAGCTGGGCCTGCCCGAGATCAAGGTCGGGCTGTTCCCCGGCGGTGGCGGCACCCAGCGCCTGACGCGCCTGATCGGCGTGCAGGCGGCGATGATGGCCATGACCGAGGGCAAGTCCTTCCGCCCGAATGACGCCAAGGGCGCCGGCATGGTGCATGAGGTCGTGCCGGTCGGCAACGAGGTCGAGGCCGCCAGGGCCTGGGTCAAGGGCGGCGGCAAGGCCACCCAGCCGTGGGACGACAAGGGCTTCAAACTGCCGGGCGGCGGCCCCTATCATCCGGCGGGTATCCAGAACTTCCTGGTCGGCAATGCCATGCTGAAGAAGCAGACCTACGGCAACTATCCCGCCGCCATGAACCTGATGAAGGCCGTCTATGAGGGTGTGCAGCTGCCCATGGACGCCGCCCTGCGGGTCGAGACCCGCTACTTCATCAAGACCCTGATGACCCCCCAGGCCCAAGGTATGATCCGCAGCCTGTTCCTGTCGAAACAGGAACTGGACAAGGGCGCGCTGCGTCCCGCCGATGTGCCGAAGTCGGACCCCAAGAAGGTCACGGTCCTGGGCGCCGGCATGATGGGCGCCGGCATCGCCTATGTGAACGCCATGGCCGGGATCGAGACCATCCTGATCGACCGCGACCAGGACGCCGCCGACAAGGGCAAGGCCCACGTCGAGGAGCTTCTGAAAAAGCGCCTGTCGCGCGGCCAGCTGACCCAGGACAAATTCGACGCCCTGCTGGCGTCGGTCACGGCCACGACCGACTATGATCACATCAAGGGCTCCGATCTGGTCATCGAGGCCGTGTTCGAGAACCGCGAGATCAAGGCGGACGTGACCAAGCGCGCCGAGGCCCAGCTGGAGCCGGGTGCTATCTTCGGCTCCAACACCTCGACCTTGCCGATCACCGGTCTGGCCGAAGCGTCGGTGCGCCCCGAGGACTTCATCGGCATCCACTTCTTCTCGCCGGTCGACAAGATGATGCTGGTCGAGATCATCCTCGGCGAAAAGACGGGCAAGGCGGCCATCGCCAAATCGCTCGACTATGTGATGAAGATCAGGAAGACCCCGATCGTCGTCAACGATGGCCGTGGCTTCTACACCTCGCGCTGCTTCGGCACCTATGTCGCCGAGGGCATGGCCATGCTGGAAGAGGGCATCTCGCCGATCCTGATCGACAACATCGGTCGCATGACCGGCATGCCGCGTGGCCCGCTGGAAATGCACGACGACGTGGCGCTCGACCTGTCGGTCAAGATCGCCAAACAGACCGCTGAGGATCTGGGCGACGCCTATCAGCCGCTGCCGGGCTCCGAGATCGTCCGCAAGATGGTCGAGGATCTGGGCCGCTATGGCCGCAAGAACGGCAAGGGCTTCTATGACTATGACCAGAAGCCCAAGGTGATCTGGTCGGGTCTGGCCGATCTGGCCCCGGTCAAGGTCGATGACTCCACGCCCGAAATGGTCGAGGACCAGAAGCGCCGCCTGCTGTTCCGTCAGGCGGTCGAAGTCGCCCGCTGCTGGGAAGAGGGCGTCATCGACGACCCGCGCGAGGCCGACGTCGGCGCCATCCTGGCCTGGGGCTTCGCACCCTGGACCGGCGGTCCGATCACCTACATCGACCAGTACGGCCTGAAGGCCTTCGTCGAACAGGCCGATGCCTATGCCGCCAAATACGGCGACCGCTTCAGCCCGCCGCAGCTGCTGCGCGACATGGCCGCCAAGGGCGAGACCTTCTACGGCAAGTTCGCCCCGGAGAAGGCCGCCGCCTGATGGACCACGGACCGCTGATCGTCGCAGGGCAGCAGGGGGTCAACCTCGGCTTTGCGACGGCGGCGGTCCTGTCCCTCGTCGCCTTCGGCGTGCACACCTTCATCGGCGGCCGCTATGCCGCCCGTCCGCTTCTGGAGGCCAGGACCTTTGATCGGGCCAGCCGCTGGCTGAACTATTTCACATGGCACATGGCGACGGTGATCCTGTTGTTCATGGCGGGTGGGTTCGCGGTCGCGGCGCTGCATCCAGAGGTGTTCGATGTCGCCGTGATGCTCATGGTGATGGCTGCAGTCTTCTCGCCGCTGTGCATATGGGTGGCACTCAAGGGCGGCATCAAGCCGTGGCGCTTCCCGGCTTCGTGGCTGTTTCTCCTGATCCTCGCCGCGGGCCTGTGGGGCTCTCATATCGCCAACTGGCTGACGTTCTGACGGGTCAGTCCCTGAGCCGTCAGTCGATCATGATTGTCACGATGCAGACACGCATCGGTGAAACAAGCCCTGCGTGCACGGACGCCCTGTTCAAGCCGACCCCGGCGGGCTATCGGGGCGGCGACAGTTCGCGAAACACCGGAAGGGATACGGCATGCGCGTGGCAATGATCGGTACGGGATATGTGGGCCTGGTGTCCGGAGCCTGCTTTGCCGACTTCGGCCATGTGGTGACCTGCGTCGACAAGGACGCCTCCAAGATCGAGCGGCTGGAGCAGGGCGTCATGCCCATCTATGAGCCCGGACTGGAGACCCTGGTCGCCAAGAATGTCGAGGAAGGCCGCCTGTTCTTCGCCATTGATGGCGCCGAGGCCATCCGTCAGGCCGACGCGGTCTTCATTGCCGTGGGCACGCCCTCTCGTCGCGGCGACGGCCACGCCGACCTGACCTATGTCTATGAGGCCGCCAAGGAGATCGCCGATCTGATCGACGGCTTCACGGTGGTGGTCACCAAATCGACCGTGCCGGTCGGCACCGGTGACGAGATCGAGAGGATTATCCGCGAACGCCGGCCCGATGCCGAGTTCGCCGTGGTCTCCAACCCCGAATTCTTGCGCGAGGGGGCGGCCATCGGTGACTTCAAACGCCCGGATCGCGTGGTGGTCGGCACGGACGATGAGCGCGCCGTAGCGGTGATGAACGAGCTTTACCGCCCGCTGAACCTGAATGAGTCGCCGCTGCTGTTCGTGGGCCGTCGCACGTCGGAACTGATCAAGTATGCGGCCAATGCCTTCCTCGCCATGAAGATCACCTTCATCAACGAGATGGCCGATTTGTGCGAGGCGGTCGGCGCCGATGTTCAGCAGGTCGCGCGCGGCATCGGTCTGGACAACCGTATCGGCTCGAAATTCCTGCACGCCGGGCCGGGCTATGGCGGATCGTGCTTTCCGAAAGACACGCTCGCGCTGGTGCGGACGGCCGTTGATGCGGGCAGCCCCGTTCGGCTGGTCGAGACCACGGTTGAGGTCAACGATGCCCGCAAGAAGGCCATGACCAAACGCGTCTCGGCTGCCGCTGACGGCGACCTCAACGGCAAGACGGTTGCCGTGCTGGGCCTGACGTTCAAGCCCAATACCGACGACATGCGCGATTCCCCGGCGCTGGACCTTGTGCCGGCGCTGATCGCGGCGGGGGCCAGGGTGCAGGCCTTCGACCCCGAGGGCATGCATGAGGCCAGGGCCCTGCTGGACGGCGTCGATTTCCGCGACGGGCCCTATGACGCCGTCAAGGACGCCGATGTCGTGGTGATCGTCACCGAATGGGACCCGTTCCGCGCGCTGGATCTGGACCGCCTCAAGTCGCTGGTGCGCCAGCCGGTGATCGTCGACCTGCGCAACATCTATCGGCCCGAGGACATGCGCGCCAAAGGCTTCCGCTACACGTCGATCGGCCGGGCCTGATCAAGTCCGGGGTTGACGGGATCCGTCAGCGGGTCGAGGCGGAGATCAGGATTTCGGCGCGGGCCACCGGGCGATCGGCTTCATCGGTGATGACGGCCCGCCCGAAGCCGATGACCAGACCGGCCGATACGACGGCGGCGACCACGCCGATCGAGATCAGCCTTGCGCCTTCCAGCCATTCCCGATTGTCCGGATCCACGGCCACCCCCGGTTAACCCTGCCCCAGCCAAAGCACAGGCCGGGCAGGAATCGCAACCCCTTGGCGAACGCGAGTCGATAAAAAAGGCGGATCCCGGTGCGGGACCCGCCTTTTCTGTCTCAGTAATCGGGTGGGATCAGCCCTCGAAGGGGCGGATCAGGATTTCCACGCGACGATTCTGGGCCTTGCCGGCGGCCGTGTCGTTCGAGGCGATCGGGGCGCTTTCGCCACGGCCGTCGACATAGAAGCGCTCGGGCATGATGCCGCGGTCCACCAGGTAGCCGGCTACAGTCGAGGCGCGGCGACGCGACAGGTCGAGGTTGTAGTCGGCGGCCCCGTCAGAGTCGGCGTGGCCGATGACGTCGATCACCGAGCGGTCGTACTGTTGCAGCACGGCGGCCACATCATCCAGCACGGCGTAGAAGCTGGGCTGCAGGCTGGCCTGGTTAGAGCCGAAGGTCACATCCGACGGCATGCGCAGCACGAGATTGTCGCCCTGGCGAACAACGCCGACGCCTGTGCCGGACAGTTGCTCTTCCATGGCGCGTTGCTGGCGGTCCATGTACTGGCCGACAGCCGCGCCGGCGAGTGCGCCAACCCCGGCGCCGATCAGGGCGTTCTTGCGGCCCTGTTCACCGTCCGAGGTGTTGGTCAGATAGCCCAGAAGGGCCCCGCCGACGGCGCCGGCGATGGCGCCAGTTGCGGTGTTGTTGCGCGGTCCATTCGACCGGTAGGGGTCGGTGGTGGTGCAGGCCGAAGCCCCGATGAGGGTGGCGATGGCGGCACTGGTCATGATGATCTTGGTGCGCATGATGGTCGTCCTGTTGATGTCTTGGTGATCGGGGTAACGCGAGCCTTACGGTGAAGGTTCCAATCTGTATCGCACGTGAACGGCGCCGCCATCGGTTTGCCATCCACGGCTGTCAGGGCGTATCAGCCTGTTCCTGATCCATTTGCCTGACCGGATGATGCCGTGACCGCCGAACCTGCCCCCTCGTCCTCCTCGACCGACCTCTCGGCGCGCGGCATTACGCCCGTGTCGATGTCGCTATACGACCGCGATTTCCAGGCCTTCGCCGACGCCCTCGGCGGGTCGTTCGAGCGCTATGGCTTTGCCGTGATCGCCGACCACGGGCTGGAGCAGGCCGTGATCGACGGCGCCCTCAACGATGCCAAGTCGTTCTTCGCCCTGCCGGAGGACGTCAAGCGTGCCTATCACCTGCCGGGTACGGGCGGCGCCCGTGGCCTGACCCCGTTCGGCGTCGAGGCGGCCAAGGGTGCGGCAGCGGTCGATCTCAAGGAGTTCTGGCACGTCGGCCGTGAACTGCCCGAGGGCCACCCTTATCGCCAGTACATGCGCGACAATCTGTGGCCGACCGAAGTCGAGGGCTTCCGAGACCATCTGTATGGGCTGTTCGAGGCCATGGATGCGCTCGGCGCCCGCATCCTGCGCGCCATCGCCCGGCACCTCGGCCTCGGCGACGACTATTTCGAGGACAAGGTCCAGTTGGGCAACAGCGTGCTGCGCCTGTTGCACTATCCGCCCGTGACCGGAGAGCCCGCGGGTGTGCGCGCCGGCGCGCATGAAGACATCAATGTCATCACCCTGCTGCTGGGTGCCGAAGAAGCGGGCCTGCAGCTCAAGGAAAAGGACGGCAGCTGGCTGGACATCGCCCCGCCGCCGGGCGCCCTGGTCGTCAATATCGGCGACATGCTGCAGCGGCTGACCAACCACGTCCTGCCGTCGACCAGCCACCGCGTGATCAATCCGTCACCCGAGCGCAGCCGGTTCGCCCGCTATTCCATGCCCTTCTTCCTGCATTTCAACCCGGATTTCGTGATCGAGACCCTGCCGTCGACCATCACGCCCGACAACCCGGACCGCTATGAAGGCAAGGCCATCATGGCCGAGGATTTCCTCACCGAACGCCTGAAGGAAATCCGGCTGATCTGAGCTCGCGCTCAGGCAGCGAGCCGCCGTGCGGCGAGCGGTAGCGCGAAGACTCTGCGCTCAGGCAGCGAGCCGCCGCGCGGCGAGCGATAGCGCCTCTACTTCGAGATTCTCAACCGGGTGATGTCGCGGCCGATAGCCTTGAAGGCTTCGGACAGGTCGGCCCCGCTGGCCGGAAGGAAGGCTTCTCCCGAGCTGGCGCAGGCGTTCATGACCTGGGCCCCGCGCCCGTTCGCATTCAGCTGAAAGCCCACCGTGTACACGATCACGCCCTGGGCCTTCATGGCCGTGCAAAGGGCAATCGTTTGGTCGTAGGGGTCGCCGTTGGTCGCGTCGCAGTCGATCTTGTCGCCATAGGAGCCCGAGCCTGAGCCGGCGTCGCGGGCGATGACGCCGGAGCAATAGGGGGTGTTGAACTCGCCGTCGGTCATGATGATCACGGCTTTCAGCAGATCGGGGTCGCCATAGGCGCCGGCCGCGCTGGACGGCCACAGTCCATTGAAGTTCGGCGAGACCGTATACCAGCCCCACGCCGTCCCGATCTGGGCGGCCGTCGATCCCGCCACGGCGAAATCGTCGATGGCGGCCTTCAGTCCCTCACGGTCGCTGGACAGCGGAACAATGACATCGGACGGGCACCGGTTGCCCGATGTTCCGGAATAGTTGAACTGCGCCCGGGCTGCGGCATTCGTGACGGCGTCGGTATAGGCCTGTGAGCCTGTGCGCTCGGCTACACACGATGAGGCCTCGAACCACGTCAACTGGCCGTAGGGATTGCGGAACACCCGCCACTGGCAGCCGTACTGGCCACACCATGACCGGCCGCCGTGCGAATAGGTGCTCCAGTTCGCGCCGGGCACGCCGATCGCATATTTGGCCGGATTGACGACCTCGATCTCGTAGCCCTTATCATTGATCTGGCTCATGCCGCCGACGTTGTCGATATAGACGGTATCGCCGTCGCTGAGGCGGTGGTTGCCCGTCGTCGAAATGACGACCGAGCAGTTCCACTGCAGGCACTTCCGTACCCGGCCGCCGTCATCGTAACTGCTGAAGCCATCCGACGATCGGGTGCGCAGGGTGCTCCAGCCGGACCCGTTCCAATACTCCAGCGAGAAGCGGTTGTTGTTGATCCGCACGACCCGGTAGGCCCGGTCGTTGATCTGGTGCATGCCGTCGACATCGTCGATCCAGACATAGTCGCCGGTCGAAAGGCCGTGACCGTTCGATGTGACCACGCCGGGACTGGCGCGGCTGATACTCCTGATGTCGCGGATCTGGCCCTCGTACCACTCGGCGTTGCTGATGCCGAGATAGGTCTCGGGGGTGCCGCGGGCGGTGTTCACCCAGCCGGCCAGATTGACGCCCATCGAATACGGCACCAGGGCAACCTTGGAGTAGTAGGGCGTCTGGAGGTCCTGGACGATCATGGTCACCAGTTCCTTGGCCGCTACCTTGAGGTCGACGATCCGGCTTCCGCCCATCGAGCCGGTGATATCCAGCACCAGCGACACTTCCAGGTTCTTGGACGAGCGGTTGACCTCGGAATGGGCCGCGACCGGCAGATAGTCGTCCATGAACTGGCCGTAGGGCGGCAGGAAGATGTTGGCGACCAGCGCCTTCACATCGACCGATCCGTCGGCCACCACCACCTGATCTTCGGTCAGGACGAAGGTCGTCTTGTCCTCGCGCAGGATGATGTTCGGATAGTTGGTCAGATTGGCCCGCAGCGCATCCATGCCGACGCGCTGGATGTCTGCCGGGTCCGTATAGGGCGAGCGCGCGGCCGCCAGCGCCGAGGCGTCCAGCGCATCCTGCAGATTGACCCGCACGGTCGAGGCCCTGTGGATGTCCACCCCGCCGACCGTCATCAGCACCATGACCGGCAGGCTGAGGCCGAAGATCAGCGCGACATTGCCGCGCCGGTCCTCGAAGAACGCCTTCAGTCTTTCCGTCCAGAGACGAATGCCCATAATCCCGACCGCTTGCTCCGTGGCGCGGGCACGGGCCCGCACATCCGGGGATCATGCACCGGGGACGGTTAAGGGAAGGTCGAGGACGCCGGTTAACGGCGGCCGGTCACCAGCCGCAGTCCTTGCCCTCATTCTGCTCGGTCAGCCAGGTGTTCAGCGGCGCGAAATAGTCCGCAATCGCCGAGGCGTCGCCGGTCCGCTGGCCGGTAAAGGCATACATGGCCTCGGGCCAGGGGCGGGACTGGCCCATCTCCATCATGGCGTTGAAGCGCTCGCCGACCGCCTCATTACCGTAGATCGAACAGCGGTGCAGCGGTCCGGTCCAGCCGATCTGCTCGCATGCCGCCCGGTGGAACTGGAACTGGTAGATGTGCGCCAGGAAGTAGCGGGTGTAGGGCGTGTTCCCCGGGATGTGATATTTCGCGCCGGGGTCAAAGGCATTGTCCGGACGGTCGCCCGGCGGCACCAGGCCCTGATATTTCAGCATATTGGCCGACCAGGCGTCGTTGTATTCGTCCGGCGAGGTCTCGCCCGAGAACACGTCCCAGCGCCAGCGGTCGACCATCAGGCCGAACGGCAGGAAGGCGATCTTGTCCAGCGCCATCTTCAGCAGGAAGGGGATGTCCTCGTCGGCGCCCGGGACCTCGTCCAGCAGGCCGATCTGGTTCAGATAGGTGGGCGTCAGCGCCGACAGTCCGACGAAATCTCCGATCGCCTCGTGGAAGCCGTCGTTCGCGCCATTCTTGAACAGGAAAGGCTGATCCTTGTAGGCGCGCTGATAGACATTGTGCCCCAGCTCGTGGTGCACGGTGTAAAAGTCGTCGGCATTCACCTGGGTGCACATCTTGATGCGCACGTCCTCGTGGTTGTCGAGGTCCCAGGCCGAGGCGTGGCATACGACCTCGCGGCCCTCGGGCCGGGTGATCTGGCTGCGCTGCCAGAAGGTGTCCGGCAGCGGCGCCAGCCCCAGCGAGGTATAGAAGCCTTCGCCCGTGCGGACCATCTTCTCGGCATCATAGTCCGCCTCGACCAGCAGCTCGGTCATATCGTAGCTGGATGTGCCGCCGGTCTTGGGCGCCACCACATCATAGATATTGCCCCACTGCTGCGACCACATATTGCCCAGCAAGTCGGCGCGGATCGGCCCACTGTCCGGCTGGACATCGGCGCCATAGGTCTCGAACAGCCGCGTCCGCACATAGCAGTGCAGGTTCTCGTAGAAGGGCTGGACCTGCGACCACAGCCGGTCGGTCTCGGCGGCGAAGGCGTCGGGCTCCATGTCATAGCCCGAGCGCCACATGGCCCCGACATCGTCAAAGCCCAGCTCGCGCGCGCCCTCATTGGCGATGTCGACCATGCGGGTATAGTCGTCGGCCATCACCGGCGAAATGGTGCGCCAGCCTTCGTAGAGGGCCTTGGTCTCGGCCGGATCACGGCTTGCGGCCAGAATCTGGCTGGCCTCGTCCAGGGTGATCATCTCGCCCTTGTATTCGAACTTGCCGGTCGCATAGGTCGAGTCCAGCCGGGTGGTGATCTCGGCTAGTTCGGTCGCAGACCCCGGCTTGTTCGGCGCGGGCAGGACAATGCCCTGGGTCAGGATGTTCAGCTTGCGACGCACGTCGAACGGCACCTCGACGTCATTGAACCGGGCGGCCTCATTGGCCAGCTTCACTGACAGTTCGGTGTACTCGGCATTGGCCTTGGCCTCGAGCCACATGGTGTCATAGGTGATGTTGGTGGCGCGCACCCAGGCCACGCGCCCGGCATATTCGCTGGCCTCGGCCAGCTGACGTTCGGCATCGGCGACAAAGGCGGCGGCCTCGGCCGCAGTCGGCGCCTGACCCGTCAGATTAGCCTCGGTCAGGGCCGGGGCCGGTGCACCGGGTCGAACGGGCGAATTGGCGACCTGCGGCGCGGCGCCGTCATTGCCGGACATGCCGTTCGACAGGGCGGCGCAGCCGGCGGCGCCCGCCACCAGGGCTCCCACGGCTACGGTAATTGTCAGGGTGCGTTTCATGGTGTTCCTCCGCCTTGTGCAGTCCGGCTCGTTCCGTGGCGCGCATCCGACGCCTCCGGACCGCGTCCGTCAAGTCCGGCTCAGCCCAGCACGCAACTCGCCAGTCCGTCATTGCGTACCGTGCCCATGGCGGCCTGCACGCGCCGTGCGCGGCCGCGTACATAGGGACCGGGGCTGGACGCATTGTAGCGCCTCGGACTCGGCAGCACCGCCGCCAGACGCGCGGCCTCGCGCGCCGACAGATCAGCCGCCGACTTGCCGAACCAGTGCTGGGCCGCCGCCTCCGCGCCATAAACGCCCGGGGCCCATTCGGCGACATTCAGATAGACTTCGACGATCCGCCGCTTGGACCAGGTCGCCTCGATCAGCACCGTATAGCCGGCCTCCAGACCCTTGCGGATCCAGCCCCGACCGGGCCACAGGAAGACGTTCTTGGCCGTCTGCTGAGAAATCGTCGAGCCGCCGCGCATGCCGCCGCGCCCGCTGCGTTTGGATCGCTCATTGGCCTTGAGCGCCTTTTCGATAGCCTCGAAGTCAAAGCCCGAATGGCTGCAGAACCGCGCGTCTTCCGAGGCGATCACCGCCTCGACCAGTCGGGGTGAAATGTCGTCCAGCTTGCGCCAGCGATAGTCGGCGGGCTGGCCCGCAAATCCCCGCTCGACCATCAGCAAGGTCGTCAGCGGCGGCACCACCGCATGGGTGACCACCGACCCGACCGGCAGTATTATCGCGAGGGCCAGCGCGCCCAGCATCACGCCCAGACAGCCGATCCGCCGTTTGGGCTTGTCGGTCGGGAATTCCGGCATATGCGGGGGTTCAGCCATACTCCATCATGAACAGTCCCGCTTGCGCATGGCAAGCCAGTGAGCACCAACAGGGGGCAGGCTACAGTTCGGCGATCCCGGCCTGACCGTCCTCGTCGCCCCAGGCCAGACGGGTGCCGTCATCACTCATCGCCAGGGCACAGATGGGTGCGCCGTGCTCGGCCTTGACGAAGGCCAGCCCCTGACCGGCGGGATCGGCCCACCAGACGCGACCGTCGTTCAGCCCGGCAGCCACCCGGCCGTGCTTCAGGCTCGCAGCCACATGGACCACCAGCGCGCCTTCCTCGAAACCGATCTCGGAGGCTTCCTTGCCCATCGGCCCGTCCGAACCGGTGAACGGCCACATGACCACGCCCGAGGCCCCCGCCGTCGCCAGCAGCTTACCACCGGACAGGAACGCCACCGAACGGATCTTGGCCGGATAGCCGCCCATGCGCAGGTTCCGCTGATCCTTCAGGCGCCAGCCGTGCAACTGATTGTCCTGCATGGTGGTGACAACAAAGGCGCCGTCCGGCGACACCGCCACGCCGGTGTGCGAGCCGGCCCATTTCAGCAGGGCGGGTTGCTGGTCGGCGATCCGCGCATACCACAGCGCCGCCCCGCCATAGGTCGAGGCCACCAGCCGCCGCCCCTTGGGGTCGAAGGCCAGCCCCGAGACGGTCCGCTCATGCGTGAACTCGCGCCGGAAGGCGGCGTCTGACGCGTCCAGCACGGTCGCCACCTTGCCCGCCGAGTACGCGAGCAGTCCGCTCTCGGGGGAGGCCGCGACCGAGTCAATCCAGCGGCCCTTTGTATCGGCCAGCGGGACGACCTCGTCCGGTCGCGACCAGACCAGCTTGCCGTCGTCTCCGCCGGTGATGACGCCCTGACCCGACGGATGTCGCACCGCGCACAAGACCGCCCCGTCGTGGGCCTCGACGACGGACCCGTCCTCGAACCGGATCGACCCGTCGCCCAGGGCAAGGACGGCGCCGGAAGCGTCAAACAGGGCCGCAGTCGGCTGGGCATCAAAGGACAGGCACCTCACGCCCCGACCTCGCCGCAGCGGATCAGGCGGGAGTTGCTGACGGCGGCCTGCCGGTGGACGACGGCCTCGCGGTACTCCGGATCGCGCAGCATCTCGAGGAAGGCGGCTCCGGTCGGATAGCGGGCGATGAAGGCGATGTCCCAAGCCTCGTCGCGCGGCCCGATCACGGTCAGCTCGGGCGTCCCGGTCCAGATCTGCTCGCCGCCGGCCCGGGCAAAGGGCGCTGCCGCCTCACGCCGGTAAAGCTTGTAGGCCTCGGCCCCCGTGATGGTCTTGCCGGTCATCGGATGGGCGGCCGGATAGAGCGCCTGCGGCCGGAACCGCACCAGATTGATCATCATGATCGGCCGGTCGTCCGGCAGGTCGCGGAAGGCGGCGATGGCGTCGCGGGCCGGGTCGATGTGTTCGATCATGCCGCGCAGGCCTCAAAGCCCTTGCGCAGGGCGGCCTCGTCCAGATCGCGGCCGATGAAGACCGCGCGGCTCCAGCGGCGCTCGGCCTCACCCCACGGTTTCTGCAGTTCGCCTTCCAGGATCATGTGCACGGCCTGAAACACCAGCCGCCGGTCCTCGCCCGCCACATCGATGATGCCCTTGGCGCGCAGGATGTTCTGGCCCTGGCTGGCCAGCAGCTGATCCAGCCATTGCGTAAAGACCTGGCCGTTCACCGGTCGGTCCAGCGACAGGGCGATGCCCTTGATGTCGTCCTCGTGTGCGTGCCCCCGGGGGCCATGATCGTGGTCGTGGTGATCATGGCCTTGGTCGTGCGCATGGTCATGATCGTGGTGGTCGCGGCCACAGTCCGCGTCGTGCACATGACCTTCGGCGCCGTGCGGCGGGTTGAGGAAGTCGGGCCGCACCTCATTGATCCGGCCCAGATCAAACCCGTGACGGTTCAGAATCTGGTCCAGCGGCACATCGGCGCGCTCGGCCCGGATGATCGGCGCCAGCGGGTTCAGCGCCCGGAGCCGCGCCTCGACCGTCGCCAGCTCGTCGGCGCTCACCAGATCGGTCTTGTTCAGGATGATCTGGTCGGCAAAGGCCACCTGTTCACGCGCCTCTTTCGAGTCATCCAGACGCGCCATGACGTGTTTGGCGTCGACCAGGGTGGTGACGCTGTCCAGAACGGTCTTTTCGCGCACATCGTCATCGACGAAGAAGGTCTGGGCCACCGGGCCGGGATCGGCCAGACCCGTGGTCTCGACGATGATGGCGTCGAACGCCGGCTTGCCGGGACGCTGGCGCTTCATCAGCCCCTGCACCACGCGGATCAGATCGCCGCGCACGGTGCAACAAACGCAGCCGTTGTTCATCTCGAACACGTCTTCGTCGGCGCCCACAACCAGATCGTTGTCGATGCCGATCTCGCCGAACTCATTGACGATCACGGCATAGCGCTTGCCGTGGTCCCCGGTCAGGATGCGGTTCAGCAGGGTGGTCTTGCCGGCGCCGAGATAGCCGGTCAGCACAGTCACGGGTGTCTTTTCCATGGGCGCTAGATGGAGCGTCCGGGCCGGAAAGAAAAGGGCCTCAGCACTGCGGACAGTCGTGCAGGGGCTCGGTTTCCAGCTGGATGGTGACGTGGTCGATGTGGAAGGTGTGGCGGGCCAGCGCCTGAACCTCGGCCAACAGGGCGGCGGCATCGGCCCGCTCATGCACCAGATGCGCCGTCAGGGCGGCGTCTGTGGTCGACAGGCCCCAGATGTGCAGGTCGTGCACGGCCACCACGCCCGGCACCGCCAGCAGACCGGCGCGCACCTGATCGACGGCGATCCCGGCGGGCGCCCCGTCCAGCGCCAGATTGACCGAGTCCTTCAGCAATCCCCAGGTCGACCACAGGATCACGGCCACAATCACCAGGCTGAAGATCGGGTCGATCATCGACCAGCCGGTCATCCAGATGACCGCCCCGGCCAGCACCACCCCGATAGACACCGCCGCATCCGCCATCATGTGCAGATAGGCGCCGCGCACATTCAGGTCCTTGTGCTGGTCCTTCAGGAACAGCAGGGCGGTGCCCAGGTTGATGACAAAGCCGATGCCGGCCACGACCATGATGATGCCGGATGCGACCGGCTGAGGATCCAGAAACCGCTGCACGGCCTCCCAGCCGATCCAGCCACAGGCCAGGATCAACAGCAGGGCATTGGCCAGCGCGGCCAGCACTGTCCCCTTGCGATAGCCATAGGTCAGCGAGCCGCGCGCCTGTCGCCGCGACAGCCATGCCGCGCCGCCGGCCATCGCCAGCCCCAGCACATCCGACAGATTGTGCCCCGCGTCGGCCATCAGGGCGGTCGAGCCGCTGATGACCCCCGCGCCGAACTCGATGATGACGAACAGCAGATTGACGCTCAGCCCGACCAGATAGCGCCAGTCGCCGGTGTCGACCGGCCCGTGGTCATGGCCATGACCATGGCTGTGCCCGTGCCCGTGCCCGTGCCCGTGCCTGTGATTGTGGCCGTGCTCGTGCTGGGGTTTTTCGGTGGAGTCGTGCGCGTCGTGGGCCATCCCCGGACCCTAGTGCTGGTGCATGACGACGAGAAGCCCGAGCGCGATCAGGGCGAGGCCGAGGATCGCACCCTCGTAGCGCGCCCAGCGCTCCAGCCGCAGGATCGAGGCACCGGCTCGGGCGAGGGTGGTGAACACCGCCATACCCAGCACCGTGCCGACGGCCAGAACAACCGTCAGCAATGCCAGCACCATCAGGCCTTCCTCGGCCGACGACAGATAGAGCGGCAGCAGCACCTCTCCAGGCGAAGCCGCCATCACCGCCACCAGGCCCCAGAAGGCCGCGGCCTGCGACACGGTCGCCTCCGGCGTCTCCAGCTCGGGGCCCGAGGCCGGCACCGGCTTCATCAGGGTTGCGCGCGTCAGATAGAACAGGCCCAGCACGAACAGCAGTCCGGCCGATACATAGGGCAGCACCCCCGCGACCCACTGGTCCAGCGCCAGCCCTGCGGCGACGATCAGGCCTCCGACGACGGCGGTCACTGCAATATGGGCCAGTCCTGCCGCCAGCACGGACCACAGGGTGCTGGCCAGGCTCCACCGCTGCGCCCGCCCGACCAGAACGAACGGCAACCAGTGGGTCGGCAGGGCCGCATGCAGGAATGCGGTGACAAAGCCGCCGAGCAGCAGCGACACCAGCAGAGAAGGTTGAAGGTCGGACGGCGACATCGCGACGTCCATAGCGTGTTACTTTATAACGGTCGAGAGGGGCGCTGCGGATTCTGCATAAAGATGTGCCCGATCCATCGGCAGTCCGGACGCTCCCGCCCGGTGCCGCCGTGCCACTGTCTGGTGCACATTGACCGCCCCGCGCTGAAAGCCCCGCGCAAACAGGGCGAAATAGACCAGCCACAGCCGGGTTCGGGGCGCCCCGGCCAGTTCTGCGGCCCGCTCCCGCTTGTCGTAGAGCCGCTGCGACCAGATCCGCAGGGTCCGCTCAAAGTGCTCGCGGAGGGTTTGCACATCCAGCACCTCGAAGCCGTGCCGACCCAGGGCGGTCGTGGTCATGCCGAGGGTGTCCAGCTCTCCGCCGGGGAAGATGAAGCGGGTGATGGTGCGGGTGGTCGCCGTGGGTCGGGGCGCGCCGTTCCGGTCTGCAGGGCCATGGCCGCGTCTGACAGACGCCTGATGGAAATACAGCCCGCCGGGTTTCAGCAGCCGGTGGACCCGCGCGAAATGGGCGTCGTGATTGCGAAAGCCGAGGTGTTCGAACATCTCGACCTGGGAAACGGCGTCATAGACACCCTCTACGTCGATATCGCGATAGTCGACCAATTCAAGCGTCACCCGGTCGCCCAGACCCTGCCGCGCCACCTCGGCCTGTCCGTATGCCAGCTGGGCCGGGGACAGGGTCACCCCGTGCACCTCAACGCCGTAATGCCGCGCCGCATGACAGGCCAGCCCACCCCAGCCGCAGCCGATGTCCAGCAGGCGCTGCCCGGGCCTCAGGTTCAGCTTGCGACAGATCAGGTCCAGCTTGTGCTGCTGGGCCTCGTCCAGACCCGCCCCCTCATGCGGAAAGACGGCGCTGGAATAGATCATGGCCGGGTCGAGGAAGAGGCCGTAGAATTGGTTGCCGACATCATAGTGGAAGCGGATGAAGTCGGCGTCGCGCCGCCGGTCATGGCCCTGTCCCTCGCCATCGCGCGCATCATGCCAGTCCGGCACGTTCGCCTCCCTGTCGCCGGAGGCCAGCAGCAGGGGCAGGGCGGTCCGCGCCACCGCCCACAGGTTCAGCCGCTTGCGCAGATGCATCAGCCGCCCGTGGTCGATCCGGTCCAGCGCCTCCAGCGGCGATCCCCCCTCGACCGCAAGCGCCCCCGAGGCGAACAGGCGAAACAGCGTCGCAAGCCCGGGCCTCAGGATGAGCGCCCTCAACGTCTGCGGCCCCGCAATAACCAGCTGGATGTCGCCGCGCGCCGGATCGCCGAGTCCGACGACCGATCCGTCCCAGAGCCGCAGCGACAGGTCCGCCTGCAGCGCCTCTGCGATCTGTCCGGCCAGCCGAGTTGCCGCATCCAGTGCGCGGTCCCTGGTCGGGGTGGGGGTGTGTGTCATGAACATCCCGAAGCGACCGGGCCCGTCCGCCCGCCTGTCCTGACTTATCGCCCGCACGGGGGTGTGGAAAGTCCGGCAGGGCGCGGATCAATGCGCGCTTGTCCGTTGACTCGGCGCTGCCCTTCCGTATATGTCGCCGCTCTTCGCCTGCGGGGGTCCTCCGCGGGCGCTAATCTTTATGCGTTCAGGCTTTGAGGCTTTCGATATGTACGCGGTAATCAAGACCGGCGGTAAGCAATACCGGGTTCAACCGGGCGACGTGCTGGTCGTCGAAAAGCTGGACGGCGACGCCGGTTCGGACGTCAGCTTCGGCGAAGTCCTGATGCTGGGCGGCGACAAGGGCATCACGGTCGGCGCGCCGCTGATCGACGGCGCTACTGTCGCTGCGACCCTGATCGAGACCCGCAAGGGCGAGAAGGTCAAGATCTTCAAGAAGATCCGTCGTCAGGGCTATCGCCGGACGCGCGGCCATCGCCAGATGGAATCGGTGCTGCGCATCACCGGCATCGAAGGTGCCGGCGAAAAGGCCAAATGGGACGGCGAAACCTCGCTGATGACCAAGGCCGAGATGAACCTGCGCGCCCGTGGCCTGGCCTCGCGCGATGCCGAAGTCGAAGCCAAGCCCGCCAAGGTTGCCAAGGCTGAAGCCCCCAAGACCGAAGCAAAGGCGGCTCCGGCCAAGAAGGCGCCCGCCAAAAAGGCCCCTGCCAAGGCAGCTGCGGCCCCCAAGGCTGAAAAGGCCGAGGCCAAGGCTCCGGCCAAGAAGGCCCCCGCCAAGAAGGCCGCGCCCAAGGCCGACAAGGAATAACGCTTTAGGCGCACCGCCTGGCGGTGTGCTAGAATGACAATCACGCGCTCAAGCAGTGAGGCTCCGCGAGCCGAGCGATAGCGCATCGAGGAAGTAACGGAGCAGACCTATGGCTCACAAGAAATCCGGTGGTTCGTCGCGTAACGGTCGCGACTCCGAATCCAAACGCCTCGGCGTGAAGAAATATGGCGGCGAGCGCGTGCTGGCCGGCAACATCATCATTCGTCAACGCGGGACCAAGTGGCACCCCGGCGACAACGTCGGTATGGGCCGCGACCACACCCTGTTCGCCCTTACCCCGGGCTCGGTGAAGTTCACCACCAAGACCGGTGGCCGCTGTTACGTCTCGATTCTTGCGGCCAACGACGACCAGGCAGCCACCGCCGCCGCCGCCGAGTAGCACGAAGCCTGACCGGATCGTGTTGCTCAACCAGCAGCCGATCCGGACCAAGGGAAATATTCCGCGGGGAGTCTGGATCACCAGGCTCCCCGTTTTCGTTCCCCGCCTCGAGCCGCCCGAGCCCTCAAAAGGCGGCGGCAGGAAGACCGAGGCCCGGCCATGTGCGGAATTGAACCCTTGCCTGTCATAGAGACGCGGCGTCTGGCGCTGCGGGCGCCTCGTCCCGAGGATGCCCCGCGCCTCGTCGCCCTGGCCAATGATCCCGATATCGCCCGCATGACCCTGCGGATGCCCTCGCCCTATTCGGTAGCTCACGCCGAGGAATTCCTGGCGAACGTCGCGGCCCAGGATCCGCGCAGCGGCAGCACCTTCATGATCGAGCATGAGGACCAGGGTCCGGTCGGCGTCATCGGCCTGTTCAACGACGCCGATCCCGTTCCGGAAACCGGCTACTGGATCGGCCGGCCCTATTGGGGACGGGGCTATGCCACTGAAGCCCTGCAGGGTGCGCTCAGCTGGGCGCGCAGCCGCTGGCGCAAGCGGGCGCTGGTCGCGGGCCACTTTATCGACAATCCGGCCTCCGGCCGGGTGCTGGAAAAGGCGGGCTTTCTGTACACGGGCGAGGTCCGGCCCGGGCTCAGCCGCGCGCGGGGTGGTCCTGTCGAAACCCGGCGGATGGTCTGGCTGGCCTGACCGTGTGTCAGGCCGACCGATATCAGGCCGGCGGCGGCATGAAGATCATCAGCAGGCCGACGGTGACGATGGCCAGGGCGACGATCACGCCCAGCACGAAGCCCAGCGCCAGCCGCGCGCGCCTGCGCCGCAAGCCCCCGCTCGATACCGAGCGGATATAGACGAACGGACGACGATCAAACGCTTCCGAACCGGTGATATTGTGTCGGGACATGGACGCGCTCCCTTACCGAACCCCGCATCCTGATGGACGCGCGCCCTCTGTGCCCCTCCGGCTGGGGCCAAAGCATGGCGAACGGCGGTTTATCTCGGGATCAGCCGCAATATATCAGGCGACCGCTATAGGCGCGGTAATATCCCGTACGCGGATCATAGGATCGGTAGGTGCGGCGGCACCATTCAACGCGGCGCGCATCGCGCCCGCCGCCATAGGCCGAACCTGACCCCGGATAGACCAGATCGGGTCGCCCATGGGCGCCGTAATAGGGGGTGGCGCCGCCCTGACCATAGGCGGGCGGGTGCCGATAGCTCGAGCCATAGTAGGGCTGGGGCCCGCCGTAACCATAGCCGCCCCGGTCATAGCGCCGGTCGTGGTCGCGATAGCCCTGGTCATAGCCATAGCCGCCCGAGCCGTAGGACGTCCGGTGTCGCTGGTCGCGCCAGCGCGCGTCGCAGTCGGAGCGGTTGGCGTCCCAGAAAGCGTCGCACCGATAGTCGCCGGGCCGGTCGCGCTGAGCCGCGACACTCCAGTCGGAATATCCGCTGCTGCGGTGCTCGGAGCGATAGCCGCCCTCATAACGGGTCTGGCTTTCGTAGCCATAGCTGTAGCGACCGTCATAGCGGCTCTGGGCCTCGGCGGCGGTGGCGCCAAGGCCCAGCACGGCCCCCGCGGCGATCATCGTTACGACACGCTTCGACAGGTCGGCCATGGTGAACTCCATTCTCTAGAGGGTGACGTCCACGCGCGCGCCGTCGCGGGTCCGGATCCGTTGCATCATGACCACCCGCTCTTCGCCACCGGCGCTGACCGGCGCGATGACGAACCATTCCCCGGCGGGCAGGCCGCTGAACAGGAACCGGTTGTCCGCACAGGTCGAGGATCGCACATACGACCGGTAGTCGGCATTGGGGTCGGGCACGGTGCGGGCGCGCACCACCGATTCGGGCAAGGCGGCCTTCTCGGTCGAGCCGTACAGGTTGCGGAACCGGGCGCGGGTATAGGGTGTCACCGGCGTCAGGGCGACCGAGCCGGTGCAGGTGTAGCGGTTGCCATTCCGCGAATAATCGATCCGGCCGTTGACGCTTCCGGTTCCGTTCACGCCTGACCAGGCAAAGTCAGCGGCGTTGAACGCAGTCGATTCGACCATCGGTCTCGGTGCCGGTCCGGTGGTGGGCGCGCAGGCGGCAGTGGCCGCCAGAGCAGCGGCCGTCAGGGACGTCAGGGTCAGGGTTCGCAGTGAAATGGGCATGGTCAGGTTTCTTCCTCCGGAACGCGTGTCGCCGATCATAGGCCCGGATCGACGTCACCGCCATGACGCCTAACGCAAGCCATAAGGTCAAGGTTGCGAGCAATACGCCTCTGGTCCACAAGCGGCGGCTGAAGACCGTGATCTACGCGGCAGGAACGCTTTGGGACCCGTACCCCGGATGACCGTCACCTTTTCCGATATCCAGGCCGCGCGTGAGCGCATCCATGGCCAGGTCGACCACACCCCCACACGCCACTCACGTCGTCTGTCGGAACTGACCGGGGCCGAGGTCTGGGTCAAGTTCGACAATCTGCACTTCACCGGCAGCTTCAAGGAGCGCGGCGCCCTCAACCGGCTGCTGCTGCTGGATGCGGACGAGCGCAAGCGCGGCGTCGTCGCCGCCTCGGCCGGCAACCACGCCCAGGCGCTGGCCTATCACGGTGGACGGCTCGGCGTGCCGGTCACCATTGTCATGCCCGAGGGCACGCCCTTTGTGAAAATCGACGGCACCCGCCGCCATGGTGCGACGGTCGTGATCGAGGGCGCGGACTTCACCGGCTCGACCGCCGAGGCCCACCGCCTGCGGGACGAGGAGGGCTTCGTCTTCATCTCGGCCTTTGACGACAAAGGCATCGTCGCGGGGCAGGGCGTCTGCGCCATGGAGTTCCTCGAGGACGCGCCCGAGATCGAGGACATGCTGATCCCGATCGGCGGTGGCGGCCTGATCGCCGGCTGTTCCATCGCCGCCAAGGCCACCAAGCCCGAGCTGAATGTTCATGGCGTCGAGGCGGCCATGTATCCGTCCTTCAGCGCCCGCCGCCGGGGCGAAACGCCCAGATGCGGCGGGGCAACCATCGCCGAGGGCATCGCCATCAAGGCCGTCGGCGACATCCCCTTCGCCCTCGCCGATCCGCTGGTGAAAGAAATCTTCGTCTGCGAGGAGGCCGATTTCGAAAAGGCCGTCGCCTTCTACGCCACTCTGGAAAAGACCGTCGCCGAGGGCGCGGGTGCGGGGGGGCTCGCCGCCCTGCTGGCCCATCCGGACCGCTTCAGGGGCCGAAAGGTCGGGCTGGTGCTGTGCGGCGGCAATATCGACGCGCGCATGCTGGCCGTGGTGCTGAACCGCGAAATGGTGCGCGAGCGGCGCCTGATCGTCTATCGCATCCTGGGCGACGACCGCCCGGGCATGCTGTCGGCCATGGCGGCGGTAATCGGCGGGCTGGGCGGCAATATCATCGACGTGGTCCACAACCGTCTGGCGCTTGACGTGCCGGCCAAGGGGGCCGAGTTCGACATCATGGTGGAAACCCGCGACTCGGCGCATGCCGACGAGATCGGCAAGGCTCTGGGGGACAAGGGTTATGAACTTCGCATGGGGTAGGGCCGCAGGCGCGGCATGTGCAGGCCTTCTGCTGCTGTCCGCCTGCGGGGGCAGCGACGCGGACCCGTCCGCCGACAGCGCAGCCCGGGCCGAGGCCGCCGCGTATTTCCTGACGTCCAACGCCCGCGCGGAAGGCATCCAGACCACCGAAAGCGGCCTTCAGTACAAGGTGATAGCCTCGGGCCCCGCCGATGGCGTCCAGCCAGATTCCAACGACCTCGTGCGCGTCGAATATGAGGGCAGCCTGACCAACGGCACCGTCTTTGACAGCTCGTATCAGCGCGGCGCGCCGGCGGTAATGTCGCCTCAGGGTCTCGTCCCCGGCTGGACCGAAGCCCTGCAGATGATGCGCCCCGGCGACGAATGGATGCTCTATGTCCCGCCCGCCCTCGGCTATGGCGAGGAGGGGCGTCCCCCGGCCATCCCCGGCAATTCGGTGCTGGTGTTCCGCATCAAGCTGCTGGCCGTCGCTCCGGCGCCCGGCGGCCATCGCGGCGTGGGCCAGGCCACGGGCTGATCCGGGTCACGCTTCAAGCTTTGCCACGGCCCATCGTGCCGCGTCCGCCACGACCGGCGCGGGGTCTGTGACAAGCCTCTCGGCCGAGTCCCGCAGCGCCGGATCGCCGCTGTTGCCGATGGCGTACAGCACATTGCGGACGAAGCGGTCGCGACCGATCCGCTTGATCGGGCTCTTGCGGAAGCGCGCGCGGAACGCCGCATCGTCCAGCGCCGCCAGCTCGGCCAGAGGCGGGGCGACCGCTTCATCCCGGGCCGCCAGCCGCGCCTCGCGCGATGTCTCGGCGAACTTGTTCCACGGACAGACCGCCAGACAATCGTCACAGCCATAGATGCGGCTGCCCGCCGCCGTCCGGAACTCCTCCGGCCAGGGCCCCGCGAACTCGATGGTCAGATAGGACAGGCAGCGCCGCGCATCCAGCTGGAACGGCGCCGGGAAGGCCTGCGTCGGGCAGGCGTCCAGACAGGCGGTGCAGCTGCCGCAGTGCTCTTCCTCGGCCTCATCGACCGGCAGCTCCGCCGCTGACAGGATGACCCCCAGGAACAGCCAGTTGCCATGCCGGCGCGACAGCAGATTGGTGTGCTTGCCCTGCCAGCCCAGACCGGCCCGCTGCGCCAGCGGCTTTTCCATCAGGGGGGCGGTGTCGACGAACACCTTGACGTTCTCGCCGGTCTTCGCCGCGATGAAACCGGCCAGGGTCTTCAGCCGCCCCTTGATCAGCTCGTGATAGTCATCGCCCCGCGCATAGACGGAGATATAGCCCCGCGACGGGTCTTCCAGCTCGACCAGCGGATCGGTGCCCGGCCCGTAGTTGAGGCCCAGCACGATGGCGGTCCGCGCCTGATCCCACATGGTCTGCGGATGCCGCCGCCGGTCCAGCGTGGTCTCGATCCAGTCCATGTCGCCATGCCGCCCGGCCTCGACGAAGCGGTCCAGATGATCACCGGCGGACCAGGGCGCCTCGGCCGACGCCAGCTGGCAGGCGTCAAAGCCCAGCGCGCTCGCGCGGGCGCGGATCTCCTCGACCAGACTGTCGCTGTGGGCGTTCATCGCCCCGCCTTGCCGCGAACGGCCCTAGAAGTCGAGGTCGTCGTAATGGGCAACGGGCGGCTGGCCCGGCAGGCGGTCGGCCAGCAGCGCCCGGAAACAGGGGCGGCATTTCATCCGCACATACCAGTCCTTGAGCGCCGGATACGTCGCCCAGGCGATCTCCCCGAAATAGTCCAGCACCGACAGATGCGCCGCCGCGACCAGATCGGCCTGCCCCAGGCGGCGTCCGGCCAGCCAGTCGCGGCCCTGAGTCAAACCTTCCAGCTCGGCCAGATGCCCCTTCAGCGC
Source organism: Brevundimonas sp. UBA2503 (assembly GCF_002341485.1). NCBI lineage: Bacteria > Pseudomonadati > Pseudomonadota > Alphaproteobacteria > Caulobacterales > Caulobacteraceae > Brevundimonas > Brevundimonas sp. UBA2503. Next base: position 148,527 of record NZ_DDOD01000007.1, on the reverse strand, counting down.
CTCACGCCCGGCGCGCAGCGCCCGGGCCTCGGGCGGGCCCAGCCGCAGCAGCGGCTTTTCCATGCGCTCGTGCAACAGGACGGCCTGAACCTCATCGGTGAATTTGCGCTCGAACCAGCCGGTCAGGCGGCGCATCTCGGCGCGCTCGGCGTCGTCGCGGGTGAACAGCAGCTTGCCTTCGGTCTGGTCATCGACCCAGCCGAGGATGGCCGCGCTCTCGCACAACACCAGATCGCCGACCTTCAGCACCGGCGGCATTCCCGAGGGGTTCAACCCGTGCAGGGGGCAGTCGTCCTCCCACGGCTTCACCGGGGTTTCGCGCACGGCGATCTTCGCCTCGCCCAGGGCCAGACGCGCGCATCGAGATCCCGGATCGAAGGCGAAATGATACAGGACGGAGTCGGCCATGAGGCCTCCATGCCCCAAGGGTCGTTAAGCGCGCGTTTACCGCGTCGCCGTCAGCCCCACGGGCCGCGTCGCACCGGTGGCGTGCCGGGGACGAGCGTCGGCGCTCCAGCGTGGGTGGTGTCATCGGCGGTCCGGATCAGCGCCCAGCCGCCCCAGACCATCCAGATCGCCAGGATCAGCCCCGCCGCAGCATCCAGCGCAGGCGCCCCCAGCAGCACCCCGGCCACCAGTCCCAGCGCCAGCACCCCCGCCGCCGCCAGCTCGGCGATCGACTGATCCCGCACCTCGCCGCGCACCCCGGACGGTCGCGCAGCGGCTGCCCGGCCGCGCAGCCAGGCCAGTCCCAGCGTCAGGCCGATGATGGCCAACGCGGCCCCCGGTCCCCAGAACCCGCCCGACAGCGGCACCGGCTGAACGATCCGCGCCAGACAGACCAGCCCCATGAACGCCCCGGCCGTGATCACCATACTGCCCTTCAGCCGCCGGATGCGGGCGTCGGAGGCGAGGGTCTGCATCGTCCGGCCCGCACCCGCCACAAGGCCGAGGGCCAGCAGGTCCATGATGCTGTCGGTCAACGCCGTCAGCGCCCCGACCGAGCCTGTCGCCCGCGCGGCAAAGACTTTCAGGGCGACAATCCCCATGACCAGCGCCCAGACGGCCCATGTCCCGGTCAGGCTCTGGCCGAATTGCGAGGAGGGGGGCGTCGTCATGGCGGGCTTGTCGCCCATCCGCGAGGGCTTGCCAATGGCCCCCGGCGCGGCCCAGACACCGCTGTGTCATGAAATTGTCCCAGACTGGGGATTGGGTGGCATTCTCACGAGTCTCTGCACGGGGCGGGCATGGACGCAGGACACGGCTGGATCGGGCGCAGCGAGGCCCTGAAGCGACTGGGGGTCAAGACCCAGACGCTCTACGCCTACGTCAGCCGTGGCCGGATCGCGGCCCGCCCGGACCCGACCGATCCGCGCCGCAGCCTGTATGCCGAAAGCGATATTGAGCGCCTCGAGACCGGCGACCGCGCCGCCACGCCTGCGGTTCTAAGCCGCGGAGCTGCAGGGCGGGGCGAGGCCGAAATCTTCTCGACCCTGTCCACCCGGATCGACGGTCGGCTTTGCTATGCGGGTCTCGACGTCGCCCAGCTGTCGGCCCAGGCCACTCTGGAAGATGTCGCCCGTCGCCTGTGGGGGCTCAAGTCCGCCCAGCCGCTGATGGGGCTCAAGCCCCGCGTCGATGCGGTCACCGGCGCGTCCATACGGCTCAAGACCTGCGCCTGTTTGGCAAGGCGGGCGGCCGAGGACCCGCCGCTGCCCGGCCGCGATGCCGACACCCTGCGCGCCGAGGCCGCTGACATCCTCAATGAGGTCATCGATGCGGCAGCGGGATCAGGCCCCCGCCTGTTGTTTCACCAGCGTCTTGCACGAGGCTGGAAGCTGATCGAGCGAGATGCCGATCTGATCCGGCGCGCTCTTGTTCTGTGTGCGGATGATCTGGCCCTGCCGCCGATCCTCGCTGCCCGCACGACCGCCCAGTCGGGGGCGCCGCTGGCCGGAGCTGCCCTGGCCGGGATCACGGCCCTGATGGGGTCCCCGGTCATGAAGAAGACCCATATCGTCTCCTCTTGGGTCGTTCAGGCGCGACGCAATCCGGGCCTGGCCCTGTCTCGGGCGCTGGAGGAAACCGGTACCGCTCCCGGTTTCATTGATCCCAATTCTCCGGACACGGACGAAATCCGCGCCCGCGCCCTGATCGAGGCCGCTCGCCTGCCACCCGATCTCGAGGCTGTGTGGCGGGATGGCGAGGCCCGCGGCCTTGCGCCCGGCCTGCCGCTGGCGCTGGCGCTCGTTGCCCGCCGTCTGGACCTGCCGCGCGAGGGGGCCGTCGACCTGTTGATGCTGGGGCGGCTGACCGGCCTGATGGGGCATGTGCTGGATCAGGCGATTGGCGGCTCGCCTATTCGCACCCGACTGCGCTATGTGGGGCCGACACCCGGCGCCAACTGACATAACCCTGCCGGGCCAATGACATCCGACAAGGGGATCCGATGGCCGACTGGCTGATGGCGATTATTCTCGGGCTGGTCGAGGGACTGACCGAATTCATTCCTGTGTCCTCGACGGGCCATCTGCTGCTGCTCGGCCACTTCCTCGGCTTCGAGAGCACGGGCAAGACCTTCGAGATCGTCATCCAGCTGGGCGCCTTACTGGCCATCATCAGCGTCTATTTCAAACGGCTGTGGACGCTGGCGACCCGCTGGCCGTTCGACCCGGACGCGCGGCGTTTCCTGATCGGCCTGCTGGTTGCCTTTGCGCCCGCCGTGGTGATCGGCGTCTTCGCCTATGACTTCATCAAGACGGTGTTGTTCGAGACCCCGCTGGTGATCTGCATCGCCCTGATCATCGGCGGCATCCTGCTGCTTCTGCTCGACAAGATGAAGAAGGTCCCGACCTACCTCGAGGTCGATCGCTATCCGCTGCGGGTCTACTTCCTCATCGGTCTGTTCCAGTGCCTGGCCATGGTGCCAGGCGTGTCGCGCTCGGGCGCGACCATTGCCGGGGGTATGCTGCTCGGCACGGACAAGCGTTCGGCGGCCGAGTTCAGCTTCTTCCTCGCCCTGCCGACCATGGGGGCCGCCGTCGCCTGGGACCTGTTGCAGAGCTGGGATCGGCTGGACTTCAGCGACGCGGGCCTGATCGCCGTCGGCTTCCTGACCGCCTTCCTGACGGCGCTGGCCGTGGTCAAGCTGTTGCTCGACTTCGTCAGCCGCCATGGCTTTGCGCCCTTCGCCTGGTGGCGGATCGTCGTGGGCGTTGCGGGGCTGATCGGTCTGGCGGCGACCGGCGCGCTGTAAGGGACCTAGCCGACCGGCTGTTCGGCGAACTGGCCGCCCCGGCGATAACGCCACAGATAGTTGGGCACCACGGCCGCCATTCCGGTCGGCTCAATGCCCAGATCACCCAGACCCGTGGCGCCCTCGGCCACCACATTATCGGTCTGCATCAGCAGGATCTGGTCGCGCGTCAGCACCGGCGGAATGCCGATCAACGTGGTCAGTTGCGCCACCGAGCCGATCGCCCGCGCGACCGGGAAGGGCAGAGGCAGCAACAGGCGATGGCGCCCGGTCTCGCGCGCGATCATCTTCAGCACCTCTTCAAAGGTGACGACCGTCGGCCCGCCCAGCTCGACCGTCTGGCCGGCCAGCGCCGGATCGGTGGCGACGCGCGCCACGGCCTCGGCCACATCGCCGACGAACACGGGCTGAAAGCGCGTCTGTCCCCCGCCGATCAGCGGCAGGGCCGGGGCAATCCCGGACATCGTCGCGAACCGGTTGAAGAAGCCGTCACCGGGTCCGAACACGATCGACGGGCGCACGATGGCGGCCCCCGGAAAGACCTCGGCCACGGCGGCCTCGCCCTGCGCCTTGGAGCGGGCATAGGCGGACTCGCTGTTCGGGTCGGCGCCGATAGCCGACATCTGCACCATGCGGCGGGCCCCGGCCGCCTTCGCGGCCTCGGCTACGGTGCGGGCGCCCTCGACATGGATGCGCTCAAACGCCTTCGAGCCCGGGCGCTCATACAGAATGCCGACCAGATTGATGACGACGTCCGCCCCGGCCACGGCGTTCCGCACCGTTTCGGCGTCGGTGATGTCGCCATAGACGGGCATCACCTGTCCGACGTCGCCCAGCGGCTTCAGATCATGGGCCAGATTGGGGTTGCGAACAGCCACCCGGACGCGCAGGCCGCGCCGCGCCAGGGCGCGCACCACCTGGGTCCCGACAAAGCCGGATCCCCCGAACACAGTGACCAGACCCGAACCGGACGGCATCATCAGCCATGCTCCCTGAAAGGCCCCAACGACGGGCCGCTTGCGTTGCGGGGATAGACGATGCGCCCGCGCCGGGCAATGCGGCGGCGCGTCCTGAGCAGGGGCTGAATTGGAAAACCCCCCGCCGTGGTCCGGCGAGGGGTTTATGGTGGAGCTTAGCGGAGTCGAACCGCTGACCTCTTGCATGCCATGCAAGCGCTCTACCAACTGAGCTAAAGCCCCGAACCTTTGGCTGTCGCCGCGGGTCTGGTCCGCAGGGCCCTTTGAGGGGGTCCTTTGAGGCGGCGGAACCTATGTCAGGGCTTGATCCCGATCAAGCCCGATTCCGCCAAATATTTTCACCCTCGGGAAGGCGTGATTTTTATCAGTCGTCGTCCTTGGACGGCTTGACGATCTCGCCGTCGAAATCGTCGTCGTCATCGTCGCCGTCGTCGATGAAGGCAGCCGAGTCATCGTCGTCGTCATCGTCCAGAACGTCGTCGTCATCGTCGTTCATGCCGGCGTCGTCTTTCGACGTGTCTTCGTCATCGTCGTCGTCGGGCGTCAGGATCTTCTCATGGCCTTCCTGATCGATTTCCGGGGTCGGAGGCGTATCGTCCTCTTCCTCGTCATCGTCTGCGGCGGCCTTCTTGTCCTTGACCTGATCGTCCGTGTCGTCCTCGGCCTCTTCGGGCTCCGGCACATCGGCCGGGCGTCCGCGACGGTTGCGTAGGCGCAGGGCCTCTTCGGGATCAAACTCCGTGTCGCACTTGGGGCAGTGCGCTGGGCGGCGGTTCAGATCATAGAATTTGGCCTGGCAGTTCGGGCAGAGCTGCTTGGCGCCAAGGTCGGCTTTGCTCACGGATCGTGACCCTTCGCGACGGGGGGATTTCGGGCGGCTCCCTTGCCACCCGAATGGCCCGCTGTCAAAAGCCATCTTCGCCCGAAACCCGGTTTCTTCGTGGCTTCTCCCGTTTCCTGCCTGACCGAAAGGCCGTCCGTGGCCGCCGCTTTATCGCTCACTGCCCGCCGGGGGGCCGCCCTCACAGGCTCTGTGCCCGCCCCGGGCGACAAGTCGGTTTCCCACCGCGCCCTGATCCTGGGCGGCATGGCGACGGGCGTGACCGAGATCACGGGCCTGCTGGAAAGCGAGGACATTCTGGCCACGGCGCGGGCCGTTGCGGCCTTCGGTGCCGGGGCCGAGCGCCTTGGCCCCGGCCACTGGCGCGTCACCGGCCAAGGTGGGTTCAAACAGCCCGACGGCGTCATCGACTGCGGCAATGCCGGCACCGGGGTTCGCCTGCTGATGGGGGCCGCGGCGGGCTATCCGATCACCGTGACCTTCGACGGCGACGCCAGCTTGCGCAAACGCCCGATGAAGCGGGTCACCGGCCCCCTCAGCCACATGGGCGCGCGGTTCGAGTGGCAAGGCGAGGAGGACCGCCTGCCCCTGCAACTGACGGGTGGTGCCCTGGCCGGTCTGACCTTCACCCAGACGGTCGCCTCAGCCCAGGTCAAATCGGCCCTGCTGCTGGCCGGGCTGAACGCCTCGGGCGATACCGACATCACCGAGCCCGAGCGCAGTCGCGACCACACCGAGCGCATGCTGCGGGCCTTCGGCGCTGAGGTTCAGGTGGCGGAACTGGGCGAGGGCTGGCGCATCCGTTTGCAGGGCGGGCAGTCCCTGACCGGCACTACTGTCTCCGTCCCGGGCGATCCGTCCTCTGCCGCCTTCCCTCTGGCCGCCGGCCTGATCGTGCCGGGGTCTGTGGTGACGGTCGAAAACGTCATGCTCAACCCGCTCCGCACCGGCCTGTTCGAGACCTGGCGCGAGATGGGCGCGGACCTCGAGATTACCAACCGGCGCGAAAGCGGCGGCGAGGCGGTCGGCGACATCACCGCGCGTCACTCGGCCCTGACCGGCGTGGTCGTGCCCGAGGCCCGCGCCGCCTCCATGATCGACGAATATCCGATCCTCGCCGCCACCGCCGCCTTCGCCTCGGGCCAGACGGTCATGCGCGGCATCGGCGAGATGCGGGTCAAGGAAAGCGACCGGATCGCCCTGATGGCCCGGGGCCTCGCGGCCTGCGGTGTGGCCGTCGAGGAAGAAGCCGAAGGCCTGATCGTCACCGGTGGCCCCGTCGCGGGAGGGGCCACCATCGACACGGCCCACGATCACCGCATCGCCATGAGCCATCTGGTGCTCGGCCTCGCCGCCGCCCGCCCCGTCACTGTCCGCGACCCCGAGATGATCGCCACCAGCTTTCCGGGGTTTGTGGCGTTGATGCAGGGGCTGGGTGCCGATATCGAGGCGGGATGAGTACCCCCGCCGACCTCATCATCGCCGTCGACGGCCCGGCTGCCTCGGGCAAGGGCACGATCGCCCTGCGACTGGCGAAGCACTATGGCCTGCCGCATCTGGATACCGGCCTGCTCTATCGTGCCGTGGGGCTGGGTGTTCTGGACCGGGGCGGGGAGCTCGGCGATGCGGCGCTGGCGGAAAGGGTGGCCCGAGCCCTCCAGCCCTCAGATCTCGCCGACACGACCCGGCTGACCGACCGGGGCGCGGGCGAGGCGGCCAGCCGCGTGGCCGGCCATCCCGGCGTGCGCGCGGCCCTGCTGGACCTCCAGACCCGCTTTGCCCGACAGCCGGGCGGGGCGGTTCTGGACGGGCGCGACATCGGCACCGTCATCGCCCCCGACGCTTCGGCCAAGCTGTTCGTTACCGCCAGCCCCGAGGTCCGCGCCCGCCGCCGCTGGCTGCAGCTGACGGCGCGCGGCGAGACCATCGCCTTTGACGACATGCTGGCCGATATCCTGAAACGCGACGCCCGCGATGCCGGACGCGGGGCCGCCCCCATGGTCCAGGCCGATGACGCGGCCTTGCTGGATACAACCGATATGGATATAGAGGCCGCCTTCGATGCGGCCCGCCGTATCGTCGAGACCTCGCGAGCGCGCTGACCGGCGGGCAAATCCAACGCAAGGATCCTCGGCCACCGCGGGCGTTCGGGTTGCAGAGCGTGACCCCGGATCGATCCTCCGCCTTTTCAATCGAACGTCCGTGATGACTCCTTGTGGAGCCGCACGGTCCTGCCCTTACCTCCAACCCCAGAGTTTCATGACCGATACCCTTACCCCGACCCGCGACGATTTCGCCGCCCTGCTCGACGAGACCCTCAAGGGTCGTGACCTTGGCGAAGGCCAGGTCGTCCATGGCCGCGTCGTCGGCATCGAAAAAGACATCATCATCATCGACGTCGGTCTGAAGACCGAAGGCCGTATCTCGGCCCGCGAGTTCGGTCAGGGCGAAGGCGCCTCGATCCCCAAGGTCGGCGATGACGTCGAAGTCTACCTCGAGCGCGTCGAAAACGCCCTGGGCGAAGCGGTCATCAGCCGCGACAAGGCCCGCCGCGAGGAAGCCTGGACCCGTCTGGAAGCCGTGTTCGCCGAAGAGCAGCCCGTCATGGGCGCCATCGTCGGCCGCGTGAAGGGTGGCTTCACTGTCGACCTGGGCGGCGCCTCGGCCTTCCTGCCGGGCTCGCAGGTCGACATCCGTCCGGTCCGCGACGTCGGCCCGCTGATGGGCAAGGAACAGCCCTTCGCCATCCTGAAAATGGACCGTCCGCGCGGCAACATCGTCGTCTCGCGTCGCGCCATCCTGGAAGAAGCCCGCGCCGAACAGCGCACCGAACTGGTCGGTCAGCTGGCCGAGGGTGAAGTCCGCGAAGGCGTGGTCAAGAACATCACCGACTACGGCGCGTTCGTGGATCTGGGCGGCATCGACGGCCTGCTGCACGTCACCGACATGTCGTGGAAGCGCGTCTCGCACCCCTCGCAGGTGCTGGCCGTCGGCGACACCGTCCAGGTGCAGATCGTCAAGATCAATCCGGACACCCAGCGTATCTCGCTGGGCATGAAGCAGCTTCAAGCCGATCCATGGGACGGCGTGGAAGCCAAATATCCGGTCGGCGCCAAGATGACCGGTCGCATCACCAACATCACCGACTACGGCGCCTTCGTGGAGCTGGAAGCCGGTGTCGAGGGTCTGGTCCACGTCTCGGAAATGAGCTGGACCAAGAAGAACGTCCATCCGGGCAAGATCGTCTCCACCTCGCAGGAAGTGGACGTGGTCGTGCTGGACGTCGATTCCGCCAAGCGCCGCATCTCTCTGGGTCTGAAGCAGGCCCAGGACAATCCGTGGGATGCCTTCGTCGCCAACCACCCGATCGGCTCGACCGTCGAGGGTGAGGTCAAGAACGCCACCGAATTCGGTCTGTTCATCGGCCTCGACAGCGACATCGACGGCATGGTCCACCTGTCCGACCTCGACTGGAATGTCTCGGGCGAAGAAGCCATCCAGCGCTATCGCAAGGGCGAGATGGTCAAGGCCAAGGTGCTCGACGTCGACGTCGAGAAGGAGCGCGTCTCGCTGGGCATCAAGCAGTTGGGCGGCGATCCGATGGAAGGCGACACCTACAAGAAGGGTCAGCAGATCACCGTCACCGTCTCGTCGATCGAGACCGGCGGTATCGAGGTCAAGTTCGGCGAGGATGACGCGCCGGTCACGGCCTTCGTTCGCAAGTCGGACCTGTCGCGCGACCGTGCCGAGCAACGTCCCGAGCGCTTCGCCGTCGGCGATCGCATCGACGCCATGATCACCGGCATCGAAAAGGCCACGCGCCGCGTGTCGGTCTCGGTCAAGGCGCTCGAGATGAAGGACGAGCAGGAAGCCATCGAACAGTTCGGGTCTTCGGACTCCGGTGCTTCGCTGGGTGACATCCTGGGCGCCGCCCTCCGCGAAAAGGGCACGACCAAGGACTAACGTCGGTATCTCTGCAAAATGGGGGCGGTCAGAGCGATCTGGCCGCCCTTTTTGCTGTTTCCGGCGCCAATTTGTGTCCGTTACCGTACACTAAGCCCGTTAATGATGCTTAATATGCGCATGCCCCCTTTATTCCCCGGCCACGCGAGGTCTAGGGTGGGCCCAGCGCCGGGGGGCCGGTTTGGCAAGCGCGATGGATGCCGCACCGCGATGTGCGCCGTCGGCACGAGAAGGGGGCTGATGTGATCAAGTCCGAGTTGATTGAAAAACTGGCGGCCGAGAACCCGCATCTGACCCAGGCCGAGGTCGAACGTCTGGTCAATGTGGTGCTGGGCCGAATGGTCGAAACCCTGTCCGACGGCGGGCGGGTCGAAATCCGGGGCTTCGGTGCCTTTTCCGTCCGACATCGCCCCGCACGTCAGGGCCGCAATCCGCGCACGGGCGAGACCGTCGATGTGCCGGCCAAGGCGGTGCCCTTCTTCAAGAGCGGCAAGGAGCTGCGCGAGCGGCTGAACGCCGAGGACTGAGACGCTTCATGCAGCCCGGCTGGCGAATCCTTCCGGCGGACTTTGACGACCCAAGCCTGCTGGCGCTCCTGACCCTGCATCTCGACAGCATGCGCCGCTATTCTCCCGCCTGTGGCGTCCACGCACTGGACCTGTCGGGTCTCAAGGCACCGGGCGTAACCCTTTACACCCTGTGGCATGACCAGGCCCTGCTGGGCATGGGGGCCCTGCGTCTCCATCCGGACGGTGTGGCCGAGATCAAATCCATGCGCACCCATCCGGATCATCTCGGCCGGGGCGTGGGCCGTGCCCTGCTCGAACATTTGATCGCCGAAGCCTGCCGTCAGGGATGTCGCCGCCTCAGCCTCGAAACCGGCTCAGGTCCCGCCTTCGATGCGGCGCTGAACCTTTACGGCGCGCGGGGATTCAAAAAGGGCGAGGCGTTCGGCGGCTATACGGCCAGCGACTTCAACCAATTCTATCACCTCGATCTGAAGCCGGCCTGAGCGCCGCACCGGATCGCATCACATCACGGAGAATGACATGGGGCTGTTTCAGGAATTTCGCGAGTTCGCCGTGCGCGGCAATGTCGTCGATCTGGCGGTCGGCATCATCATCGGTGCGGCCTTCAACGGCATCGTCAAAAGTCTGGTCGATCAGATCATCATGCCGCCGATCGGTCTGGCCATGGGGGGCGTGGACTTTTCCGAGCTGCAGTGGGTGCTGAAGCCCGAAGACCCGGCCACCGAGGCGGTCGAACTGGTCGCCATCCAGTACGGCGCCTTTGCCAATACAATCCTTCAGTTCGTCATCGTGGCCCTTGTCGTCTTCATGCTGGTCAAGGGCATCAACAACATGCGCCGTGAACAGGCCGAGGAGCCCCAGGCCGCACCCCCCGCCCCGACCCCCAGCGAAACCCTGCTGACCGAAATCCGGGATCTGCTGAAGACGAAGGGCTGACGTCCATCCAAACCTCGTCATCCTCCGACTTGATCGGAGGATCGGTCCCGGCAGGCGGTCAGCCGTCGCGGGCGACACCGATCCTCGGGTCGAGCCCGAGGATGACGATGGGTCGACGGATGCAGATGTAAAATCAGCTGCCCAAATCCCCGGCCTGTTCAACACCCCCGTCATCGTTCGGACCGTTCTGCCCGCCTTGGTGCGCGGACGATGCATACTGTCCGGTTACCCATGCCGCCGGAGAGGCTCGACATGATTTCAGACCATTCAGACCATTCAGACGGTATTTTATTCACTCGCCCCCGGACGATTTCAGACGGTTCAGACGGTTCAGACGGTGTTTTCGGGCGCCGCCGCGAACGGGTACCCACACCTCAGTAACCTTAGGCCTTGTCCGGGTTTGAGGATCGTGGTCGAAATGCGCCTTCGTGCGCCGAGTGGGGCGTCGCCAGAGGGAGTAGGCCGTTGTCAAAAGCGGACATCAGGGGCGCGGGTCTTGCGCCTGACCGGGGGAGGAACCGGACATGAATATCGTCATCATCCTGGGCTTGATCATCACGCTGATTACGGGCGTGCCGGTGCTGTTCCAGATCCTGAAGCATCACCCCAAGGGGCTGATCATCCTGTTCTTCGCCGAGATGTGGGAGCGCTTCTCCTACTACGGCATGCGCGGCATCCTGATCTTCTATCTGACGCAGCATTTCCTGTTCGACGACTCCACGGCGGGCGCGACCTACGGCTCCTACACCTCGCTGGTCTATCTGCTGCCACTGGTCGGCGGCATTCTCGCCGACCGCTATATCGGCACGCGCAAGGCCATCGCCTTCGGGGCCCTGCTGCTGGTCGCCGGCCATGGCCTGATGGCCTATGAAGGCAGCCCGGCAACCGAAACCCTCACCTATGCAGGGGCCCAGTATGAGGTCGTCGGCGAGGGGCGCGGCGCGGCGCGTGAAGTGGGCATCATGGTCGATGGCCAGCTCTATGCCTTCGGCGCCGCCGAAAGCGGCGGTCTGCAACTGACCGATCTTCCGCCAGGTTCCAGCCTGCCGGCCGTGCTTGAGCCCGGCACCTATGAGATGGAAGCTGCTCGTGACACCCGGGCGGAAATGAGCTTCTACCTCGCCCTTTCGCTGATCATCATGGGCGTCGGCTTCCTGAAGCCGAACATCTCGACCATCGTCGGACAGCTGTATCCGCAGGGCGATCCCCGGCGCGATTCCGGCTTCACCCTCTACTATTACGGCATCAACCTCGGTGCCTTCTGGGCGGCGGTGCTGTGCGGTTATCTGGGCCAGACCGTCGGCTGGTGGGCCGGCTTCGGGCTTGCCGGCGTCGGTATGGCGCTCGGCTTTATCGTCTTCGTCCTCGGCAAGCCGTTGCTGCAGGGGAATGGCGAGCCGCCCAACCCCGAACTGCTCAAGAAGCCTCTGTTCGGTCCCATCAACCGCGAATGGCTGATCTATATCCTGGCCATCCTCGGGGTCGGCATCGTCTGGTTCATGGTCCAGCGCAACGCCCTGGTCGGCACTGTTCTGACCATTTCGACCCTTCTGTCGCTGGCCTTCATCGCCTGGATCATTGCCTTCCTGTGCAAGACTTGGGTCGAGCGTCAGCGGATGATGCTGGCTGTCGTGCTGATCTTCGGCGCGGTGGTCTTCTTCACCCTGTTCGAACAGGCCGGCACCTCGCTGAACCTGTTCGCCGACCGGAACGTCGACCTGACCATCACACCGATGGCCATGCAGTTCCTCGGCATCACCATCGGTACGCCGGCCCAGCTGGCGGCGGCGGGCATCACGCCCACGGGCTTCTGGATCGATGCGACCATCACGGCCGCCCAGGTCCAGTCCTTCAACGCCGGCTTCATCCTGATCTTCGCGCCGATCTTTGCGGCGCTGTGGGCCTGGCTGGCCTCGAAGAAGATGGACCCCGACCCGACCATGAAGTTCGGCCTCGGCATCATGCAGGTCGGCCTCGGCTTCCTCGTGGTGGTCTGGGCGGCCGGGTCCGGCATGGTCAGCAGCGCCTTCCAGATGCCGCTGATCATCCTGGCGCTGCTCTACATGCTGCACACGACGGGTGAGCTGTTCCTGTCGCCGGTGGGCCTGTCCGAGATCACCAAACTGTCGCTGCCCTCCGTGGTCAGCTTCATGATGGCGGTCTGGTTCCTGGCCAGTTCGATCGCCCAGTTCGTGGGCGGTCAGATTGCCGGCCTGATGGGCACGGAAACCGTCGGGGGCCAGGTTCTGGACCCCGAAGGCGCGCTTGCCACCTCGCTTGACGGCTTCGCCAAGCTGGGCTGGTGGGGCGTCGGTATCGGCGTGGCCTTCATCCTGATCAGCTTCCTGATCAAGGGCTGGTCGCACGGTGCCAATGACGCCGGAAACCACCCCGGTCCCGATCTGACCGATCGCGGCCAGCAGGATGCCAGCATCACCAGACCCGATCAGGTCTGACGTCAGGCGTCTGACACGACAGAGGGGGGCGGGGCCGGTCGGCTCCGCCCCTTTTTCTGTAGGTTAACCCTCAGATTGTCTTGCGGATTTGCAGGAACAGCCACGACCCGCGGGCCTGGGAATAGGTCTCGCGCAGCGACAGCGGCGCGCTGTCACGCGGCCCGGCATAGATGTCCCGCCGCCTACGTTCCTCGGCGTCCGTCAGGTTGCTGAAGTCGACCCGCACGCTCAGATCGTCCGATGGCTTCCACTGGACAAAGGCATTGAACGGCGGCTCGGATTCGTTGAAGCGCAGCTCCCGCACCCGGTAGCTGGTGCCGGCGTCGATGTCGCAGCTGTGGTTCATGCCCCACGCCCAGCGACCGCCGTCCAGATCCTGGGTGAAGGTCACGCCGCAGCCAAAGCCGTCGTCGCCGGAAAAGCGTCGGGATTCCCCGGTCAGCGGGTCCTCGATGTCGGTCTCGCGGAGCGCAGCCCTCGCGATCAGGCGGCCCCCGGGGATCCCCGCGCGGTCGGTCGGCAGGGTGGCCTGCACCTCGAACTCGGTCCGGGTGCCTGTGCCGATGTTGCCCAGCGCCTCGAACCCGCCGACCAGCGGGATCACGTCGATGTAGTCCTCGACCTCTGTATGGGTCAGGCGGGCGCTGACCACGCCCTCCTCCCAGAAGCGGCGCTCATAGACCGCCTCATAGGCCGTGGTCTTGCTGGGCTCCAGGTCGGCGTTGCCGGCCTCCACCTGGCCCAGGTCGACCTCGGCCGAGGCGGCAAAATCGCCAAAGTCCAGCTGTCCGACCTGCCGCTCGATGCGGAACCGGAACTGATGGTTGGGCATGGGGGTCCAGGTCACCAGCAGCCGGGGCTTGGGGTAGACGAAGGACTTGGCGCTGTCGGTGTCGCCGGACTGCCGGATCTCGGACACCTCGACCCTGAGACCCCCCTCGACTGTCAGGTTCGGGCCCGGGCGCCAGGTCGCCTGGCCCGAGACTTCGCCGCGCAATTCCTCGACCAGCAGGGCGGACCCGGGCAGGGCGATCGGCACGCCGTTCTCCTCATAGGCGCTGTCGGTGTCGAGGAAGTTGTAGGCGACCTCTGCGCCGCCCTCATACGACCAGCGGTCGTCCCGGCGATGGCGGACGACGCCGCGCCCGATCGTCTCGCCCGAGGTCGAATCGCTGGTGAACAGCCCGGTCCGCCCGGTCCGGATAAAGCCAGACTCGACGGTCGAGGCCTCCAGCCGCTGCAGGCCGGTCAGTTCCAGTTCGGTGTCGGGGCCGAGCGGGCGCGTCCAGCGGGCGCCGACCTCGCCGCTCAGTTCCTCAAAGCCCTGCTCGCTGAAGTCGTCATCCCCGGCGCCGGAGCGGATGAAGATGTCCTGCTCCTGATCATTGTTGAAGTAGGAGGTGACCGCATTGACCCGCAGCAGGCCCCCGCCCTGGGGCCGCTGGACGGCGCCCGACGCACGGACATTGCGGAACCGGTCCCACGACTGGATTTCAGCGTTCTGGATCAGGGCGCCCGAGGGATCAAAGCGCTGGCGGCGCCCTTCATTGGTTCCGTCAGTGCGATCGACCGTCGCGCTGAGCGCCCCTTCAATCTGATGGTCTCCGGCTCGCCGCGAATACTCGGCCTGAACGATCGGTCCGATGTAGCCGTCCTCATAGATGTAGGCGTCGAACCCCAGCACCCGCTCGACCGTGATCGCGTCCTTCAGTACGACGTTGGCGACGACCGAGCGCCCCTGCATGTCGATGCCCGGCGCGCCGCCCCGGATCAGTTCGACATAGGCCACGCTGTCAGCGGAAATCCGGCTCAGCAGATTGTCGAGGCCCTCGCTCTTGGTGGAGGGGTGCCGCCCATCGATCAGCACATTGCCCGCCGTCCCGGCCAGTCCCCGTGTACCCGAGCTGCCGCCGTTCAGGCCGAAGCCCGGCAGGCGCTGGACCATATCGAGGGCGGTTCGGGGCCGCGTATCAGCGAAGAAGACGGGGTCGAAGATCAGAACGCCGGGGCGCTCGGGGTCCTGACGCGCCTCGATGCCCGCTCCGGCCGTGTCCTGCGCGACTGCAGGCAAGGCAAGGCCCAGCCAGAGCGTTGCCGCTGCGGTGCTTGCCAGCCAGACGGATCGTGTCATGTCGCCTCCCGTTGATCCGGCCACCCATAACGCCCGAACCGTCAATCGCCAGTTACAAGACGGAAAGGTGGCCGGATTGCGGGGCTCAGAAGGTCTTGCGCAGCCGCACCGAGAAGAAGGTCCGCGGATCAATTTCGCGCCGCTCGATGAAGGCGATGGGGCGTGGCGGTGTCCGGCCGGCATACACCGTCCGCTCGGTATCGAAATTGTCCCACAGATTGACCTGGGCGCGGATCGACAGGCTGTCGGTCGGCTTGTATTCGGCCGCCAGCTCGAAATAGTCGCTGCCCTTCCAGGCGAAGGTCTGGTCCGGGTCATAGGTGGCCTGGCCCAATACCGGGATCCACGCCACGCTCCAGTTGACGCGCCATGTGGTGATGTCCTGGGCGAACGAGATCACCGGCTGACGGGCGCGCACGCCCGAGATCGGCCGCTTCTCGCCCGTGGTCGGGTCGGTGACCTCGGTGCTGTTCCAGTCGTTGCGGAAGCGGAACTGGCCCCCGCTGATGCCGGCCTTGTCGGTGGGGATGATGATGTTGACCGACAGCTGATCCAGCGTGCCGTCGCCGATGTTGCCCACGGCCGACAGGCCACCCGCCAGAGGAATGCGGTCGATGACATTGCCGATCTCGTCGTGGCGTAGACCGATGCTGACGATGCCGTCGCCCCAGAACCGGCGTTCGAAGGTGACCTCACCGATCCAGCGGTCCTCGGGTTCCAGGTCGGCGTTGCCGCCCAGCACATTCTGGCTGTCCAGTTCGGCGCTGGCGGCAAAGTCGCCAAAGTCCAGCTGCCCCACCTCGCGCTCAAACCGGGCGCGCACCTGGGTATCGGCCATCGGTGTCCAGCTCAGCTGCACCCGCGGCTTGGCGAAGAAGAAGGACTTCTCGTTCTCGGTGTCGCCCGACTGGCTGATGGTCGAGGACTCGAGCCGGAGGCCGCTTTCGAGCGACAGGGTTGGCGACACGCGCCAGGTGCTCTTGCCGAACAGTTCGCCGCGCGTCTCCTCGACCACGACCGAGGCCGAGGGCAGGACCACCGGCGTTCCGCCGACCGAGAAGGCCTGTTCGGTGTCGAGGCGGTTGTAGGCGATCTCGCCGCCGCCCTCGAAGGTCAGGGCCTCGGATCGTTCGAAACGGACCAGGCTGCGCGCGATGGTTTCCGACGCCTCGCCCGTCGACTGGAAGCGCTGTTCCGGTTCCGGTCCACCGCCCATGTCGGCGTTGTAGGTGGACACCGAGTCGAAGTCAGAGAACTCGTGAATGAACCGGGTCTCCATCGACAGGCGCGCGCCGAGGGGGCGGGTATAGACGGCGCCGAACTCGCCCGACGTCCCGTCGTTATCGAAACGACTTTCGCGGAAGGTGCCGGTACCCGTCAGCTGTTCAAAGCTGTGGAAGTCATTGACGCCATAGCGCGCCGTCAGGTCGACCTTGCCGCCCAGCAGGGGGGCGGCATAGTTGCCCCGGATGCCCGAGCCGCCGCCGTAGGCATCGTTGTAGAAGTCCTCCTGCCGCAGCAGGGTACCGTCGGCGGCACGGCGCGTTGCCGGACCAATTCCGTTGGAATCGCTCATGCCGATACCGTCTGACAGGGTGAAGCCCCAGGTCCGGTCGCCGTCACGGGCGGTAAACTGGTAGGAGCCGCCGTATACGTCCGTGCCGCCATCAAAGAAGGTGGCATTGGCATTGATCACCGTCTGGCGGCTGCTCTCATTCTTCAGGATCACGTTCACGACGACGGAATAGCCCTGCATGTCGATGCCGGGAGCGCCGCCCCGGATCAGTTCGATGCGCTCGACCTGGGCCACCAGGGTCCGTGACAGGACCGAGGACCCACTGTCATTCTTGGAGGCCGGGCGCGCGCCGTTGATCAGGATGTTTCCGACAGCGCCTTCGAAGCCGCGCCCGCCGTCACCGTCACTCACCGAAAAGCCCGGCACGCGCTGGACCATGTCCAGAGCCGTATTGGGGTTCTGGTCGGCAAAGAAGTCGGGCGTGAAGATCAGGATGCCCTGATCCGTGGCGCTGGCGCCGGCTGAGCCATCGCCCTGTGCATCTTGGGCCAGCGCCTGGGGCGCGAATGCCATAGCCAGGGCGGCAACGGTTGTGGTGATCAACAGTGTTTTACGCGTCATGAATATTCCCCTCGTCTGTGAAGGGAGGTGTCGTCTTTCAAATTGACGCCGGCCAGTTACAAGTTCGATAAGTAGATTAAATCGCTTTCATGACAGGCAATACATGATGTTACTTGGGCGTAATGTTTGGGGCGGCAGGATGGCATGGGCGTCCATGGCGCTGATTGCCTGTGTGTCGGCGGTGGCCATGGCACCCCCGCGCGCCGCAGCGCAGGACGTCGAGACGACGGTGGACGAGATCATCGTCACGGCCCGTCGCTCGGGCGCGCCGATGTGGGAGGTGACCCGGGGCAACGCTACCGTCCTGCTGGTCGGTGCGATCCAGGCGGTGCCCGCCGGCATTGAATGGCGTCCTGATGCTCTTGAGCAGGCCACGCGTCAGGCTCAGCGGGTCTATTTCCCTCAGCAGGCCAATGTCTCGCCGGCCGACATCTTCCGGGTCATCTGGCGGTCACGCACCCTGACCCGCATGCCGGAAGGCAAGACCAGCGCCGACTATCTGTCGCCGGAATGGCAGGCCCGTCTCGACGTGCTCGAGGCGACCTATGATGAGGACTGGTCCCGGGACAGCTTTCTGATTCTGAGCAGCGAACTGCTGTCGGACCGGCTGGGCCTGCGCGATCGTGGAAATCAGGAGGTGGGGGAGGTTGTGCGACGCGCTGCCCGGCGCGGTCGGGTGCCAGTCACCTCCATCGGCAGTGTGCGGGGCGACACCTTGATCGACGACCTGCTGACCCGCCCGCCCGAAACCTGGGTTCCCTGCGTTCAGGCGTCGATTGCGGCCACTGAAGCCGGATCGGGAGCGGTGCAGGCACGAGGGCTGGCCTGGACGCGGTTTGATGTTCCGGCGGTCATGGCGTCGCCCATCGAGGCGGCCATGATGCAATGCTGGCCCTGGGGCGATCCGGCTCTGGGCACCCTGTTGCGTGGGCAGTGGATCAGCGCCGTTGAGGGCGCCCTGCGCGAGCCGGGAGTGACGCTGGCTGTCGCGCCGCTGCGGGTGCTGGCCGAGACGGGCGGGGTGCTCGATGACTTTGAACGGCGTGGCTACGAGATCGTCGGTCCCGACTGGCGGGCCGATCAGGCCGGGGACTAAAGCGCGGTCCCGCCCACCGTCAGGCCGCCGATCTTCAGGCTGGGCTGGCCGATACCGACCGGCACGCCCTGGCCGCCCTTGCCGCAGACACCGACGCCGGGATCAAAGGCAAAGTCGTCGCCGATCATGCTGATGTTGGTCAGAGCCGTGGCGCCATCCCCGATCAGGGTCGCGCCGCGCACGGGGGCGGTGATCCTGCCGTCCTCGATCAGATAGGCCTCGGTGCACTGGAAGACGAATTTGCCATTGGTGATGTCCACCTGGCCGCCGCCGAAGTTCGCGGCATAGAGGCCGCGCCTGGTCGAGGCGATCATGTCAGCGAGGCTGTCCTTGCCGCCCTCCATGAAGGTGTTGGTCATGCGGGGCATGGGCGGGTGGGCAAAGGACTGGCGGCGGGCGTTGCCGGTGGCCCGGGCGCCCAGTTTCCGCGCGCTCAGCCGGTCGTGCATCAGCCCGACCATGATGCCGTCCTCGATCAGCACGGTGCGCGAGGTGGGCGTGCCCTCATCATCGACAGTAAGCGACCCGCGGCGCCCGGCGATCGAGCCGTCATCGACCACAGTCACCCCGGGGGCGGCGACCCGCTTGCCCATCATGCCGGAAAAGACGGAGCTGCCCTTGCGGTGGAAGTCCCCCTCGAAGCCATGGCCGACCGCTTCGTGCAGCAGGACCCCGGGCCAGCCTGCGCCGAGGACCACATCCATTTCGCCCGCCGGGCAATCGACGGCCTCGAGGTTCACGAGCGCCTGACGCAGGGCTTCGTCCACCTGGGCCTGCCAGTGCGCCGGGGCGATCCAGGCGTCTAAACCAGCGCGGCCCCCGGCTCCGGCCGAGGCGCTTTCGCGGCGGCCGTTCTGTTCGACCGTGACCGAGACGTTCAGCCGCACCAGCGGGCGGATGTCGCGCACGCCGCGTCCATCGGCCCGCAGGATCTCGATGTCGCGATGCTCGCCCGCCATCGACACGGATACCTGGACGACACGGGGATCGCGCGTCCGGGCCCAGGCATCGATTTCGGACAGCAGGGCGATCTTGTCCGAGAAGGCGGGCGAGGCCAGCGGGTCAATCGGGGCATAGAGCTGCTGGTTGGTCGACACCGGCGCTTCGGCCTGCACGCCGGTGCGGCCCTGGGTGGCCAGCGAGGCCGTCTCGGCCGCCCGTGCGATCGCGGCCGCGTCGACGACGCTGGAGTGGGCATAGCCTGCGGTCTCGTCCGAAACCACGCGCAGGCCAAAACCCTCATGGGCATCATAGGAGGCCGCCTTCAGCCGACCATCGTCGAAGACCAGCGATTCGGTCTCGGCCCGCTCCAGGAACAGCTCGCCGTCGTCGGCGCCGGTCATGGCACCGGACAGGATCGACCGCGCCGCCTCTGGCGACAGGTCGGCAGCCTCAAGGAGAGAGGGCGAAAGGGCGGGGGAGGAGGACTGGGTCATGCCCCTATCTAGGCACGCCGTGCGCCCGCGTCACCCGCCCGGTCCGCTCAGGGCTGACGAATGTCGCCCGAGCCGGACACCCGGCTGTCGAGGCTTTCCGGACGGCGGGTCAGGGTGACGTCGCCCGAGCCGGAGATGGCCACGGCGGCGCGCCCGGTGGGG
Source organism: Brevundimonas sp. UBA2503 (assembly GCF_002341485.1). Classification (NCBI taxonomy): domain Bacteria; kingdom Pseudomonadati; phylum Pseudomonadota; class Alphaproteobacteria; order Caulobacterales; family Caulobacteraceae; genus Brevundimonas; species Brevundimonas sp. UBA2503. The sequence goes on along the minus strand of NZ_DDOD01000007.1, from coordinate 128,606 downwards.
CCCAGCCGCGCCTCGCCCGAGCCGGAGACCGTCACGTCTGCGTCGGCCAGCTCGAGAGCCTCCAGATCGACCTCGCCCGAGCCCGAGATATCGAGGGTCAGGGCGCGCGTGCGACCCTCGGCCTCGATTTCCCCCGATCCCGAGATGCCGAGGTCCATCTGGTCCTGATCGTAGGCGCGGATGTCCATATGACCCGAGCCGTTGAGGCGGAAGCGGGTGACGTCCGGCGCGGTCACCACCACGCGCAGCCGGTCGCGGGGGCTCCAGGCGCGGAGGCCTCCGTCGCCCCAGTTGACGTAGACCTGGTCCTCGCCGTCCTTCAGGCGAATGCGGCCCTGGGTGATCTCGACCCGGTCGACCAGCTCCTGGGTGCCGGTGACGGTGACGCCCGCAGTCCCGCCCTGGACATATTCAACGTCGCCGCCGAAATCCATGACGAGGGTGTCTGTCCCGTCCCAGGTCAGGGTGCGGGTGACCTCGGGGCCGGCATCGCGGCCGTCGCTGTTCTGGACCCGCTCGAAACGGACGGACTCGCCGTGACCGTCCCCGAGGGTCCAGATCCAGTTGTTGTTGGCCAGATCGCGTCCGCCGAGGGCGAATGCTCCCCCCAGGCAGATAAGGGTCAGAACCAGCCCGGCGGCGGCAATGATCAGGGATGTGCGGATCATGATGTTTCTCCGGGAAAAGGGGTCAGGCGACCTGCGGCTCAAGCGCGGGCTTGAGCAGGCGATAATGAAGGCGGGCGAACCAGACGACGCCGTTGACCAGCCAGATGGTCAGCACGGTCAGCAGGGCGGCGCCCGTGACGGACGCAGCCATCAGGCCCAGTCCGGCGAGGATGGCGGCCAGGGGACCGCCGGGGGCTCCGGCGATGGGGCCTGCCACCATGAGGATGACTCCCGCGATGAAGGTGCCCAGCGCGGCGGCATAGCCGCCCAGAAGGACGCCGACGATGCTCATCAGCAGCGGCAGCAGGATCAGAATGTCGATGGCGCCCAGTCCCAGCACCGCGAGAATGGCGGCCGTGGCAGATGAGGGGTTCTGTTCCTGATGCCAGCGGCGGATACCGGCCTCGGCCTTCAGCTCGCGGGCGAGGCGGTCCGGATTACCGAGGGCTGCGGCCACCTCGGCCTCGCTGCGGCCCTCAGCCAGACCGTCATCGAAATGGGCCTCATAGTCGTTGAGGACTTCGGCGGCGGCGCTGGTCGGCATGCCGACCAGACCCTTCTTGAGCCGGGACATGAATTCGGCGCGTGTCATTGGGCAGCTCCCCCCTCTTGCGTGTCTGTGGTGGCGGGCACGGGCGTGTCCGCCTCGGTGATCAGGTCATCGACGGCCTTGGCAAAGCGGCGCCATTCGCGGCCCTGGTCTTCCAGGGCGCGTCGGCCGGCATCGGTCAGGCGGTAGTATTTACGCGAAGGGCCGGCGGGTGATTCGACCAGATAGGTCTCGACCCAGCCATCCGTCTGCATGCGGCGCATCAGGGGATAGATGGTGCCTTCGCCCATATCGATCGCATCGGACAGGCGACTGGCGATCTCGTAGGCGTAGCTGTCATCACGGGCCAGAAGGGCCAGGACGCACAGGCCCAGCACCCCCTTCTTCAGCTGTATTTCAATCGGCTCGGGCAAATCGGCCTCCTTTGATGACCCATTCTCTATCGCAAGCTATTGGGTGATGCAAGGTAGCTTGCGAAACATGACGACGATTTAATTTCCGGGTGCGGCGTCATGGAGCGGCATTGATGACCCTCCATCGCTTGGCAAGCGCGAAGCGGGGGGATAAGGACCGGCCATCACACTACGCCCGAGGGGCCGGGTGCGTCTGCGATCCGTTCGCAGATCGCTCGTAGGAAAGACTGAGATGAGGACGTCTGCGATGGCATCGGGCATTCGCGCCCTTAAGGCAGCCACGGCGGCAATGACCGCTTCGATTGGTGCCACGATCATGGTGGGGGCCTCGGCCATGCCCGCCATGGCCCAGGATCTGCTGCTGGGCCAACCGACACCGGGGGCCAAGGGTATTCCCCTTCAGCCCGCTGCGTCCGAGCTCAAGCACGACGCCATCTGGTTCCACGACGTGATCCTGATGCCGGTCATCACGATCATCAGCCTGTTCGTACTGGGCCTGCTGATCTGGGTGGCAATCCGCTACAACAAGAAGGCCAATCCGGTCCCGGCCAAGTGGAGCCACAACACCCTGATCGAGGTGATCTGGACCATCCTGCCCGTCGTGATCCTGCTGGTGATCGCGATCTTCTCGTTCCGGCTGCTGTACAAGTATGAGGCCATGCCCGAGCCGGACCTGACCGTGAAGGTCACCGGCAACCAGTGGAACTGGGGCTATGAATACCCCGACCAGGCTGTCCCCGAGTATATCTCGAACATGCTGCCGGAAGACGAGGCCCAGGCCCGCAACGTGCCGTATCGTCTGGCTGCAGACGAGGCCATGGTCGTGCCGGTCGGCAAGACGGTGCGTCTGCTGATCACGGCGTCGGATGTCATTCACTCGGTCGCCCTGCCGGCCTTTGGCCTGAAGACCGACGCCGTCCCGGGCCGCACGAATGAGACCTGGTTCAACGCGGAGCGCACCGGCGTCTACTACGGCCAGTGCTCAGAGCTGTGCGGCGTCGACCATGCCTTCATGCCCATCGAAATCCGCGTGGTGACCGAAGCCGAGTTCGCCGCCTGGGTCGCCTCCAAGGGCGGTTCCATGACGGCTGCTGCGGACGCCGAGGCTGCTGCTGCGGCTGAAGCCGCCGCCGCTGAGGTCGCTCCGGCCGCCGAAGCGACAACCGATACGGCGGCTGATGCCGCCACCTCCGAACCGGCGGCAACGCCCGCCGCCGCCCAATAAGTTACGCGAGAGCCCCGAAACGACCATGGCCACCGCACACGCCGCCCACGACGATCACGACCACAAGCCCGGGTTCTTCACCCGCTGGTTCCTGTCGACCAATCACAAGGACATCGGCACCCTGTATCTGCTGTTCGCCATCATGGCGGGCATCGTCGGCGGCGCCCTTTCGGGCCTGATCCGCTGGGAACTGGCCGAGCCGGGCATGCAGGTGTTCGTGCAGGGCGGTCTGATCGAGCAGCTGGGTCTCGTTGAGGCGTCCAAGCACGGCTATAACGTCACCGTGACGGCCCACGCCCTGATCATGATCTTCTTCATGGTCATGCCCGCCATGATCGGCGGCTTCGGCAACTGGTTCGTGCCCATCATGATCGGTGCGCCGGACATGGCCTTCCCGCGCATGAACAACATTTCGTTCTGGCTGCTGGTCGCGGCCTGGATCCTGCTGTGCATGTCGATGTTCGTCGACGGTGGCCCGGGCAAGGGCTTCGGCGGGGGCTGGACCATCTATCCGCCGCTGTCGACCATGGGCCACACCGGCCCGGCCATGGATCTGGCGATCTTCTCCCTGCACGTCGCGGGCGCCAGCTCGATCCTCGGCGCCATCAACTTCATCACCACCATCTTCAACATGCGCGCGCCGGGCATGACCCTGCACCGCATGCCGCTGTTCGCCTGGTCGGTGCTGATCACTGCCTTCCTGCTGCTGCTGTCGCTGCCGGTTCTGGCGGGCGCCATCACCATGCTGCTGACCGACCGCAACTTCGGCACCAGCTTCTTTGATCCCGCCGGCGGTGGTGATCCGGTGATGTTCCAGCACCTGTTCTGGTTCTTCGGCCACCCCGAGGTCTACATCCTGATCCTGCCGGGCTTCGGCATCATCAGCCACATCGTCTCGACCTTCTCGAAGAAGCCCGTGTTCGGCTATCTGGCCATGGCCTACGCCATGGTGGCCATCGGCTTCATCGGCTTCGTCGTGTGGGCCCACCACATGTACACCGTCGGCATGACCGTGAACCTGCGGGCCTATTTCATCGCCGCGACCATGGTCATCGCTGTTCCAACCGGGGTGAAGATATTCAGCTGGATCGCGACCATGTGGGGCGGGTCCATCGACTTCAAGACGCCCATGCTGTGGGCCGTCGGCTTCATCTTCCTGTTCACCATCGGCGGCGTGACCGGCGTGGTGCTGGCCAATGCCGGCATCGACTACAGCTTCCACGACACCTATTACGTCGTCGCCCACTTCCACTATGTGCTGTCGCTGGGCGCCGTGTTCGCTATCTTCGCGGGCTTCTACTACTGGTTCGAGAAGATGTTCGGCGTGAAGTACAATGAGTTCCTGGGCGCGCTGCACTTCTGGATCATGTTCGTCGGCGTGAATGTGATCTTCTTCCCGCAGCACTTCCTCGGCCTGCAGGGCATGCCGCGTCGCTACATCGACTATCCGGAGGCCTATACCTTCTGGAACCAGGTGTCGTCGTGGGGCTATGTGATCACCGTGGTCGGCGTCGTGGTCTTCCTGATCGTGCTGATCGAGGCCGCCATCCGTCGTCGCCCGGGCGTTGCCAATCCGTGGGGCGAAGGCGCCACGACCCTGGAATGGACCCTGTCCTCGCCGCCGCCGCATCACCAGTTCAATGAGCTGCCGGTGGTCAAGGACGAGAAACACCACTGACCCGAGGGCGCATCCGCGCCGGACGGCCTGATCCGAAGTCCCCGGGACCGTCCCTTCCTTGTGAAGGGACGGTCCTGACCTTTCATAGAACGACACGGTCTCCCGACCCATGACCGACACGCGGCCCAGACTGTCGACTGCCCAGCCCGGTGACTATTTCCAGCTGCTGAAGCCGCGAGTCATGTCGCTTGTCATCTTCACGGCGGTGACGGGCCTGGTCGTTGCACCAGGTCAGCTGAATCCGCTGGTCGCCGCCATCGCCATCCTGTGCATTGCGGTCGGCGCCGGCGCCGCCGGGGCCCTCAATATGGGGCTGGAGGGTGAGACCGATGCCCTGATGAAGCGCACCCGGGGTCGGCCCGTCGCCGCCGGTCGCGTCAACAAGAACGACGCCCTGGCCTATGGCGCGGTCCTGTCGCTGTTCTCGGTCATGCTGCTGGGCATGAACACCAACTGGTTCGCGGCCGGCTTGCTGGCGCTGACCATCGTCTATTACGCCGGCTTCTACACCCTGATGCTCAAACGCCGGACGCCGCAGAACATCGTCATTGGCGGGGCGGCCGGAGCATTCCCTCCGGTGATCGGCTGGGCCGCCGTGACCGGCGATGCGCCTTGGCAGGCCTGGCTGCTGTTCCTGATCATCTTTCTGTGGACGCCGCCGCACAGCTGGGCGCTGGCCCTCTATTCGGCCGGTGACTATGCGCGGGCGGGAATTCCCATGATGCCGGTGGCGCGGGGGGCGAAGTCGACCCGCCTGCAGATCCTGCTCTACAGTCTGGTTCTGGTGCCGGTCGCCATCCTGCCGGGCGTGACGGACCTCGGGGGAGCGATCTATCTGGGTGTGTCGCTGATCGGCGGCCTGCTGTTCCTGCTGCTGGCCTTTCGCCTGTGGCGCAGCCGGGCGGGGGATCAGCCCGAGGCCGACCGAACCCACGGCGGTCCGGCTGTGGGACGAGAGGCCGCATTGTATGATGTGCGGATTGACGCCAAACCGGCACGCAACCTGTTCGCCTATTCGATCCTGTATCTGATGCTGCTGTTCCTGGCGCTCCTGCTCGAGAACCTGCCTGCATCCACACTGGTATGCCCCTCATGCGCCTGACCGATGATGAACTGATCGCCCGCAAGCGCCGCAATCTGTGGATCGCGCTGGGACTGGTCGCCTTCATGGTGCTGGTCTTTCTGACGACCTTTCTGCGCCTGAAGCAGAACATCGCTGACTCGTCAGCCGCAAGAGCTGTCGCCGAGGCCCCGGCCCAGCCGACAGGCCCCGGTAGCAAGGGCGCCTCATGAATCGCAAGAATCTGATCGCCCTGATCTGTGGCGGTGTGGTCATGCTGATGACCGGTGCCGCGTTTGCCGCCGTGCCGCTCTATCAGCTGTTCTGTCAGGTGACCGGCTTTGACGGCACGGTGCGCAAGGCCGACAAGGCCCCGGACGTCGTGCTGGACGAGACGGTGCTGGTGCGCTTCGACACCAATGTCCGCAACCTGCCGATGACATTCGAGGCCGAGCAGCTGCAGCAGCGCGTGCGAATCGGCGAGACGGGCATGGCCTATTTCGAGGTGACCAACACCTCCGATCAGCCGATCGGCGCCACGGCCGCCTATAATGTCGTGCCCGAGCGGGCCGGGGCCTATTTCCAGAAGCTGCAATGCTTCTGTTTTGACGGTCAGGTCATCCCCGCCGGCGAGACGATGCGCTTTCCGGTGCAGTATTTCGTGGCCCCCGAACTGGCCACCGATCCCGAAGGCAGGGGCGTGACCCAGATCACGCTCAGCTATACGTTCTACCCGACCAAGGATTTTGACCCCGCTTCGGTGACGGCAAACTCTGGCGCGTCGGGATCGTGAGCGCTATAGGGCCAATCACGAGTCTATCCGAGAGCAAGAGACCCCAGAATGGCTGACGCGCACGCCGCTCCTCATCACGACTATCACCTGGTCAATCCCAGCCCGTGGCCGCTGGTCGCCTCGATCGCCGTCACGGTGATGATGGTCGGCGCGGTTGCCTGGATGAAGGGCGTCTTTGGTCTTGAGGCCGGGACCCAGTGGCTGTTCTTCGCCGGTCTGGCGGGCGTGCTCTATTCCATGTTCGGCTGGTGGAGCGACGTGATCAAGGAAAGCCGTCAGGGCGATCACACGCCGGTCGTCTCGATCGGCCTGCGCTACGGCATGGTGCTGTTCATCGCGTCGGAAATCATGTTCTTCGCGGCCTTCTTCTGGATGTTCTTCGAAATGTCAGTCTACAACGAGGCGCGCGCACACATCCCGGCGATCAGCTTCTGGACCGACACGGCCACCGCGTGGACCAATGCCGATGGTACGAGCCTGTGGCCGCCCAAGGGCGTCGAGGTGCTGGATGCCTGGCAACTGCCGCTGCTGAACACCGTCATCCTGCTGCTGAGCGGTACGACGGTCACCTGGGCGCACCACGCGCTGCAGGTCGGTGACCGCAAGGGCGCCAAGCTGGGCCTGCTGATCACGGTTCTTCTGGGGGTGCTGTTCACCGGCGTTCAGGCGTACGAATATTACCACATCATCCACGAGAACCTGTTCTTCAACGAGGAAGCGGTGAACTCGGGCCTGTACGGTTCGATCTTCTTCATGGCGACCGGCTTCCACGGGTTCCACGTGCTGATCGGCACGATCTTCCTGGCCGTCTGCCTGCTGCGGCTGATGGCGGGCCAGATGTCGCCGAAGAAGCATTTCGGCTTTGAGGCCGCGGCCTGGTACTGGCACTTCGTCGATGTGGTCTGGCTGTTCCTGTTTGCCTTCGTCTACGTCATCTTCGGGTGATCAACGGGCCCACAGGGATCGATCCCAAGTTGGCGCGGGATGAACAGTCCCGCGCCTCTTTGCTTGATGGGGGCGGGCGGATCAACCCGATCCGCGCCGGTTTGCTTTGCCGGTGCCCGGCCTGCGGCGAGGGCAAACTGTTCGCCGGCTTTCTCAAGGTGGTGGATTGCTGCGCGGTCTGCGGCACCGACTTCACCCGGCTGAACACCGGCGATGGAGCATCCGTCTTCATCATGCAGATCTCGGGCGGCATCTCGGCGTTTCTCGCGCTGGGCCTGCAGATCGCCTTTGCGCCCCCGCTGTGGGTGTTGCTGATCGTGGCGGTGCCGCTGGTTCTGGCCCTGTCCTTCGGCTTGATGCGTCCGGGCAAGGGGCTGATGATTGCCCTGCAGATCCGCGATCGCCACCATGGAGTCGCGCCCCATGTCTGAACACAGGACGGCCCGCTTTCCCTGGGGGCTGACCATCGTCTCGCTTCTGGCTTTCGTCCTGCTCGTGTCGCTGGGCGTGTGGCAGGTTCAGCGCCTTCAGTGGAAGCAGGGCCTGATCGCTCGCGCCGAGGCCGCTGCCGACCTGCCGCCGGTGTCTCTGGAGGCCCTCGCGCAGATGCCGGATCCGGAGTTCCGCACGGCCGTGCTCGTCTGTGATTTCCAGAACGGCCGGTGGGTAGAGCTTCAATCCATCCAGGACGGAGAGGTGGGCGTGCGTCTGATCTCCAGCTGTGACGGCTGGCTGGTCGACCTGGGCTTTGTGCCCGAAACGGTGAGCGCCCGCCCGGCGCAACAGCCCGCTGCCATCCCCGCCATCACCGCCCAGGCCCGGCGGGTGGAAGTGCCCGGCGCCTTTGCCCCGCCGCCGGAGGGTAACCGCTTCTACGCCCGCGACACCGAGGCCATGAGCCGGGCGCTGGGCGTCGAGGGCCCGGTGCCTCCCTATGTGCTGTTTGCCACCGGCTCGGCATGGCCGGGTTGGGAGGCACTGCAACCCTCCGCCCCTCCCGCCGCGTTTTCAAATAACCATCTGGGCTATGCCCTGACCTGGTTCGGCCTGGCGCTTGCGCTGGCCGGATTCTACATCGCTCTGCTCCGCCGGAAGCTGACATCCTGACCCTGAAATCCCACACCCTGCCGAATGGCGTCCGCGTCGTCTGCGATCCAATTCCGGGTCTGCAGACCGTGGCTGTCTGCGTGGCCATCGCCGCCGGCGCGCGGCACGAAAGCCCCGAGCATTCCGGCTGGTCCCATTTCCTGGAGCACATGGTGTTCAAGGGGGCGGGCGACATGTCGGCCCGCGAGATTGTCGAGCGGATCGAGGCCGGGGGCGGCTCGATCAATGCCTCGACCGGCTATGAGCGGACCGTCTTCGAGGTCCGGGCCATGGCGGACGGGCTGGAGACCGCACTTCAGGTGATCTCCGACCTGATCTTCCGCCCGGTGTTCGATTCGGATGAGGTCGAACGCGAAAAGGACGTCGTCGCTCAGGAAATCGCCGAGGCGTTTGATACCCCCGACGACCACGTCTTCGAAATGGCGCAGTCGCGGGCGTTCGAGGGCCAGCCTCTGGGACGCGCCATCCTCGGTCAGGTTGAGACGCTGGCCCCCATCGACCGCGAAGCCATCCGGGCCTTCCGTGCGGACATGTACCGGCCTGACCGGATCGTGGTGTCCGTATCGGGGAATGTCGATGAGGCGCGGCTTCTGGCCCTGGTCGAGCGCGGCTTTATGGAAGGCGCCGCCCGCGCGGCGTCGCCTGTGCCGTCCGGGGCGTTCATGGGCGGTGAGGCGCGGCTGGCTCGTCGGATCGAGCAGGCGAATCTGGTCTTCCTGCTTCCGGGCCTCAGCCATACCGACCCGCGCCGGCCCGCGCTGAGGCTGGGCGTCGAGATTCTGGGGGGTGGCATGGCCTCGCGCCTGTTCCAGACCGCCCGGGAAGAGCGGGGACTGGCCTATGCCATCGACGCCTACCACGAGAGCTATGCCGACTGCGGCCTGCTGGGCATCTATGCGGGCTCCGCTGCCGACCGGGCGGCTGAACTGGCCCAGGTCTGTGGCGAGACGATCCGAGCGCTGGTGACCGACGGACCGACCGACCGTGAACTGGACCGGGCCCGCGCCGTCGCCCGGGCCGGCATCCGCATGGCGGACGAAAGCCCGGTGGCGCGCGCCGGGCGACTGGCAACCCAGTCGCTGATCTTCGGCCATCCGGTCAGCAGCGACGCCATGGTGGACGAGGTCATGTCCCAGAGCCGCGAGGATGTGCGGCAGGCGCTGGCGAGCTGCCTGGCACCCGGCCTGACGGCCACGGCGGTGCTGGGGCCGCGTGCTGGCCTGTCGGCGGGCCTTCTGTTCGGGACCGCCCTGACAGGGTAAGCCTGACGGATGGCTATACTGGACTGGATCAGCGAGCGGTCTGGCCCGACGCTTCAGTCGGAGGGGGTTGTGCTGCGTCCGCCGCGTTCGGCGGACTATGAAGCCTGGGCCGCGCTCCGGGCGGTGTCACAGGCCTATCTGGCGCCCTTTGAGCCCGCCTGGCCCGAAGACGATCTGACCCGACCCGCCTTTCGAAGGCGTCTGGCTCTTTACGGTCGAGAGATGGACCTCGGCACGGCCTGGCCGTTCTTTGTGTTCGAAGCCTCCAGCGGCCAGCTGGCCGGTGCGGTCACCCTGTCCCACATCCGCCGAGGCGTCAGCGAGGCCGGGACCCTCGGCTACTGGATCGGCCAACCCCATGCCGGGAAGGGCTATTGCACGGCTGCGGTCCGGGGCATGGTCGCCTTTGCGTTCGACACGCTGAACCTCCACCGGGTCGAGGCGGCCTGCGTGCCGTGGAACGTCGCCTCGCGCCGGGTCCTGGAAAAAGCCGGGTTTGAGTCCGAAGGAATGGCCCGGGCTTATCTCAAAATTAACGGCGCATGGGCAGATCATCTTCTGTTCGGACGTGTCGATGATCGACACGAGGATGGCGCTGGCAAAGCGCCGGGTGAGGATCGTTCAGGCGGGTGAGTACGCGGCAATCAGCCCTGGCCTGGGATGCCTCGATGGCCATCGAGGCGCTGGCAGCGGCTGACTCGGCCCTGTGGGTCTGGACCCCATCCGAGGACCGCTTGCGCGTGACCGGGGCCAGCCGACCGCTGGGACTGGGCCCGCTGGCCCCCGAATGTTCCGGCGCCGCCTTTGCCGCAGTGGCCATGCCGCAGGACCGGGCATTGGCAGAGGCCCTGCTCAAGCCCCAGGCGGAAGGCACCGAAATCGCCGTGCGTCTGCGCATGCGGGATCATCCGACCTGTCTGTGGCGCGGCGTCTGGCTGGAAGACGGTCTGCGGGCCGCAGGTGTGGTCGCGCTGGAGACAACCTTTGCCGGATCGGACCGGGATCCGCTGACCGGATTGCTGGACCGGCGGTCCTTCCTCGCGCGGGTCGGCGAGACCCTGACGCGGACCGGAGACTATGAGTTGGTGGTCGCCGATGTGGATCGCCTGCGTCGTCTCAACGAGGCGCTGGGCCATGAGCGGGTGGATCGGGTGCTGTCTGCCCTGGGCTCCCGTCTGGCAGCAGCTTTCTCGGGCGACGACCTGCCTGCCCGGATCGGCGAGGATGAGTTCGCGGTTCTGGTTCGCAAGGGCACCGGCCATGTCCCGGGCCGCCTGCGTCAGGCGCTGGAACAGCCGCTGCGGGTCGCCGGCTTTGACATCTATCCGACGGTCTCGATCGGGGCCGTGACGGCTGAGGGCGGGCCCGATGCCCCGGATCCCGGCGAACTGCTGCGTAGGGTTGAGCTAGCGGTCGAGCAGGCCAAGTCGGCTGGCCGCGGCGGCGCTGCCGCCTATGGTCGGGCGTTGGAAACCGACAGCCTGTCGCGACTGGCGCTGGAGTCTGACCTGCGCAATGCCTTTGTGCGCGGCGAGATCGAGGCCTTTTATCAACCCATCGTGAATCTCAAGACCGGCGCCGTGGCCGGGTTTGAGGCTCTGTGTCGTTGGCGCCACCCCAAGCGGGGGCTGGTCCCGCCCGACGAATTCCTGACCCTGACCGACGAAATGGGTCTGATGAACGAGCTGGGTCTGCTGATGATGACCCAAGCCGCGCGCCAGCTGGCCGAATGGCTGAAACGCCACCCGCTGGCCGGCAAGCTGTTCTGCAGCGTCAATCTGTCGGTCGGCGAGATCGAGCGCCCCAATCTGGTCGAGGACGTGGCCCGTATCATCGAAGAGACTGGCCTGCCCCGCGGTGCGCTGAAGCTGGAGGTCACCGAAGGTGACATCATGCGCGACACGGCCAGTGCCGCGGTGGTGCTGGCGCGCCTGAAAGAGGTCGGGGCCTCGCTGGCGCTGGACGACTTCGGCACCGGCTTCTCGTCACTCAGCTATCTGGCGCGTCTGCCGTTCGATACGCTCAAGATCGACCGCTATTTCGTGCTGACCATGGATCGGGACGAGGGCTCGGCCAAGATCGTGCGCTCGGTCGTCAATCTCGGGCGTGACCTGTCGCTGGAGGTCGTGGCCGAGGGCGTCGAGAACGCCGGACTGGCAGCGCTTCTGCTGCAGGACAATTGTCACTACGGGCAGGGCTTCGGCTATGCCCCGGCCCTGCCTGCGCAGGAAGCCGAGGTTTACCTGAACGAGTCCCTGTCCGATGGGGCCGCCCCCATCCGCGCCCGCTCGGCCTGAGGTCTAGCTCTTCCGGGCACGCTTGCGATTGCGCCGGCGCAGCAGTCGGTCGGATATCGCCTCAGCGTGTTTGAGCGTGAAGTTTAGCGCGGCGGGGCTGCCGCGTTTGGCGCCCACACTGTCGGCGACGATGGCGCCACGCTCGCCGATCGGCTCCGGCTCGCCAACGGTCGTGTCGACGGCCGTCTGGTGCTCGATCTCGGCGTTCAGCTCGGCGCCCATCAGGATGATCTGCACGGTCAGCCAGGTCCACAGCAGGAAACCCATCATAGCCGCCAGCGGGCCAAAGCTGTCAGTCCTCACGAAATTCTGCAGATACCAGCTGAACACAGCCGACAAGCCCAGACTGAGGGTGGCCGCCATCACGGCGCCGGGCGTCAGCCAACGCCAACGCGCCCGCGCCCGGCAGGGGCCATGCCTGTAGATGACCGTCAGCGCCGTAATGTAGACAACATAGAGCACGAGCCAACGCAGGGGAGCCAGGGGCTCCAGATGGGTGGCGAGACCCAGGGGCCCCAGAACCAGCGGCACCCCGACCACCAGGGCTGCGGTCACCAGAACCGCCGCCAGACCCGCCAGGGTGAACCCCATGCACAACAGATTATAGTGGACGACATTGCGTCGCTCGACCTCGTGATAGGCGATGTTCAGCCCGTAGAAGAGCGTCTTGATGCCGTTGTTGGCGACCCAAAGCGACAGGGCCAATGTGCCGATCAGCGTCACCGTCAGGCGCGGCCGGGAGTCCTCGGCCAGCCTCTGCATCTCACCGCCGATGAACTGCGCCACGCCGGAGGGCAGGACGGAATAGAGGAAGCGCAATCTTCCCCAGGCGTCCTCGGGGTCCGCGAACAGGCCATAGACAGTGACGATGGTAGCCAGCGTCGGAAACAGGGCCAGCAGCACAAAGAAGGTGACTCCGCCCGAAACGAATCCGACCCGGTCCCCGAAATAGCTGGCGCCGGTGCGCCACAGGATGTCGGTCCAGCCCTTACGCGGTATCTGGCCGGGCTTTTGCGCCACCCTTCCGCGCCCGGGCTCCCGGGCCTCATAGTCCTCGGGCGTCGGGGGCAGAGGTTCGGCGGGCTCGGGGCGGTAGTGGCGCAAATCAACGCCGACCTTGTGGCCTTTTCGATGCAGGAGGTGCGCGGCACCGGCTCCCGCGGCCAGACCGCCGAACAGGGCCGCCGCCAGCCCGACCAGCGGGCCGCCCATGCCGGGCGGTTTCGAGGAGGATGACGCCATGGTCCGCTAACGGCCAAGCTGGCCCGCCGTTCCGCTTGAATTTTCGGGCCGAGCCCCCCAATCAACGCCCATGTCCGACACACCGACGCTGCTCACCACCTGGAAGACCGCCCAGACCCGTCTGAAGGCGGGCCGCATCGACAGCCCGTCGATCGATTCCCGCCTGTTGCTGGAAGCCGCCTGCGACGTCAGCCGCCTCGACATCCTGACCGATCCCTACCGGGCGGTGACGGCCGAACAGGCCGCGGCCTATGAGGCCATGATCGACCGCCGGCTGAAGCGCGAACCCGTCTCGCGCATTCTGGGCCGCAAGGGCTTCTGGAAGATCATGCTCAGCGTGACGCCGGATGTGCTCAGCCCGCGCCCCGACACTGAGACCCTTCTGGACGTGGGTCTGGCCGCATTTGCCCCGCATCAGGCGTTCCAGATTGCGGACCTCGGGACTGGCTCGGGCGCCATCCTGCTGGCCTTTCTGGCGGAGCGGGCAGGGGCGACCGGCGTCGGCACCGACATCTCGACCGAGGCGCTGGCTGTGGCTCGTGACAATGCTGCCAGTCTGGGTCTGGAGGGTCGTGCGGCCTTCCTCCGGACAGAGTGGGCGACCGGCTTTGAAGACCAGAGCTTCGACCTCGTGGTGTCAAACCCGCCCTATATCCCGACCGCCGACATCGCCGCGCTCGACCCGGAGGTGCGTGACCACGACCCGCACCTGGCGCTGGACGGCGGGCCGGACGGGCTTGAGGCTTACCGCCAACTGGTGCCCGAGATCCGCCGCGTCATGAAGCCGGGCGGGATCTTCGCGGTCGAAATCGGCTGGAACCAGGGCGATGCGGTCAAGGGCCTGTTCGACGAGGGCGGGTTCGACGATGTGAAGGTGGTGCTCGACCTGGCCAATCGCAGTCGGGTGGTGACAAACGGTCCCGATCCGCGTGCACAGGCGCCGGATATGTCTCTCCTTTCCTGAGCCGGCCCCTCGCAGGGCGCCGGAAAAAGACCCCTTGGAATGCCGGCCAAGGCGCGCTAAGTCTTGTCTGTCTCCCACCAATCGCATCTCCGTGCGCCCTTCCGGGCCAACTGACAGGCGAGCGGCATGCGCGACGACCCGATCCCTGACACGGGCCCGGGTGGACCGCGCGGGTGACAACGGCTTCCGATGACATTGATGGCGGGATTCCTCCCGAACCACGGACAGACGAAACAAAACCCGGCCTCGACAGTCACCTGTGTCGGCCACCCTCCCGGAACGGTAGAGTCTATGAGAGATTTCAAGGGCATGAAGCGCCAACGCGGCCGCAACAGGAAGCCCGGTGGCAACAACAATGCCAACAGCGCCAATCCGAACCGGTCATGGGATTCGCAAGGCCCTGAGAACATCAAGGTCCGCGGCAATGCCCAGACCGTCTATGAGCGCTATATGCAACTGGCGCGCGACGCCGCCTCTGCCGGTGACCGGGTCCTGGCCGAGAACTATCTGCAGCACGCCGAGCATTATTTCCGCGTACTGAGGGCGCTGCAGCCGCAGCGGCCAGTGTCGGAAATCGCCCAGCGCGAACTGTCCAATCAGGGCTTCGACATCGACTTCGAAGATGAAAGTGGGGCGCAGGCCGCAGCTTTCATGGCCGCTCAACAGGCCCAGCAGGCTCAACAGAACAACCAGCAGAACAACACCGGCAATCCGAACGGCGGCAATCCGTCCGGGCAGCAACCGCAAGGCCAGCAGCCCCAGACCAATGACCGGGACCGCGATCGGGACCGTGACCGGGATCGGGATCGGGACAGGGATCGCGACCGCGACCGTGACCGCGACACGGACGGCGAGACCCGCAGCGAGGGCGACGGCGGCGGTCGCCGCGAGACCCGTCGCGAACGCTGGGAGCGCCGCAAGGACGAACAACGCGGCCGCAGGCCCTCTCAGGACGGCGAGTCCGACGTGTCCGAGGACCGGTCCAAAGAGGAGCCGCAAACCTCGGAGGGACCGTCCGACGACGCGCCTGAAGTGCGTGCGGAGGCTCCGGCCCGTCCCGCCCGCAAGCCGCGTCGCCCGCGCGAGGATGCCTCGGTCCGGGAAGCATCCGATGCAGATGCCCTGCCGGGCTTTCTGACCCGCCCGACGCCACGCGTGGCCGAGGCGCCGACCCCTCAGGCGTCGGACGAGGCCGCGCCGCCGCGTCGTCGCGCGCCCCGCAAGAAGGCCGCCGAGACCGCCGACAGCGGCGAATAGACCCTCCGGCCTTGACCTCCGCGCTTCGTCCGGGCCCACTGGTCCGGTCCTGACGAGAAGGAGATGTCATGTCGTATGCCCGCCACGTCCGCACGGCTGGACTGACCGCGCTTGCGGCCCTGATCCTGTCGGCTTGCGCTTCGGCGGGTGGAGGCTATGCCCCGCCGCCCCCGCCTCCGCCACCGGATGGGTCCGGCCCGGTCCTGCGGGACTGGCGCACCATCATCACCAGCTATGATCGCGACCGCTATGGGCGCGTCGATGCTGCCTGGCGTCTGGCGCTGGAACAGGCGCGTCGACAGGAGGGGTCGGGCAACCTCGGCTCGCTCGGCGCCTTGCTTGATCCGGATGCAGGCGTTGGCGGTGTCACCCCGCCCGAGGGCGACTATCGCTGCCGCACAGTCAAACTGGGCTCCCAAGGCGGTGAGGGTGGCCTCGGCTATGTGGTCTATGGCTGGTTCGACTGCCGGATCGAGCGCACGCCGGCAGGCCTGAAATTCTCCAAACTGACCGGATCGCAGCGGCCCTCCGGCCTGCTGTTTCCGGAGAACGACCGCGAGATGGTGATGCTAGGCTCCATGGCGCTGGGGTCAGAACCGCCCGCGAACTCCTATGGTCAGAACTCCGACCGGGACATGGTGGCTGTGCTGGAACGCATCGGCTCGCGCCGCTGGCGGCTGGTCATCCCCTGGCCGCAGTATGAGTCAAACCTCGACCTGATCGAACTGGTGCCGAACTGACCGGAATGACTTGACCTGAACGCTGCGTCCGCCCAGCCTTGCGGGGTCTTGATCGGAGGGTTCAGAACATGCGCGGCACCGGTTTCAGCATCATGCTGGTGATAATCATCGTCCTGGTTGGCGCGGCCTTCCTGATCGGCATGCCGACCTACAACGTCTACGCCAAGACCATGGCGGGCAAGGCAGCCTATGAGGAAGCGGTTCAAAACCGGCGCATTCGCGTGCTGGAAGCGCAGGCTTTGCTGGATGCCGCCGAGCTGACGGCCCAGGCCGAGGTGGCGCGCGCCAAGGGCACCAATGAGGCCAACCGCATCATGGCCGAAAGCCTGGGCGGTCCGGAGAACTATCTGCGCTGGGCCTATATCAACATGCTGCAGGAAACGGCCGGCAGCGGCGATCGCCAGATCATCTACCTGCCGACCGAGGCGGGCATGCCGATTCTTGAAGCCGGCCGCCGTCCCCCCGCCAACTGACGCTGGACGTCAGACCGGCTCTGCGGGCGCACCTACTTCGTCCTCGACGATCCGCGCCACGGCCATGTCTGCGGTGACATTGCCGACGGTGCGGAAGATGTCCGGGATCACCTCGACTGCCAGCAACAGCGGCAGGATCTCAAGCGGCACGCCCATGGCGATACAGATCGGGGCGATCGAGACGAAGAAGCTGATCTGGCCCGGCAGGCCGACCGAGCCGATGCTGACCAGCACCGCCGTCAGGCCCGCTGCGACCAGCTGCCCCATGGTGGGTTCTATACCGAACAGATGGGCGCAATAGATGACCACGCCCAGATTGGCGACCGGGCTGGTGATGCGAAACACCGCGACCGCCAGCGGCAACACCAGACCGGCGGTGGGCCGCGATACGCCCAGGGCGTCCACCGCCCGCTCGACCATCACCGGCAGGCTGGCCAGCGAGGACTGGGTCGAAAACGCCACCACCTGGGCGGGGGCCACGGCGCGTGCGAACCCGCTCAGGCTGACCTTGGCGAACACCATGGCCAGCGGATAGCACAGCAGGGTGATGCCGATGGTCGCCAGCGACACCAGGGCGATATAGTGGGCCAGCGTCCCCGCCGCGCCGACACCGGCCGTCAGACCGACCCCCAGCGCCAGCGCAAACACGCCGATCGGCGCGGCCAGAAGCACCCAGCGGACGATCACGATCATCGTTTCGGACACGGCTTCAAAGAAGGTCACCAGCGGCAGGCGCAGCCGGTCGGGCAGGCGGGTGGCAGCAAAGCCGAAGAAGACGGCGAACACGACCAGGCCCAGGATGGCGTCCTCGGCGGCAGCGCGGATCGGGTTGGCCGGAGCCAGCGTTTTCAGGAACTCGCCGAACGGAGCGCCCGGTCCCACCCCTTCAGGGCTGGGCGGTGCTCCGGCAATCAGGCGCGCGCCGCCTTCGGGGTCGATCGGCCAGATGGCATGCAGTCCATAGGCCGCGCCGATCGCATAGACGGTGGCCACGACGATCAGGACGGCAAACACCATCAACGCCCGCCCGGCCAACAGGCCCGCCCGGCCCGGACCGTGCGCAGCCCCGGCGATAGAGGCGATGCCTGTCACCAGCAGCGAAAAGACCAGCGGTACGATCGTCATCTTCAGGGCATTGAGCCAGAGCTGGCCCAGAGACCCGATGAAGCTGGCGGTCTCGGCCCCGCCCGGCAGGCCGCGTGACTGGGCGATGGCCCCGACGATCAGGCCCAGCGCCAGCGCTGCCAGAACCTGCAGGCTCAGCGAGGGAAGAAAACGGCGTCCCTTGGTCAGCGTCATGGGTTCGGCCTCTCATCTCGCCCCAAAACGAGGCCGGACGGACGATATAGGGATGTCTGACCCGTTTCGCCAAGCGGAGGTGGAACGCCACGGCAAAGCTGGGTATTGATGGACCATGGTCAATGAACTCACCGAGCTGCAGGACGCAGCGGTCCTGCGGCTGGGCGGCATCTCGCTGACGCTGGGCGGACTGCTCACCGCCGCCATCATCATCGCTGTTGCCGGGGCCCTGTCCTGGGCCGCGACCCGGGCCATCCGGCGTTTGCGGCACAAGGCTACGCGTTCGACCCAGGCGCTGTACCTGCTCGAAAAGATGACGGGCTACGGCATTCTGATCGCCGGTCTTTTCATGGCCCTGTCGGCCGCGGGCCTGAACCTGTCGTCGCTGGCGGTGTTTGCCGGGGCCATCGGCATCGGGCTGGGCCTGGGACTTCAGGGCGTGGTCAAGGAGTTTGTCTCCGGCCTGTTCCTGATCTTCGACCGGATGGTGTCCGTAGGCGACTATGTCGAGCTGGACGATGCGCGCGGCGCCATTGTCGAGATCGGGCCGCGGGCGACCCGCATCCGCACCAATGACAACATCAACATTATCGTCCCGAACTCCAGCCTGATCGAAGGCAAGGTCACCAACTGGACGCTCAAGGGCGACACCCGCCGCATCCATGTGCCGTTCTCGGTGGCCTACGGGGCCGACCGTGCCGAGGTCCGGGACGTGGTGCTCAAGGCCGCGCGCGCCATCCCCTTCACCCTGCCCGAGACCGAGGCCCGCAAATGCCAGGTCTGGCTGGTCGGCTTCGGCGAGTCCGGGCTCGACTTCGAGCTGCTGGTCTGGCCGACGCAGGATGCCGTCAAGCGGCCCGCCGCCATGCACGCCGCCTATACCTGGGCCATCGCCGAAGCCCTCGACGAAGCCGGTATCGAGATTCCGTTCCCGCAGACGGATCTGCGCATCCGCAGCGTGTTTGGTCGTGAGGGTGATGACGCGCTGGAAATCCTCGGCCGTGCTCCCAAGGGCCGCAGCCGCAAATCAGCGCCGTCCGAGGCGACACCCAAGGCGGCAGCTCAGGGGTCCAATGACGCGGTCGAGGACCTGCTGCGCCCCAGCTCTGATCCGGTCGAGAAAGAACGGCTGTCGGGCGAGGATCGCTAGAGAGCGACGCCACTCTCCACTTGCAAGGCGGCCTGAATTTTCAAAGCCTGAACCGTCTCGCGCACATCGTGCACGCGGATGACCGACGCGCCCTTCCGAGCGGCCGCAAGCGCGAGTGCCAGCGATCCGCCCAGCCGGTCGCACGGGTCGCTCGCGAAGGGGTCGATGGCCTGGATCATCCGCTTGCGGCTCGCCCCGAACAGCACGGGAAAGCCGGTCTCGACCAGCGCGCCCAGCCCGGCCACCAGCGCCAGATTGTGTGTTAGCGTCTTGCCAAAACCGAGGCCGGGATCCAGCCAGATACGCTCGCGCTCAACCCCCGCTTCGAGGGCGACCTGCGCCCGTGCCATCAGCGCATCGCGAACCTCGGACACGACATCTGCATAGCGCGGATCGGCCTGCATGGTCCGAGGCTCACCCTGCATATGCATCAGCACGACGTCACAACCCAGTTCGGCTGCGACCGCCGGACTGTCGGGGGAGGACCCCAGCGCGCTGACATCGTTCCACATCGTTGCGCCGGCCCCGACCGCCGCGCGGGCTATGGCGGGCTTGACCGTGTCGATGCTGATCGGGCCGTCCCATTGCGCGCGCAGTCCGGCGATGACCGGCATCACGCGGTCCAGTTCCTGGGCCTCTCCGACCGGCTCGGCGCCGGGTCGGGTGCTTTCGCCGCCGACATCCAGAATGTCCGCCCCCTGCTCGACCAGCCGCATCCCATGCACGATTGCCGCCTCGACCGTCGCCAGCTGTCCCCCGTCCGAGAAGCTGTCGGGCGTGACATTGACGATACCCATGACGCGGGGCCGGGTCATGCGCCACCGCCGATCAGGCCGCTCAGCGCCTCAAGGTAGGCCGCAAACGCCCGCCGCCCGTCCTTGGTAATGGTGACCTCGGTGAGGGGCTTGTTGTCCCGGAAGCTCTTGTCGATGGACACATAGCCCGCCTCGGCCAGCTTCTTCAGGTGGACGGACAGATTGCCCTGGGTCGCTTCCAGCGCGGTCTTCAGTTCAGTGAAGTCGGCGGTCTCGACATCGGCGAGATAGACCATGATCCCCAGCCGCATGCGACCGTGGATCACCTCATCAATCTGTCCCAGACCGGCCAGACCCATGGTGGCTCAGGCCGCCGTGCGCGGCGTGCGGGCCTCGAGGTACATGATCAGGCCCGGTCCCGCGAACAGCAGGAACAGGGCCGCGGTGCAGACGCCGAGGTAGGCTACCGGCTCGCGCACCAGTACGCCCAGTGCCACCGCCGTCAGCCAGCCGCCCAATGAGGTCGCCAGCATCCAGCGCTTCTTCTTCAGGCTCCAGCCGACGAACCAGGCCGCGCTCTGCAGCGCGAAGATGATGGCGGGATAATAGAGCCAGACGGCAAAGTCCTGATCGCGCATCGCCCCGACGCCGAAGATGATGATCACCGCCGCATTGGCCATGCCGGTGCCGCTGAGGGCGGCATTGACGGCGCGGTTGGACGTGGTGCCCTTGCGGGTGCCACCCTGCTTGTTGTCCCGGTGGATCGCCCAGATCAGCACGATGAAGAAGGCGACGCTGATCCCGACTACAAAAGCGAGGCTGGGCACCGGCCCCCACAGGATCAGTCCGGCGGCCTGTCCCATGTGAAACAGACACTGAAATCCATACAGCAACCCGCCAGCCAGGTAGCAGATGGCTGCCGACATCGGCATCCGGCCGCCGCCCTCCACGATCGAGCGCATGAAGGCCAGATCAGCCTCGGCAGACGGGGTTCTAAGCTTGGTCGCCATGGGTCGGTTCTCCTTGGACCGGCTTGTCCGTGGGTGGACGAGCCGACCGGGCTTGGCAAGATGTTATTCGGCGGGCGCCGGGGCCGGTTCGGCCTGACGTTTCCAGGGAATGCGCCGCCCGTTCAGCCAGCGTCCGATGAAGCTGTGGCGCACCAGCAGCTCATAGGTGATCAGGCTGACCAGCATCGTGCCGCCGATCACCAGCGTCGCCTTCAGCCACCAGGATGCGGCAAGACCCAGCACCAGGGTCTGACCGACCATCACCAGCGGCAGGTGGACGATGTAGATCCAGTAGGACGCGTCGGCCAGATAGCGACGCACAGGGCTCCTGCGGCTGAACAGCTGCAGCGCCAGCGACATGGCGGCCATGGCACCGCTGAAAACTGCCAGCGCCATCAGGGTGGCCAGCGCAGCCTTGGCCGACGGGTCGGTGACGGGGGTCAGGTCGGGCACCGGGCCTCCAGCCAGCATCAGGGCGCCCACGCCGGTTCCGAAGGCCACCACGGTGAACACCGGCCACAGCCTGCGAATACGCTCCAGCAGGTCGCGCCTGCGGTCCAGCAGAAAGCCGAAGAGGAAGGCACTGCCAAAGCCGGTCAGCGCTACGGCATTGGGCACCAGCCCCGTATCCGGCGTCGGAATGGCGAAGAAGGCCGTCCAGTTCGGGTGCAGATAGAAGGCCAGCGCCAGCGGTGCCGCCAGCACCGCAGGGGTCCACGGCCCGACCAGCGCGGCGGTCAGGCGGTCGACCATCCGGCCCCAGCCCCCGTTCCGGTCCAGCAGGGCGAACGGGGCGCGCAGCACCAGCATGGCCACATAGAAGATCAGCAGCACCCAGAGGAACCACAGATGGGTCAGGGGAAAGGTCTCGACTGTCAGGGGCGGCGGGGGCGGACCGTCCGTGGGCAGGCTGCCGCCGTTCTGGATGGCGACGTTCCACAGCAGTACGGCGATGATCGCGGCCAGCGCCAGCCACCACAGGCCAAGCAGGGGCCCGGCGATGCGGATCAGCCGGTCCTTGGCAAACCCCCACAGGCCTTTGCGGCCCAGCATCATATGGGCGAACAGGCCGGCGATCAGGAAGAAGGTCGTCATCCGGAACAGGTGGATGGCAAAGAAGATCGTCGAGGCGACCGGCGAGGTCTGGTCATCGACCACCACCCAGATCGGAACCGGGAAGAAGCTCATCAGGGTGTGCAGCACCACACCGAGCAACAGGGCGATGCCGCGCAGGGCATCCAGTCCGTGCAGGCGGTCGTCAGACAGGGGGGAAGCGGTCAGGGACATGATCTGATCTCCAGCGATATGGAGGTCGGATACAGCAGACATGTTTATAATGCAAACAGGTTCATCAAAAATATGCCCCCTCCGGTAACGAAGGGGGCATGCGGAGCCTTAGCTGGCGGTGACGGCGGCGGGTTTCTGACCCGGACGGCGACGACGGCGCTTCAGTTGCGACACCGGCGCGGGGGCCGAGCTTTCCGGACGGTCGCCGGCCATCGGGTTGTAGTGGGGACGGTCAGGCGAGCGGCCGGGGCCGCGTCCACCCGCGTGGGCACCGCCGGGCTTGGGACCCCGGCGACTGCGGTTGCGTCGGCCTTCACTGTCGCCATCCCGGGCCGGGCGATCCTCACGCTCGGGCAGGGTGGCCTTCTTGCCGACGCCGGCGGCGCTGATGGCGGCATCAAGCGCACCCAGCGCCTTGTCGTTGCGACGGTCGATCGCCGGGATCTTCTGGCGCGTGACCTTTTCGATGTCCTTCAGCAGCTTCATCTCGTCGCCGGCGACGAAGCTGATGGCGGTGCCATCGGCGCCCGCGCGGGCCGTCCGGCCGATGCGGTGCACATAGGCCTCCGGCACATAGGGCAGCTCGAAGTTCACGACGTGCGAGACGCCGTCCACGTCGATGCCGCGCGCGGCGATGTCGGTCGCCACCAGCACCCGCAGCTTGCCCTTCTTGAAGGCTTCCAGAGTGCGTTCGCGCTGGGGCTGGCTCTTGTTGCCATGGATGGCGCCGGCTTCAACGCCGCCCGCTTCCAGATAGGCGGCAACCTTGTCGGCCCCGTGCTTGGTCTTGGTGAACACCAGGCAGCGGGTATAGCCCGGATCGCTGAACATCTCGGTCAGCAGGGCGCGCTTGCGGCTCTGTTCAACCCAGATGATCGACTGTTTGATGCGCTGGACGGTGGTCGCCTGCGGCGTCACCTGGACCCGCTTGGGATCCTTGAGCAGTTCAGCAGCCAGCTTGCCGATCTCGCCCGGCATGGTGGCCGAGAAGAACAGGTTCTGGCGCTTGGCCGGGATGCGGCTGACGATCTGGCGGATGGGCTTGATGAAGCCCAGGTCCAGCATCTGGTCGGCCTCGTCCAGCACGAAGATTTCCGTGGCCGACAGGTCGAGGTTCTTTTGCTGGATATGGTCCAGCAGGCGACCGGGCGCGGCCACCAGAATGTCGAGCCCCTGATTGAGGGCGCGTTCCTGACCGCCGTATTTCACGCCACCGAAGATCACGGCGACGCGGAAGCCCAGATGCTTGCCATAGGTCTTGAAGCTCTCGGCGATCTGGGAGGCCAGTTCGCGCGTCGGCGACAGCACCAGACAGCGGGTCGTGCGGGGCAGGGGGGCGACGCGGTTGGCCGCCAGCCGGTGCAGGATCGGCAGAGCAAAGGCGGCCGTCTTGCCGGTGCCGGTCTGGGCGATACCCAGCAGGTCGCGGCCCGTCATAACATCGGGGATGGACTGGGCCTGAATCGGCGTAGGGATGGTATAGTTTTCAGAGGCCAGAGCCTGCAGCAGGGCCGGGTTCAACCCCATATCTGCAAAGGTTTTCGGCAGGGCCTGGGTTTGGGTCGTTGCGTTCATTACGCGTGTGTCTTTCGATCACCGGAGCAGGATGCATCTTGGACACGCCGGACCATCGGTCCGGGGGTGCGCGCATCCTCGCCTCCGGTCCGGCATCAGGCCGGAAGGGAAGTTTGGGTGCCGCCCCCGCGTGACGGGCGACTATGAATGTCAGAAGATGATCCGGTTGCAGCCAGGAAGGTTCTGAAAACAGAACCCCACGCGTCGGGCGCAGTTCGGGTATCGCAATAGGCGACGACGGGGAGATGGGCCCGGAACATGGCCAAGTCAAGGCGCGCGGCCGCGATTTGTGTGCGTCTGCGAAAAGGCCTCGACTTACGCCGGGTCATCACGGAATGTTACAGGCGCCCGAAACTACCGGAGACTGCCCATGCCTGTTCGCGCCGATCTGACCGTCGCCCCTGTCCTTGCCGCCTTCGTGGAGCAAGAGGTTCTGCCGGGTCTGGGCATCGAGGCCGGGCAGTTCTGGACGGGGGTGCGCACCCTGCTGGATTGGGCGGTGCCCGAGAACCGGCGACTGCTGGCGGTGCGCGATGACCTTCAGGCCCGCATCGACAGCTGGCACGTCGAGCGGAAAGGCCAGCCCTATGACGTGGCCGCCCAGCGCGATTTCCTGAAACAGATCGGCTGGCTGATCGACGCGCCTGCGCCCTTCGCAATCGGCACGCAAAATGTGGATGCGGAGATCGCCACCCGCGCCGGGCCGCAACTGGTCGTGCCGGTGCTCAATGCCCGCTTCGTGCTGAATGCCGCCAATGCCCGCTGGGGCAGTCTGTATGATGCCCTCTATGGCACCGATGCCCTGGGCGACCTGCCGCCGGCGGGCGGCTATGACGCGGATCGCGGCGCCCGCGTCGTCGCCCGCGCCAAGGCGTTTCTGGACGAGGCCCTGCCGCTGGTCGAAGGCTCCTGGGCCGACCTCAGCCATCCGCATCAGGGCATCGCCCTGCGCGACAGCAGCCAGTATGTTGGCCAGACTGAGCGGAGCCGTCTGTTCCGCCACAACGGCCTGCACATCGAAGTGGTGTTCGACCCCGACCACCCGATCGGGCGCACCGATCCGGCCAGCATTGCCGACGTCGTGCTGGAATCGGCCCTGACCACCATCGTTGACCTCGAGGACTCGGTCGCCTGCGTCGATGCCGAGGACAAGGTCGCCGCCTATCGCAACTGGCTGGGCCTGATGAAGGGCGACCTGGCCGAGACCTTCGACAAGGGCGGCAAGACCCTCACCCGCCGGCTCAATCCGGATGTCGCCTATGTTGCGCCGGACGGAATCGAGGCCACCCTGCCGGGCCGGTCGCTGCTGTTTGTGCGGAACGTCGGCCATCTGATGACCACGCCGACCGTCCTGCTTCCCGACGGGGCCGAGGCGCCGGAGGGCATCCTTGACGCCATCCTCACCAGCCTGATCGGCCTCTATGACTTGCGTGGCACCGGCCCCTTCCGCAACAGCTGCGAAGGGTCGATCTACATCGTCAAACCCAAGATGCATGGCCCCCAAGAGTGCGCCTTCACCAACCGGCTGTTCGACGCGGTCGAGGACCTGCTGGGGCTGGACCGGCACACGATCAAGGTCGGCGTGATGGACGAGGAGCGCCGCACCTCGGCCAACCTCGCGGCCTGTATCCACGCAGTGAAGGACCGGATCGTCTTCATCAACACCGGCTTCCTCGACCGTACGGGCGACGAGATCCACACCCTGATGCAGACCGGGCCGGTGGTCCGAAAGGGCGAGATCAAGTCCAGCACTTGGATCTCCGCCTATGAGCAACGCAATGTCGCCATCGGGCTGCGGTGCGGCCTGTCGGGCCGGGCCCAGATCGGCAAGGGCATGTGGGCCGCCCCGGACCGCATGGCCCAGATGCTGGAGGAGAAAGCGGGGCATCCGAAGACCGGTGCCAACACCGCCTGGGTGCCGTCGCCAACGGCCGCCACCCTGCATGCGCTGCACTATCACCAGACCGACGTCTTCGCGGTCCGCGCGGCCATGGGTGATGCCCCACCTCGCCCGCTGGAGGACCTGCTGACCCCGCCACTGGCCGAGGGCCGTAACTGGAGCGCCGAGGATATCGAGCAGGAACTGGACAACAACGCCCAGGGCATCCTCGGCTATGTCGTCCGCTGGATTGATCAGGGCGTGGGCTGTTCCAAGGTGCCGGACATCCACGACGTGGGCCTGATGGAGGACCGCGCGACACTCAGGATCAGCAGCCAGCACATGGCCAACTGGCTGCTGCACGGCGTCTGCACGGCGGAACAGGTCGAGGCTGCGCTGCGCCGCATGGCCGCCAAGGTCGATGCCCAGAACGCCGGCGACCCGCTGTACCGGCCTATGGCTCCGGGATTTGACGACAGCCTCGCCTTTGCCGCCGCCCGCGCCCTGGTATTCGAAGGCACCACCCAGCCCAACGGCTACACCGAACCCCTGCTGCACCGCTTCCGCCAACAGGCGAAGGCGCGGGGGTAGGGGCGTCGTAACCGAGGGCCTAAAGCTCACTCCCCGTTCGCCACAGGCCGCGGACCAGGGGTTCGACCAGATACTGCAGGAGGGTCCGGCGGCGCAGCACGATCACGACCTCGACCGGTGAGCCCGAGCGGATCGAGTCGGCGCCCCGACCCAGCTTGGCCAGTTCCTCGGGCGGCACCACGATCTCGGCGCGGAAATAGCGGTTGTTCGAGCCTTCCTCGGTAAAGCTGTCGGCCGACAGCCGTTCGACCCGGCCCCGCAGCACGGGCGGGTTGGAGGTTCTCAGACCGGGAAACTTCACCTCGGTCAAAAGGCCGACGCGGAGGTTGTCGATGTCGTTCGGGTTGATGCGGGCGACGATCACCTGGGACGCATTGGACGGCACGATCTCCATCAGCGTCTGGCCCGCCTGGATGACGCCGCCGGGTGTGAAGATGGTCAGGCCGACCACCTGACCCGAGACGGGGGCCCGGACGCGGTTGCGCTCGATCTGGGCGCGAACCTCGGTCAGGCGAGGCTGCAGCTCGTTCAACTGCACCTCGACCGCGCGCAGCTGTTCTGTGACATCCTCGTCCATGTCGGTACCGACGCCCGACATCTGCAGCCGCGCCTCGCCCATGGCTTCATTGGCGCGGGCGATTTCGGCACGTAGCGAGCCGGCCTCGCCATCCAGCGCAGCAGCCTGCCGCTCCAGCGCCCGCACCCGGCTGATGGGGGCATAGCCCTGCTCGGCCAGGCTGCGCACATCGGCCAGCTCTTCCTCGATCAGTCGCTTCTGCTCGGCATTGGCCACCAGCTGGCGCTCATAGCCCGACACCTGCTGTTGCAGCTGGCTGACGCGCTGGCCCAGAACGCCCCGCTCGGTCGAGCGGCCGCTGCGCCGGGCGGTGAACTGTTGCCGTTGAAGGGACATGGCCTCGTCGGCCAGCGCCTGGTCCCCCGGGCTCATGGCGGCGAACTCGGGGGGTACCGGAATACTGCCCAGGCCGCTCCGCTCGGCCTCAAGTCGCGCTCGCTGCGCCAGCAAGGCCACGACCTGACCCGTCAGGCCGCGCTCGGTGGCGGCCAGCTCCCCGCCCGCGACCTCGATCAGGATCTGGCCCGCCTCGACCGTGTCGCCCTCGGCGACGTGCAGGGCGCTGACCACACCGCCATCGCGATGCTGCACGGCCTGCCGGTTGCCCGAGACCGAGACCTGGCCGCTGGCAAAGGCCCCCGCATCCAAGGGCGCGAACGCGGCCCAGCCGAGGAACAGCACGAAGAACAGGGCGATGATCGCGCCCCCGACCAGCAGTTCACTGCGAGGCGAGTCGTCCGGCCCTTCAGGTCCAGCGGCGGGGACGGGCGCGTCCGTCGGCGCCGCGGGCGCAGTGGCGGGGCGGCCCAGATCGGGAAAGTCCAGCTCGCTCATGCCGACTGCGCTCCCGGCGGCGGCACGACGGTCGGCTTGGCCCGCCCGGGGTTCAGCCGCATCATCACCTCGTCGCGCGGGCCTTCGATCTGGACCGTGCCCTCGCGCAGCATCAGCAGGCGGTCGGCGATGCCCAGCACACCGGCCCTGTGCGCCACCATCAACACCGATGCGCCGCGCGCCGTGGCGCCCTTGATCGCCTGGGTCAGGGCGGCCTCGCCCTCCTGATCCAGATTGGCATTGGGCTCGTCCAGCACCAGCACGACCGGGTCGCGGTAGAGCGCCCGTGCCAGGGCGACGCGCTGCGACTGCCCGACCGACAGACCGGCACCGTTATGGCCCAGCACGGTGTCATAGCCGTTCGGCAGGCGCAGGATCATCTCATGCACCCCGGCCGCCTTGGCCGCCGCGATGGCTTCACGGTCGATCTGTTCGGGGTCTGTGCCCAACGCCGAGCGGAACCGGGAGATGTTGTCCTTCACCGATCCGGAAAACAGGCCCGGCACCTGGGGCAAATAGCCGATGTGCTCGGCCAGGGTGTCGCCCTCGCGCGCGTCATAGTCGGCGCCGTCCAGCCGCACAGAGCCCGACGTGGGCGGAATGGCTCCAGCGACCACGCGAGCCAGCGTCGTCTTGCCCGATCCGCTGGGCCCGATCACGCCCAGAACCTGGCCGGGCTCCAGCGTCAGTGTGATGCCGCGCAGTTGCGGCACCTCGCTGCCGGGCAGGCGGACCGTCACCTGCTCCAGCCCCAACCGACCCTCGGGCGCGGGCAGGGTGGTGGTGACCCGGTCAACCCGACCCGTGGCGGCAAACAGCTCGATCAGCGCCTTCCACGACGCCTTGGCCTGCACCAGCGTGGGCCAGGCCCCGACCATCTGCTCGATCGGCTGAACCGCCCGGGTCAGCAGCACCGAGGCCGCGATGATGGACCCGGCCGAGATATGCCCCTGAACCGTCAGCAGCGCCGCCAGTCCCAGCGACGCCGATTGCAGCATCAGCCGCAGGAATTTGATGATGCCGGTATAGCGCCCGCCGGTGAACTGGGCCTCGACCTGCCGCGCTGTGGCGACCTGTCGCTGCTGCACCTGCAGGGCGATGCCCGCCTGCCGCATCCCCAGCGCACGCACTACTTCGGACTGGCCGGCCATGCTTTCCTGCGCGGCATAGGCGGCCTGGGAGTCCTTCATCGCCTGATTAAGGCGCGGGCGGCTGTCGCGCTCGTTCAGCACCGCCAGAATGAGCAGGATGATGGCCCCGACCAGCGTCAGCGCTCCCAGTGCCGGGTGCAACAGGAAGCAGCAGCCGATATAGATCGGCGTCCAGGGTGCATCGAACAGCGACAGCACCCCCTGCCCGGATACGGCCGTGCGCACATGGTCGAACTCGCGCAGAACCTGACTGCCCGGCGACTGGACCTGCAGGTCGACGACCCGCCCCAGCAGGCGCCCGACCAGCAGCCGGTCCAGCCTCAGCCCCGCCCGCACCAGCAGCCGCGTCCGCAGCCAGTCCAGCAGTGCCAGCGTCGCCAACGCAAAGACGGCAATGGCGCTGACCAGCAACAGCGTCTGCAGTCCGCCAGTCGGCACCACCCGGTCATAGACCTGCAGCATGTAGATGGTCGGCGTCAGATACAGCAGGTTCACCAGCGCACTGAACACCGCCGCCCAAACAAGGTGGGGCCGGCACGCCTTGACGGCCTCGACGAGAGGTTCGGTCCCGGGCTTCCGGGGGATCAGATCGTTGAACACGCGCAACTCAGGGGGTTCGGCCGACGTTCGACCGGGCAGGGCCTTAGTCTAGCCACCGAATGGTGACGGAGATAGGGCCCAGACGGCGCGGTGCCGTCGCAGCCGGGGAGCCGGAGCCATGCGCGGATTTCGACCGGGACTTTGCGGACTGACTGCCTTGATGCTGGCGGCCGGCGCCTGCACGGCGGCCGAGACCGATGCGGCGGCCCTTTCAGGAAACACAGCCATGTCTGACGCTTCAGCCCCCATAGCTCAGGACCCCCGACCGCTCGGCCCGGAAACCGTCAGCGGCCTATGGGCCCTTCACGCCTCTGACAGGCCGGACGAGAAGGGGTGTCGCATTGCCCTGCAGAAGACCGGAGAGAACGGCATCTACGGGGTGTATCTGGAAGGGTGCGAAGATACGGCCCTGGCGCGTGTTGCGGGCTGGCGCATCCTCGACGATACCCTTGCATTGCTGGACAACGGGGGTCAGCCGATCCTGCGCTTCCGTCCAGCCGGGCCAAATCTGCTTGAGGCCAGTTCCGGCGGCGTCACCTATCGGCTTGAGCCTGCCGCCATGATGTGACGGCCCCGGGCTAATGCAGCCCCTCGCCATGCTGGGTGACGTCCAGCCCCTCGATCTCCTGTTCGCGCGTGACCTTCAGGCCCGTAGTGAACTTGCAGATCATCAGCACGAAAAAGGTGCCGACCGCGCTCCAGGCGATCACGGCGACAAGACCCAGCGCCTGATTCAGGATCGAGGCCCCCTCGGCGACCGGGTTGATCGCCGCAGTAGCAAACACGCCGGTCAGCAGGGCGCCCACGATCCCGCCCATGCCGTGCACCCCGAACGCGTCCAGACTGTCGTCATACTTCAGAGCGCGCTTCAGCCAGACCGCGCCGAAATAGCAGGCTGGTCCCGAGATGGCCCCGATCAGGAAGGCACCCTTCGGATCGACCAGCCCTGCCGCCGGTGTCACACCGACCAGACCCCCGACGATTCCGGACAACAGGCCCAGCAGGGTGGGCTTCTTGTGGTCGATCCACTCGACGACCATCCAGCCCAGCGCGGCGGCCGCGGCGGCCAGAATGGTGTTCAGGGCGGCCACGGCGGCAATGCCATCCGCGGCCCAGGCCGACCCGGCATTGAAACCCAGCCAGCCGACGAACAGCAGGCCCGTCCCGATCGCCGTCAACGACAGATTGTGCGGCGCCATATTGTCTCGCCCGAACCCGTGGCGCGGCCCCAGAACCAGCGCACAGACCAGACCGGCGACACCCGCATTGACGTGCACCACGGCGCCCCCGGCGAAATCCAGAACGCCCATACTGCCAAGATAGCCGCCGCCCCACACCTGATGACAGATCGGCGCATAGACGATCAGGTGCCACAGGCCGAAGAACAGCAGGGACGCCGAAAACTTCATCCGCTCGGCAAAGGCCCCGGCGATCAGGGCCGGGGTGATGATGGCAAAGGTCAGTTGATAGGCGATCCACAGGAACTCGGGCAGGCCGGGCGACAGGCTGTGCGCCGTTGCGATTCCGACTCCGTCCAGAAAGGCAGCGTCCAGCCCTCCGATCAGGCCATTGATCGCGTCCGGCCCCTGTCCGAAAGACAGGCTGTAGCCGGCGACGAACCACAGCACGGTCACGATCGCCAGCGCCGCCGTCGACTGGGCCACGGTCGCCAGCAGGTTCTTGCGCCGCACCATGCCGCCGTAGAACAGCGCCAGTCCTGGCAGGGTCATAAGCAGAACGAGGGCTGTCGAGGTCAGGATCCAGCCCGTCGCGGCGGAGTCGATCTGAAGGGCGGCCTGATGGGCCAGCAGCGGGGAGGGGGTCATGGCAGGATCCGGGGAGGCTCAGGGAGGAGGCGGAGAGGCCGCATCGACTGAACCCGACCCCCGGAACCGGATAGGAGCCTATTGCGGCGCAATAGGCAATTTCTTTCGTGTGCGGTGCAATATTGGCTCCATCATGCGTGATGCGATCCGGGCAGCAAGCGGGTCGCATAATTCAACCTGGCGGTTTCGCGCC
Source organism: Brevundimonas sp. UBA2503 (assembly GCF_002341485.1). Taxonomy (NCBI): domain Bacteria; kingdom Pseudomonadati; phylum Pseudomonadota; class Alphaproteobacteria; order Caulobacterales; family Caulobacteraceae; genus Brevundimonas; species Brevundimonas sp. UBA2503. The sequence goes on along the minus strand of NZ_DDOD01000007.1, from coordinate 97,205 downwards.
TGCGTAAGGCGCTGCCAAACCTTACAGATTCGCAATGTTGTCGCCCTTTGCGGGGCGCGAACCACGGTTTAGGACTTTGCGTGAAGGCCTCTGTCTGGAGGCCGAACACAGGGGTGTATCCATGAGACCGTCCACGCTTCGCCGCTATCTGATTGCTGGCGCCTGCCTTCCCGCGATCCTCGCGACCGCCGCCCAGGCGCAGTCGACCGACCTGCGGCCCGAGCCGCACGCCATAGCACCCGCCACCGCCGCCGAGGCCGGCGCGGTCCTTCAGGACTCCGCCCTGCCGGCGCTGCCTGACGTGGACATCCCCTACACCCGCTTTGTTCTGGACAACGGTCTGACCCTGATCGTCCACGAGGATCGCAAGGCCCCGATCGTGGCGGTCAACATCTGGTATCACGTCGGGTCGAAGAACGAGCCCGAGGGCCGGTCGGGCTTTGCCCACCTGTTCGAACACCTGATGTTCAACGGGTCGGAGAATTTCAACTCGGACTTCTTCAAGGCGACCGAGCTGCTGGGCGCGACCGACCAGAACGGCACGACCAACAACGACCGCACCAACTATTTCCAGAACGTCCCGACCAGCGGCCTCGATGCCATGCTGTGGCTGGAAAGCGACCGCATGGGCCACCTGCTTGGGGCCGTTGACCAGGCCCGCCTGGATGAGCAACGCGGCGTCGTCCAGAACGAGAAGCGTCAGGGCGAGAACCAGCCCTATGGCCGTGCCTGGAACGCCATCACCTTCGCCACCTACCCGGACGATCACCCCTACGGCCACACCGTCATCGGCGAGATGGCCGACCTCGACGCCGCTGCGCTCGAGGATGTGCAGGACTGGTTCCGCAGCTACTACGGCCCGGCCAATGCCGTCATCGTGCTGGCGGGCGACATCAGCCCCGAAGAGGCCCTGGCCAAGGTCCAGCACTATTTCGGCGACATTCCCCCGGGACCGCCGGTCACCCAGCCGGCCCGCATGATCGCCCGTATGGAAGGCGAGCAGCGCGAGGTGATGTATGACCGCGTCGGTCAGCCGCGCCTCTACAAGGTCTGGAACGTCCCACCCGCAGGCGAGGCCGACACCGACAACCTCGGCCTGCTGGCCCAGGTGCTGACATCGGGTCGCAACTCGCGCCTCTACAAGCGTCTGGTGTTTGACGACCAGATCGCCACCAACGTCGGGGCCTTCGTCTCCGAGGGCGAGATCGGCAGCCAGTTCATGATCATCGCCACGGCCAAGCCGGGCCAGGATCTGGCCGAGATTGAGGCCATCATCGACGAGGAAGTCGCCCGCCTGCTGGCCGATGGTCCGACCGCCATCGAACTGGAGCGCGCCCGCACCTCGACCGGCTCGGGTTATGTCCGCGGTCTGGAGCGTATCGGCGGCTTCGGCGGCAAGTCCGACCTGTTGGCCGAGGGCGAGGTCTATCACAACGACCCGGGCGCCTGGCGCGTCAGCTACCAGCGCGTGCTGGACGCGCGTCCGGCGGACCTTGTGGCTGCTGGTCGTGAATGGCTGATGGACGGTTCCTATACGCTGGAGGTCCTGCCCTTCCCCGAATACTCGGCCGCCGCGACCGGCGCCGACCGTTCGCAGATGCCGGCGGCGACCGAGATGCCGATGGCCGGGTTCCCGGACTTCGAGCGGGTCACCCTGTCGAACGGGCTGCAGGTCATCCTGGCGCCGCGTTCGGGCGTACCGACGGTCAGCATGAACCTGATCGTCAACGCCGGTGCCGTCGCCGAGTCCGCCGACAAGAACGGCCTGGCCGTGCTGACCCCGGCGGTCATGACCAACGGCACGGACACGCTGGACGCCCTCGAGATCAGTGATCGCCAGCAGCTGCTGGGGGCCACCCTCGGCGCCGGGTCGACGACCGACTACACCACGGTCAGCATGACGGCGATCGAGTCCCGTCTGGCTCCGTCGCTGGACCTGTTCGCCGATGTGGTCATGAACCCGGCCTTCCGCGAGGAAGACTTCGAGCGGGCGCGGATTCAGCAGGTCTCGGGCATCCAGCAGTCGAACCGTAACCCGGGTGCCATCGCCAACCGCGTGCTGGCCGACGCCCTCTACGGTGACGACAGCCCCTATGGCCGCTCCAACTCGGGCTCGGAAGCCACCGTTCAGGCCCTGACCCCGGCCGACGCCCAGGCCTTCCACGACACCTGGTTCCGTCCCGACAACGCCACCCTGGTGGTGGTCGGCGACACGACCATGGCCGAGCTGGTGCCCCAGCTGGAACGCGCCTTCGCCGACTGGGACGCGCCGTCCTCGGCCCTGCCCCAGCGGGCGGGTGTCGGCACGCCGCCGTCCTACAGCCAGCCGCAGGTGCTGATCGTGGACCGTCCCGGCCCGCAGTCGATCATCATGGCCGGCCGCCTGGTTCCGGCTCTGGATCCGACGACCGAGCCCAACATCACCGCCATGAACACGGCGCTGGGCGGGGCCTTCACCAGCCGGATCAACATGAATCTGCGCGAGGACAAGGGCTGGTCCTATGGCGCCGGTTCGGGCATCCGCACGACGCCGGGTGAGCGCCTGTTCCTGGTCTCGACCGGGGTCCAGGCCGACCGCACGGCCGACAGCCTGGTCGAGATCGACAACGAGCTGACGGGCATCGTCGACGGCCGTCCGGTCACCGACCAGGAACTGGGAGCCCACAAGGCCAACCTGATCCAGGGCATGGCCGGCGACTGGGAGACCAATGCCTCGGTGGCCGGTGATCTGGTGCAGATGGTCGTCTATAGTCTGCCGGAGGACTACTACGACCAACGCACGGCCGGTCTGGCCGCCACGACCCCGGCCTCGGTTTCGGCCGCAGCCCGTGACGTGCTGGGCGATGGCCCGACCGTCTGGGTGATCGTCGGCGATCGAGCCGCGATCGAGCCGAAGATCCGCGAGCTGGGTCTGGGCGAGGTCCGCGTGGTCGACATCAACGGTGATCCGGTCGAATAGACCCGTCACCACGTGAAGCCTTCAGGGGGCGGCGTCCATCCGGGCGCCGCCCTTTGTCATGGCGCCTCCCTCCGCCTAGAAGGGGCCATCACGCCCGAGGAGTTCCCATGACCGCGCCACTCAACCTGTGCCACTGGATCAACGGCAAGCGGGTCGAGGCCGACCGGCCCTCGGTGCGGACCAACCCCTCGGACACCAATGAGGTGGTCGCCCACCTGCCGCAGGCGGGCCCGGCCGAGGTTGAGGCCGCCGTCACCGCCGCGCGTGACGCCTTTGACGGCTGGTCCGGCGCTTCGCCTGAAGTGCGGGCCGACATTCTGGACCGTACCGCCGCCCTGCTGCTGGAGCGGCGCGAGACGCTGGGACGGCTGCTGTCGCGCGAGGAGGGCAAGACCCTCGCCGAGGGCATCGGCGAGGTGGCCCGCGCCGGGCGGGTGTTCCGCTATTTCGCTGGCGAGGCCCTGCGCCTGCATGGCCAGACGGTGGCCTCGGTCCGGCCGGGCGTCGAGGCCGGGACGCGGCGCGAGGCCGTGGGCGTGTTCGGCCTGATTACGCCGTGGAACTTTCCCGTGGCCATCCCGGCGTGGAAGGCGGCCCCGGCACTGGCCTTTGGCAATACGGTGGTGATGAAGCCGGCGGGACCGACCCCCGCAATGGCCGAGGCGCTGGCGGCCATCCTGCACGAGGCGGGACTGCCGGACGGGGTCTTCAATCTGGTCATCGGCCGGGGCGATGTCGGTCAGGCGATGGTCGACCATGCGGGCATCGACGGGATCAGCTTTACCGGCTCCCAGTCAGTGGGCGAGGGGGTGGCCATGGGCTGCGCCCGGCGTCAGGCCCGGGTGCAGATGGAGATGGGCGGCAAGAACCCGCTGGTGATCCTGAACGACGCCGATCTGGCCCGGGCGGTCGAGGTGGCGCTGGACGGGGCCTTCATGTCCACGGGCCAGCGGTGTACGGCCTCGTCGCGCCTGATCGTTGAGGACGGCATCCACGACCGCTTCGTCGCGGCGCTGGCCGAGCGTGTGTCGGCCCTCAAGGTCGGCCATGCGCTGGAGCCCGACACCCAGATCGGCCCCGCCGTGACCGAGGCCCAGCAGCAGGGCGACGAACGCTATATCGAGATCGCCACGGGCGAGGGCGGACGGATCGTGGCGGGCGGCGCCAAGCCGCAGGTCCCGACCCCCGGCTGGTACGTCCAGCCCACCCTGATCGCCGACACCACGGCCGAGATGCGCATCAACCGCGAGGAGGTGTTCGGCCCGGTTGCCTCGGTGATCCGCGTGGCCGATTTCGAGGCGGCGCTCGCGGTCGCCAACGGCACCGAGTTCGGCCTGTCTGCCGGGGTCGTGACCCAGAGCCTGAAGTCCGCGCGGGAATTCCAGCGCCGCGCCCGGGCCGGCATGGTGATGGTCAATCTGGCCACCGCCGGCGTCGACTATCACCTGCCGTTCGGCGGCACCAAGAAGTCCAGCTATGGCCCCCGCGAACAGGGCTTTGCCGCGCAGGAATTCTACACCCAGGTCAAGACGACCTATACGTGGGTGTAGGGAGGCGGGCATGCGGAACCTCCCTTGCCGCGCGCGGCAGAGGTGGAGGGCAGGCGGAGCGCCGGGCCTTCGCCCGGAGTGAATGAATATTACCGTTTCGACGAAAGCTGACGCTCCGCGCGGGTGGTTTT
>NZ_DDOD01000007.1:65124-92414 GCF_002341485.1 Brevundimonas sp. UBA2503 | reverse complement strand
CCCCGCTCCATCCGCTCCCGCCGCTCACAAGGTCGCAGGCCTTACGAGCCCTCCGTGCAACGGAACGGGGGAAGAGTGGCACACCGGCGGACCTGGTCGGGAAGAACGGTCCGGGAAGCGGTAGGGGTGTTGAAAGGGTTGGGGAATTCGGGGGCTGCTATCCTAGCTGAGGCGTTTGACCCGGCGGTCCTTCTCCCCTCGGGGGAGAAGGTGTCGGGCGGAGCCTGACGGATGAGGGGGAGGTCTGCCCCGGGCGGACCCGGTCAGCGCGTGTCCAGCGGCCCCCTCATCCGAGCCGCTCTCGCGGCCCACCTTCTCTCCCAAGGGGAGAAGGGCTGAAGGAGCACACGGAGGTCCTCACAGCGGACACAACGAGGACGCGGGGTGAGTGGCGCGCCGCGCTTGCAACCAAAGAAAAAGGGCCGGCGATTGCGCGCCGGCCCTCATAGTCTGGGGGAGGAAACCGCCTAGAAGCGGGTCGTCAGGCTGATCGAGCCGCTCATGCCCAGGTCATAGGCATTGGCGGTGATGCGGTTGCCCAGTTCCTGGTACTCCAGATATTCCTCGTCCAGCAGGTTCCGGACCTCGATGCCCAGGCCCATGTCGCGGCCCATCCAGTCGAAGTCCTTGCGGTAGACGAAGTCCAGCATGATGCCGGGCTCCTGGATCAGGTCGGGCTCACCCGGGCGGCCGCGGGCCGAGCTGCGCTCGGACACATAGGTCACCAGGATGGTCGCTTGCGAGCGGGCCACATCGTCTTCCCAGCCCAGCTGCAGATTGGCCAGGTGTTCCGACTGACCCTGCATACGGCTGCCGTCGATGATGTAGTCCGAAGCCGGGCGCGCGGCACCGAAGGCCGCCAGCGGGAAGACCACATCGCCGGCTTCAACATTCACCTCGGAGTCGGTGAAGGTGTAGTTGGCCTGGACCAGCCAGCGCTTGTTGGCCACGAAATCCCAGCTGTGATCCGGCATCTCCCAGTACTTCTTGGCGTCGAGCTCGAAGCCCATCAGGGTCGCGTTCGGCGCATTGAGGTAGGTCTGCTGGAGCAGGTTGCCCTGTTCGTTGATCGAGGATTCGATCGGGTTCTCGATGTCCTTGTAGAAGACGCCGCCGGTCACATACTGGCCGCGGGCGAAATACCACTCGACCCTGGCGTCCAGGTTCACCAGCTCGGTATCCACCAGATAGGGGTTACCGAAGAACAGACGATCGTTGTCCGGGTCCTGGTATTGCTGAGGGGCCAGTTCGCGGAACTGCGGGCGACCGATGGTCTTGGACGCACCGAGGCGCAGCTGCATGTCCTCGGCGAAGTTCCAGGTCAGCGTCGCCGACGGCAGGACGTAGTCATTTTCCAGCTGGGTCGGCTGGAACACCAGGGTGCCGTTAAAGAGCTCGACCGGGGTGACGAACTGGGTGGCTTCCTCGTAGCGAACACCAGCCGAAATGCTGACCAGCGGGATGATCTCGGCTTCGACCTGCAGATAGGCAGCCTGGGTTTCCAGGCCGGCGTCATAGGCCGCAGCGCCGCCCGAGGGCGTGATTTCCTGCAGCTCGAGCAGGTTGGGCCCGAGGTTGAAGTCCGAGAACAGATAGTCGACGCGGCTGTCCTGAACGTCCAGCGGCAGGCCGTTGGGCGCATAGAAGCGGAAGTCGCGGCGCTGGGCGTTGCGGGTGTTGTCGCTATAGGCGATGCCGCCGCGCACCGTCAGGTCACGGAAATCCGACAGGGCCGTGGTCCAGGCGAAGTCGGCGCCGCCGCTGACGATCTCGTCTTCCAGCTCCGAGAAGCTGGTCGAGTTACGCTGGGCCTCGGTGTCGTGGCGATAGACGCCATCCGGATCCAGACGGTAGCGGATGACCTTTTCATACGGCGCGTCGCGCTCGGTCAGGGCATAGGCCCCGCGCCAGCTCAGCTCCAGATCGCCATCCATCAGCCAGTGGGTACCGGCCAGCTGGCTGGTGAACAGGTTGCGCTCGAACCATTCCGTATAGTCGTCGCGCACCTCGCCCGAGCCGGGGGCGTCGAAGTCGACGCCTTCACGGGTACGGGCTTCCTTGGTGACGTTGCGGACAAACAGATTGGTCCACTTCAGCTGGTGGTCCTCATTGCCGAGGCTGAGACCACCGAGGAAGTTCAGGCCAATGTCGTTCTCGGTCGACACATAGTCATAGCTGGTCTGGACGACCAACTGGTCGATATCGAGGCGACCCGCCTGCTGCAGGCCCGTGCGGGTCCGCCAGCTGTTGTCATAGCCGGCCACGAAGACGACGCCAAAGTCGACGCCGTTGCCGATATCCCAGGTGCGGCCGCCGGCGATGTCGAGACCGAAGTTGGGCTGGATATAGTCCTGGCTCTGCAGCAGGTTCAGCGGCGCATTGACGAAGTCGCGACCGATGGCCTGGATCTCGGCCGAGGTGAAGTCCGAGCCCGTGGCGACACGGTTGCCGGTGGCGAGCGCGGTCTCCAGCAGGCCGGGCACGTCGCGGGTGCCGTCGTCAAAGCCGGTGAAGTCGGTGCGCGACCCGTAATAGATCAGACCATCGCGGCCGGTCGTTTCCAGATTGCCGCCGATGCTGGTCGAGACGGTCAGGAAGGCTTCGCGCGGGGCGCTGATGGTCTGCAGGTCGATGACCCCGCCACCGAACTCGCCCGGGTAGTTGGCCGAATAGGTTTTTTGAACCGTCACGCCTTCGAGCACCGACGACGGGAACAGGTCCAGCGGCACCACGCGCTGCAGCGGCTCGGGGCTGGGCAGGGGTGAACCGTTCAGCAGGGCCGAGGAATAGCGCTCGCCGAGGCCACGCACATAGATGAAGCGGCCTTCGACGATCGACAGGCCGGTTACCCGCGTCAGGGCGGCGGCAGCATCGTCATCGCCCGTGCGCTGCAGGTCTTCCTGCGTCACGAACGATGCGACCTCGGAGGTCTCGCGCAGGGGTTCGGGAATGTAACGGCCCAGAACGACGATCTCGTCGACCTGGGTTTCGGCGAGCGGGTCCTGGGCCGGCGTTTCAGCCGGAACCGGGTCCTGCTGCTGGGCCATGGCCACGCCGGGCGCGATCAGCGCCGTGCTGGCGAGCAACAGGCCGCTCAATGTCAGGGAAAGCGTCTTCATGATCAGCGCCTCGAATGGGAAATATCGGGAAACGACGAATCGGGGCGGCGGCGCTATGGCCGCCGCCCCGACAGGCGCAGGTGTCAGCAGGTCGAGCCGGTGGCGATGCCGCAGGACCAGCCGGCGAACCAGGTGTCGCTCGAGTCACGCACGGCGCCGATGTAGGTCGTGTCCGTGAAGAAGCCATTCACCGCATTGACCGGGGTCGCGGTGATCGCGGCCTCGTTGGCGCCGTTGATCACGCCGTTGAGGGTCGAACCGCCGGCGCTGTTGTTGGCGCCGGTGCCGAAGATGCCCGACGTGGCCGCATCCTGGTTGCCGTCAGCACGGAAGGTCGTGCCGCAGGACAGGTAGACCGAGTTGAAGGTCGGTCCGTTGGCCACGGTGGCGGCGTCGTCGATGTCGAAGCAGGTGCCCGAGGGCTTGGCGACGACCGAGTTGTACAGCTGCAGGGCGTGGCCGGTGTTCAGCAGGATGCCGTCACCGCCGCCGCCGTCTGTGCGGCCGATGACGGTCGCATTGGAAACGATCGGACGGGTGAACAGGCCACTGGTGGCGCTGCCGGCCGCCGACGACTCGAAGCCACGGTCACCGCGGGTCGGAGCCTGACGGACGATCAGGAACTGGACGTTGCCGCGATAGCCGGTGTCGGTGTCGAAGCTGTCGTCGTCGTTCCCGGTCAGGATCACATACTTCATGTTGACCGTGCCGCCGAAGGGCTCGATGCCGTCATCCGAGCTGTTGTGTACCTGGATGTATTCCATGGTGGTGCCCGAGCCGACGCCGGCCAGGGTAATGCCGTTCAGCTCGTTGCCGGGCAGGATCTGGAAGCCCGAGTGCATCAGGCGGAAGTAGCGCAGACGGCCCGAGTTATCGGCCGAGGTGTTGCCGCCGTAGAAGGCGTTGGTGCCTTCAACCTGGGCTTCACAGGCGATGTTCGGAGCGGTCACACCGGCCGGGCAGGCGGCGATGGGCGCGCGGCCCAGGATGACCAGACCGCCCCATTGGCCGATCGAGTCGACACCGGTGGTGCCTTCAACCGACTGGCGGCTGGTGAAGACGACCGGGCTGGTCGAGGTGCCTTCGGCGAAGATCTGCGAGCCGCGGTTGACGACGATATAGTCCAGGCCGCCCGAACCGAAGATGGTGACACCGGGCTCGACCGTCAGAATGCCCTGCTGGGCGCCGGCGATCGGCGCCGAGGGGTTGGCGCCGCGGTCCTGGCCGACATCGGTGCGACCCGAGACCGAATAGATGGTGCCGGCGCGCTGGGCGACGACCAGATTGCCGACGATCAGCGCGGGCAGCTGGCAGTTGCGGAGCGAAACGCCACCGGCCGCCGTGATGGTGCCGACATTGGAGAAGCCGGTCGGGCAGTCCGCCGCCGCGCCGCCGGTGCCACCACCACCGCCGCCGCCGGTGCCGCCGCCGCCGCCGCCACCGCCGCCGAAGTCACCTTCGCCGGGCGAGGCCACTTCGGCCGAACCACAGGAAGCCAGGGCCAGGGCGGCCGCGCTGGCGAGCAGGATCTTGGAAAGACGCATTGGGAAACCCCTCGGAATGAATGTCTGGGCTACCCGCACACCGGTCTGACGCACCCGGCAACCCCGGGACCAGTCGTCTAATCGGGGTTTGCAATGTTAAGATGACGCAAATGTTATTCGTTGTGACGAATAGTCAGTCGTCAGATCAATGAATTCAGAAAAGCTAATTATACCGAAAGTATAGAATTTATATCATCTATTCCGAAGGCGGATCAATCGTCACATTCAGGGTCTGGCCGCCACGTCGCACGGTCAGGCTGACGGGGGCGTCGCCGCCGACCGCCTGGCCCAGCTCCCACAGGCGTTCGTCGCGGGTGAAGGGCTCGCCGTCGACGGCGGTGATGACATCGCCCTCGCGCAGGCCGGCGGCCGACAGGGCGGGGATTTGCGCACCCCTCCGCCAGACATAGCCCTCGACCTGACCGCCGCTGGAAAGCGGCCGAAGTCCGGCGATAAAGGGATCGGCCTCGGGGGCCACCAGCCCCATTTCGGCGGCGGCGGTCGCGGCGTCTCCGGACAGGCCGACGGTGGATCCGCCCGGCGGCGGCGGCGGTGCCGGGATGGAGATGTCAGCGAACTCCAGCCGTATGGAGCGCCCCGAGCGGCTCAGCAGCACATGGTCCCGCCCGACCGAGGCCAGGACCAGATCGGACGCGACTGTGTCGCCGATGCCATAGGCGGCCTGGGTGCCGTCCGGCCCCTGCAGGATGGCGGTGCCCGATGCCCCGGTGCGGGTCCCGAACAACAGCCAGCCCTCGGCAGACAGGTCCAGAACGGCGGGTCCCTGACCCTGACGGAAGAAGGGGTCGAAGCGCGCGAAGACGGCGGGATCACTGAGCGGCCGGACCGGGTCTGCGGGCTCGGGCGGCGTGCCCGCCGACAGGAAGGCCGAGGCGCCGCCGGCGATCAGCACCGCGGCAAGGCCAAGCCCCAGGGCGATCTCGACCCCGCGCCGAATCGGCAGGGCGTCTGGCAGGGGCGGAAGGGTCCGGCGCATGGCCCGGCCTCTAGCCGCCGGATGTGACAGACTGCCGACATTCAGGCGCAGTCAGGACGACAGGTCCAGGATCTGCCCGGCCAGCGGCGGCAGTTGGCCGGCCCGTCCCTCGCCGCCATTGACCCCCGTGACCAGCCGCCCTTCAGCGGGCGCGGGCCAGTCCAGCGGTTCATCGCCGAGGTTGAAGGCGCAGATCAGGCCCTGATCGCCGTCCTCGCGACGGAAGACCAGCCGGGGGCCGTCGGCCTCGAGCACCGTCATCCGGCCGAGTTTCAGCTCTGCCCGGTCGCGGCGCAGCGCGATCAGGCGGCGGGTCAGGGCCAGCATGGACTCCGGGTCCGCCTGCTGGACCGTCACCGCCCGCGCCAGATGCTGCGGGTCCATGGGCAGCCAGGGCTCGACGTCCGAGAAGCCGCCGAACGGGGCCTCGGCCGTCCAGGGCATGGGCGTGCGGGCGCCGTCGCGGCCCAGCGTCAGGGGCCAGTTGGCGATGGCCTCGGGATCGACCAGCCGCTCGAATGGCACCTCGGCCTGGGGCAGGCCCAGCTCCTCGCCCTGATAGACGAACACATTGCCGCGCAGGGTCATCAGCAACAGCATGGCGAGGCGGGCGACGGCGTCCGGGTCGCGCCCGGCGGCCCAGCGGCTGGCGACGCGCGGGGTGTCGTGGTTTGAGAAGGTCCAGCAGGGCCAGCCCTCATCCTCGGCCCCCGGCCAGCGCGCGACCGTCTCGGCCACCAGCTCGGCACTCAGGGCCCGGGCGTACAGATAGTTGAACCCATAGGCGCTGTGCAGGCGGTCGCGACCTTGCGTGAAGGCATGCATTTCGGCTTCGGCCTCGGCCCCCACCACCTCGGCCACAAAGAACCGGTCGCCGTAGCCCTCGGCCAGTTGCCGCAGCCGCTCGAGAAAGGCCGGGATCTCGGGCTGGGACTGGTTGTGCAGGTGCAGCTGGAAATCGAACGGCCGGGTGCGCGGGCCGGGCCGGGTATCGGGCGGATTGTCGGTCAGCGCCGCGTCGTGGATCGCAAAATTGATGGCATCCAGCCGGAAGCCGTCGACGCCCCGGTCCAGCCAGAAGCGGGTGACGTCCAGCAGGGCCTCCTGCACCTCGGGATTCCGCACATTCAGCTGCGGCTGGCTGGCCAGGAAGTTGTGCATGTAATACTGGCCGCGCCGCGCGTCCCAGGTCCAGGCCGCGCCCCCGAACACCGACTGCCAGTTGTTGGGGGGGGAGCCGTCGGCCTTGGCATCGGCCCAGACGTACCAGTCCGCACGGGCGTTGGTGCGGTCCTGACGGCTGGTACGGAACCAGGCATGGGCGTCGGAGGTATGGGCATAGACCTGATCGATGATCAGCTTCAGCCCGCGCGCATGCACCTCGGCAACCAGGGTGTCGAAGTCGTCCAGCGTGCCGAACAGCGGATCGATGGCGCAATAGTCCGAGACGTCATAGCCGAAGTCCTTCATGGGCGAGGCAAACACCGGCGACAGCCACAGACCGTCCACGCCCAGCCCGGCGATGTGATCCAGCCGCCGGATCAGACCCTTCAGGTCGCCGACACCGTCGCCGTCACTGTCCTGAAAGCTGCGCGGATAGACCTGGTACAGAACCGCGCCACGCCACCATTCCATCACCAGCCTCCTGAAAGAGATCCCGACCATCGACCGATTTCCCGGGACGGGCAATCTGGAAGAGCGGGGGCCTTTTCTAGGGGCACACAAACGGGCAGGGTCGGGGGATGAGATCGCTGTTGGCCCGCCTTCGTCCCCTCGTGCTCGTGCTTGTCGTTGGCGGGCTGGTTCCGGCCCTGCCGGCCCAGGCGGCGGTGACCGTCACCTTCTATGGGCATGAGGGCAATCAGGTGCAGAATGGCTGGCTGCTGTTTCCGCACGCCTTTGTGCATCTACACGGCACGCTCGAGAGTAACGGGCTGCCCGTCGATTACGCCGTGGGATTCACCGCTCGCTCGCCGGGGCCGCAGCTGTTGCTGTTCAGTGACCGGGGCATTCTGAACCGGCCCGAGCCCGCCTATCTGGCCGACGGCATCGCCTATCTCAGCGTGACGATCAGCGACGAGACCTATGAGGCCATCAAGCTCCGGTTCGACTATTGGGCCAGTGCCGAGGGCGGCACCTATAATCTGAACAATCGCAACTGCATCGCCTTCGTCGCCGATATTGCGGATGTAGTGGGGCTGGAGACACCCAGCGCCCGCACGCTCAGCCCCAACGGCTTTCTCAAGGACATGGTCGATATGAATCCGCCCGGATCTCTGGCGGGGATCGAGCATCATGCGGTCGCGGGCTGATCCTCAGGTCGCGTGCCCGCCAGTTCCTCGGCCGCGGTCATCAGGTGATAGAGGCTGCTGGCCGGGGCGGGCTCGTCGATAAAGGTGCCGTCGGCGGTCATCCGGTCGTGGAACAGGCCGGGCCGGTCGGTGCGCAGATAGGGCATCAGACCCGCGACCGCCGCCTCGATGCGACCCTCGGCATGGCTGCGTTCGTCCGCCGTGGTCGCCAGATCGCGACGCTGGACCCAGGCCTTGATCCGCTCGGTCTGGGGCCACAGGCGGGCGACCGTATCGCCAGGTTCAAGATCGGCGTCGAGACCGTCAAAGGCCACGCCACGGTCCGGGTCGACGCCCATGGCTTCGCCCAGATCGACCAGCCGCCGACCGGCCGCGACCGCCCCGGCATCGCCGCGCATCAGGCCCCAGCGGGTCAGCAGCCAGCCCCATTCGAACTGATGCCCCGGTTCGATCTGAGGGTCGGCCCCCTGCGGCAGGGCCTGCCAGTCGCCATCGTAATATTCGCGCACTGCGCCCGTGTCGGGATCGACGAAACGGTCGAGCGCCAGTCGGGCGATCCGGTCAGCCATGTCGCGCCAGGGCCCGGCATCTTCCGTCGGCAGGGCCGTGGCCCAGGCCAGTGCCGCTTCCAGCAGATGCATGTGGGGATTGGCCTTGAGCGGCCATGAGGGCGGCGAGTCCTCTTCATAGCCCGCGACCGGGTGGGCCCGCAGCTCCTCGAGGGCCTGACGCATCGACCCCGCAATGCGGATGACCCTGTCCGCATCCTCGACCAGCGGCAGGGCGTGGGCCAGGCCGAACAGCACAAAGGCCTGATCGTAGAGGTCGGGCCGGTCGTCCAGCGGCTGTCCGCTGGCATCCAGCCGGTAGTGCGCCAGCCCGTCGGCGCGCAGAAAGGCGGGCAGGGTGGTGAGGCCGTGATTGACGATATCGGCCGCCGGTCCCGTCCAGCCCAGCCCGGGCGCGCGTGAAAAGACATAGATCTGGCGCCCAAGCACCCGCGCCCGCCGGGGTAGGTCGGCGGGCGTGCCGTCGGTGTTCAGCTTTTCGAAGAAGCCGCCGTGCGCGCGATCCACGCCCTGCGCGGCCCAAAGCGGCAGGGCCTGATCGCGCATCCAGTCCAGATAGGTCTGCACCGCCGCACTCATTGTCCGGGATCCGGGAACGGAAGCCAGCTGACAGGCCGGGCAGGGACTCGGATCATACAGGCACGACCGGAACGACGAACGGGCGGGCATATAAGCGGCCCGGTCAAAAGGGCGCAACCGCAACAGGCTGCGACTTCTGGCATGGCGTGGTTTGGGCCATGCTGGCGGGCCGGGGCGAATCGCCGACCCGGACCGTGGAAGGGACGACAGCCGCCATGCAGCTGAACGGCAAACGCATCCTGGTCACCGGGGCGGACGGCTTCATCGGCTCGCATCTGGTCGAGCGGCTGGTGCGCGACGGGCACCGGGTTCGGGCATTCGTCCAGTACAACAGCTTTGGCCACCGGGGCTGGCTGGACCAGTCGCCGGCCGAGGTTCAGGCGGATCTGGACGTCTTCGCCGGCGACGTCCGCGATCCCTACGGCGTGCGCACGGCCATGACGGGCTGCGATGTAGTGCTACATCTGGCGGCCCTGATCGCCATTCCCTACAGCTATCATTCGCCCGGCGCCTATGTGGACACCAATGTCACCGGCACGCTGAACATTGTGCAGGCGGCCCGCGATCTGGGCGTCGAGCGCGTGGTGCCCACCTCGACCAGCGAGGTTTACGGCACGGCCCGCTTCGTGCCGATGACCGAGGACCACCCGCTGCAGGGCCAGTCGCCCTATTCCGCGTCCAAGATCGGAGCGGACCAGATTGCGCTGAGCTTCCATGCGGCCTTCGGGACGCCCGTGTCGCTGGTGCGGCCGTTCAACACCTATGGCCCGCGCCAGTCGGCCCGCGCCGTCATACCGACCGTCATCACCCAGCTGGCGGCCGGCGCGCGTCAGGTAAAGCTGGGCGCGCTGTCACCGACGCGCGACTTCAGCCATGTGTCCGACACCGTGGCCGGCATCATCGCCGTGGCCGAGTGCGATGCGGCGATCGGCGGCGTGACCAATCTGGGCAGCGGCTTTGAGGTCTCGATCGGCGATACTGCGCGCCTGATCGCCGAGCGGATGGGGGCCGATATCGAGATCGTCAGCGAGGCCGAACGCCTGCGGCCCGAGGCCAGCGAGGTCGAGCGCCTGTTTGCCGACACCAGGCGAGTGCAGACGCTGACGGGCTGGCGTCCGGCCTATGCTGGGCTGGAAGGATTCGCGCGCGGGCTGGACGACACGATCGGCTGGTTCCGTGATCCGGCCAATCTGTCCCGCTACCGCCCCGGCACCTACGCCCTCTGACGGCTCAGCGGCGGTCCAGCGGCCGGGCCGGATTGCCGACCACGGTTTCGCCCGGGGCCACGTCCTTCGTCACCACGGCCCCCATGCCGATCACCGCCCCCTTGCCGATCCGGAGCGGCTTGTCGGGTGTGCCCTGTCTCAGGATCGCGCCGGTCCCGACATAGACGTCGTCCTCGATTACCGTATTGCCGTTGATGCACACGCGCGGCGCCAGGGTCACGAAGTCGCCGATCACGCAGTCATGGGCGACGTAGGCATAGATGTTGGCGTGAAACTGCCGGCCGATCCGCACATCGGCGGTCAAGGTAGAGTGGTCGCACAGGATGGCGCCCTCGCCGACCTCGCACGGCCCGCGCCGCAAGGCGGTGGGGGCGATCAAAGACACCAGCGGCCGGCCCAGCGCCCGCATCTCGGCATCGACCCGGCGGCGGATGGCAGCCTCGGCAATGGCGACGACGATGCCGTAGTCCTCAGGCAGATCGGCCAGCGGGATCACGGGATGCCCGTTCACCGAGGGCGCGTACGGCTCACCGTCCTTGGGAATGAAGCAGACAGCGTCGGGCGAGCGGGCGCCCGACGCGCGGGCCATTTCCCACGCCAGCGGCGCGACTTCGCGGCTAAATCCACCGGTTCCGCAGATGGCGATCTTCATGGGATGGCGCTCCCCTCCGGGAATCGGACAAGACTGCTACCCTGACACCCTGACCGACTCTGGCAAGGCAGACTGTAGCAGGCGCATGGCCGAACGCGTGACGATCTGTGTGGTGAGCAGCGGCCGGGCCGACTATGGCCTGATCCGGCCGATTCTCGATGCCCTGCGCGCCGACCCGCGCACGGTAGGGCAGTTGCTGCTGACCGGCACCCATGCGGATGACCGATTCGGGTCGGAGGCCGACGGGCGGCTGCTGGCCGATGCCCTCGTGCCCATGCCGCTGGACGGCGACGATTCTGGCACCGCCGCCCGGGGGGCCGCCGCCGTGCTGACGGGGGTGGTCGAGGCGCTGGAGCGGCTGAAGCCCGATGCCGTGCTGATTGTCGGTGATCGCTATGAGATTCTGGCTGTGGCCCAGGCTGCCATGCTCTTGCGCCTGCCGCTGATCCATCTGGGTGGCGGCGATGTCACCGAAGGCGCGATCGACGAGGGCATCCGTCATGCGGTCAGCAAACTGGCCCAGGTGCATCTGGTGACCCATGCCGGGGCCGCGCGTCGCCTGCGCCAGCTGGGCGAGGAAGACTGGCGCATCCATACGGTCGGCAATCCCTCGCTGGACAGTCTGGCCGCCGCCGCGGCCCTGCCCGATGCGGCGCTGGAGGGTCTGCTGGGCCGGCCACTGGGGGCCGACAATCTGCTGGTCTGCTTCCACCCGGTGACCCTGTTGCCGGACGGGGGAAGGGCCGAGTTCCGTGCTCTGCTGGCGGCGCTGGGGGAACTGCCTGAGAGCACACATCTGTGGATCACCCGGCCCAATGCCGATCCGGGGCATGACGCGCTGAACCGGCATCTGGATGACTGGGCTGCGGGCCGGGCGAATGTGTCGATCCATGCGGCGCTGGGCCCAGCCTATCTGCCGCTGATGGCGCGCTGCCGGGCGGTAGTCGGCAATTCCTCCAGTGGGCTGACCGAGACGCCTTCGCTGGGGATTCCCACGGTGAATGTCGGTGTGCGACAACAGGGGCGGCTGGCGGGGGCGACGGTGTTTCACTGCGCGGGGGACGCCGGGGCCATCCGCGCGGCGCTGGCCCGGGCCATGGCGGCGGATCTTGCCGGCGCGATCAATCCTTATGGAGATGGCAAGACTGTGCCGCGCATCCTGTCGGTTCTGACTTCCCTGCCCGAGCGTGACGTCCTGATGCATAAGCGGTTTATCGATATCGAGGTCGCCGGTGGCTGACCGGGTCTTCATCATCGCCGAGGCGGGGGTGAACCACGACGGCTCGCGGGACGACGCCCTGGCCATGATCGACGTCGCCGCCGAGGCCGGGGCCGATGCGGTCAAATTCCAGACCTTCCGCGCCGAGGCGGCCCTGACCGCCCGGGCGCTGAAGGCCGAGTATCAGGTGACCAATACGGGCGAGGGCGGCACCCAGCTTGACATGGTGCGGCGGCTGGAGCTGAAGCCCGAAGACCACCCGGCGCTGGTCGAACGCTGCCGGGCGCGCGGCATCGCCTTCATGTCGACCGCATTTGATATGGACAGTCTGGCGCTGGTCGCCGGGCTGGGCATGCCGTGGATCAAGATCCCGTCGGGGGACCTGACTTGGGGCGAGATGCTGATCGCCGCCGCGCGCGTGGGCCCGCCGCTGGCCGTCTCGACCGGCATGGCGACGCTGGACGAGGTGCGGCAGGCCCTGGCCCTGATCGCCTGGGGCCGGATGCGCGAGGACCTGCCGCCCGATCTGGAGACGGCGCTGGCCGCCTTTGACACCGATGCCGCGCGGGCGGCGCTGAGGGGGCAGGTGGTGCTGTTGCACTGCACGACCCAGTATCCCGCGCCACTGTCGGCCGTCAACCTGCGCGCCATGGACACCCTGGCCGAGACGTTCGGCCTGCCGGTCGGCTATTCGGACCATACGCTAGGGATCAGCGTGCCAATCGCCGCCGTGGCGCGCGGGGCGGTGATGATCGAGAAGCATTTCACCCTCAGCCGCGACCGTCAGGGCCCGGACCATGCCGCCTCGCTGGAGCCGGACGAGCTGGCCGCCATGGTCCGTGCCATCCGCGAGGTCGAGCAGGCGCTGGGCCATGCGGACAAGGCCCCGGCGCCCGAGGAAATGGCCAACCGGATCGTCGCGCGGCGGTCGCTGGTCGCGACGCGGCCGATTCGGGCCGGAGAGGTATGGGCACCCGACATGCTGATGGCCAAGCGCCCGGCCGACGGCATAGACCCCCATTCGGCCTTTGCCCTCTATGGCAGGGCGGCAACCCGCGACTATCAGCCGGACGAGGCAATCGAGCCATGAAGCACTGGCAGCGCACCCTGGTCGGCCCGGATGCCCCGCTGAGGCAGGTGCTGAAGGCTATCGATTCGGCGGGCGTCGGGATTGCGCTGGTGGTCGACGACGCCGGGATTCTGGTCGGCACCCTGTCGGACGGGGATGTGCGCCGGGCCCTGATTAACGGGGCGGACCTCGAGCAGGCCTGTCGCCCGTTTGTGCACACCACGCCGGTGGTGGCGCCGGACGGTCTGGAGGAAGGCGCGGCCCTGACCATGCTGCGCGCCCGCAAGCTGCGTCAGCTGCCCCGAGTGGACGAAGCCGGGCGGGTCACCGGCCTGACGACCGTCGGCGACCTGCTGGATGTGCCCGAGCGGCCCGAGGCGGTGGTCATCATGGCCGGCGGCCGGGGTGAACGTCTGGCCGAGCTGACCCGCACAACGCCCAAGCCGATGCTGAACGTCGGCCCGCGTCCGATTCTGGAGACCATCGTCTCCAGCCTGGCGGTTCAGGGCTTTCGCCGCATCTTCCTGTCGGTGAATTACATGGCCGAACAGATCGAGGCCCATTTCGGTGACGGCAGCGACCGGGGGCTGACCATCGGCTATCTGCGCGAGGACCAGCCGCTGGGCACCTGCGGGGCGCTGTCGTTGCTGCCGGCCGAGGTCGAGGGGCCGGTGCTGGTCACCAACGGCGATGTGCTGACCCGCGTCGACTATGGCCAGGTGATGGACGGCCACATCCGCGATGGTGCGGCGGCCACTGTGGTCGTGCGGGATTATGAGATGCAGGTGCCGTTTGGCGTCATCCGGGCGGCGGACGGCCGGATCAGCGGTATCGAGGAAAAGCCCAGCCAGGTCTTCAACATCAATGCCGGGGTCTATGTGCTGTCGCGGTCGGCGCTGGGGCTGATCCCTGCGAACCGGCCCTATGACATGCCGATGCTGATCCAGGCCCTGATCGACGCGGATCAGCCGGTAAGGCCGCACCGGGCCGAAGGCTACTGGCTGGATATCGGACGGCCGCCCGACTACGACCGCGCCAATGCCGAGTTCGGCGCTGTGTTCGGCGGGTGATCATGCCCGGTTTGACCCACCTGGAACGACTTGAGGCGGAAAGCCTGCATATCATGCGCGAGGTCGTCGCCGAGGCGCGCAAGCCCGTCATGCTCTATTCGGTCGGCAAGGACTCGGCCGTCATGCTGCATCTGGCGCGCAAGGCCTTCTATCCGGCGCCGCCGCCCTTTCCCCTGCTGCACGTCGATACGACGTGGAAGTTCCGCGACATGTATGCGCTGCGTGACCGTATGGCGCGGGAAAGCGGCATGGAGCTGCTCGTCCACCGCAACCCTGACGCGGTCAAGCGCGGGATCAATCCGTTCGATCACGGTCCGCTGCACACCGACATGTGGAAGACCGAGGGCCTGAAGCAGGCGCTGGACCTGCATGGCTTTGACGTCGCCTTCGGCGGTGCGCGCCGCGATGAGGAAAAGAGCCGGGCCAAGGAGAGAATCGTCTCGTTCCGTACGGCCAGCCACGGCTGGGATCCCAGGCGCCAGCGACCCGAACTGTGGAACCTCTACAATGTGCAAAAGACCGAGGCGGAAAGCCTCCGGGTCTTCCCGATCTCCAACTGGACCGAGCTGGATATCTGGCAATACATCCAGCTCAACGACATCCCGATCGTGCCGCTGTATTTCAGTGCGCCGCGCCCGACGGTCATCCGTGACGGCCTGATCCTGATGGTCGATGATGACCGCTTTCCTCTGCGGCCCGGTGAGGAACCGGTCATGCGGTCGATCCGCTTTCGCACCCTGGGGTGCTACCCCCTGACGGGCGCGGTCCAAAGCGAGGCCGCGACCCTGCCGCAGATCATCCGGGAAATGCTGCTCGCCACCACCAGCGAGCGCCAGGGGCGGATCATCGACAAGGATGCCGGCGACGCCTCCATGGAGAAGAAGAAGCAGGAGGGGTATTTCTGATGACCGGTCCCGCCCCTTCCGATCCCTTCTACAGGACCGACGCCCTGATCGCCCGCGACATTGACGCCTGGCTGGAGCTTCATCGGCACAAGTCGATGTTGCGCTTCATCACCTGCGGCAGCGTCGACGACGGCAAGTCCACCCTGATCGGGCGGCTGCTCTACGACTCAAAATTGATCTTTGAGGATCAGCTGGCGGCGCTGGAAGCGGACTCCAGAAGGGTCGGCACCCAGGGAGAGGCGCTCGATTTCGCCCTGCTGGTGGATGGTCTGGCCGCCGAGCGCGAACAGGGCATTACCATCGACGTCGCCTATCGCTTCTTCACGACCGAGACGCGCAAATTCATCGTCGCCGATACGCCCGGCCACGAACAGTACACCCGCAATATGGTCACGGGGGCGTCGACGGCGGACCTGGCCGTCATCCTGATCGATGCGCGTAAGGGCGTGCTGACCCAGACCCGGCGCCACAGCTATCTCGTGCACCTGTTGGGCATCCGCAACATCGTGCTGGCGGTCAACAAGATGGATCTGGTCGACTACGACCGGACCGTCTTCGACAGCATCGTGGCCGACTATCGTGACTTTGCCGACCGGATCTGCATCGGCGAGGTCGTGGCCATTCCGATTTCAGGGTTCAAGGGCGACAATATCACCGAGCCCTCGGCGAACACGCCCTGGTATGAGGGCCCGTCCCTGGTCAGCCATCTGGAAACGGTTCCGATCGAGACGGATACGGATCAGGCCCGGCCTTTCCGTATGGCCGTGCAATGGGTGAACCGTCCCAATCTGGACTTCCGCGGCTTTGCCGGTCAGATCGCCTCGGGCGTGGTCCGTCCGGGAGACACGGTGCGCGTGCTGCCCTCGGGCAAGACCTCGACCGTCAGTCGCATTGTGTCGCTCGAGGGTGACCTTGATCAGGCCGTGGCCGGTCAGTCCGTCACCCTGTGCCTTGCGGATGAGATCGACTGTTCACGTGGGGATGTGATCGCCGCCGCCTCCGCACCGCCCCAGGTCGCCGACCAGTTCGAGGCCACCCTGGTATGGATGGGAGAAGAGCCCCTGCTGCCGGGCCGGGCGTATTGGCTGAAGCTGGGTACGCGAACGGTCTCGGTGACCCTTCAGCCGCCGAAGTACGAGGTCAACGTCAATACGCTGGACCATCTGGCGGCCAAGACACTCGAGCTGAACGCCATTGGGGTGGCTGAAATCACGACGGACCGCCCGATCGTGTTCGAAGCCTATGCCGACAGCCGGACCCTGGGTGGCTTCATCCTGATCGACAAGCTGACCCACGCGACGGTCGCGGCCGGCATGCTGCACTTCTCGCTGCGCCGGGCCCAGAATGTCCACTGGCAGGCGCTGGATATCTCGCGGGATATGCGCGCCGGACAGAAGGCTCAAACCCCGCGGGTTCTGTGGTTCACCGGCCTGTCCGGCTCAGGCAAGTCCACCATCGCCAATCTGGTCGAGAAGAAGCTCTACAGCCAGGGTCTGCACACCTTCCTGCTGGATGGGGACAATGTGCGTCACGGCCTGAACAAGGATCTGGGCTTCACCGATGCTGATCGCATCGAGAACATTCGCCGGGTGGGCGAGGTCGCCCGCCTGATGACCGATGCCGGGCTGATGGTGCTGACGGCCTTCATCTCGCCCTTCCGGGCCGAGCGCGAGATGGTGCGTGCGATGATGCCTGAGGGCGAGTTCGTCGAGGTGTTTGTCGATACGCCGATCGAGGTTGCCGAGGCCCGCGACGTCAAGGGCCTCTATGCCAAGGCCCGGTCCGGCCAACTGCGGAATTTCACCGGTATCGACAGCCCCTATGAGGCCCCTGAGGCGCCCGACATCCATATCGACACCACGGCGACAACGCCGGACGAGGCGGCGGAGCAGATCGTGAGATGGATTTTCGACGCGTCGGGATGACGCCACTCGTGCTCAGCCGGGGCGGCCAGTCGTGTATTGAGCAGTTCGACGCTGGCGAGAGCGGTATTACCGCAGAGGGCCGAGGGCTACTGGCTGGATATCGGTCGTCCGCCCGACTGCGACTGCGCCAATGCCGAGTTCGGCGCCGTGTTCGGCGGCTGATCAGGCGTGGCGCCGACGCGGCTCCGGTTGGCGCGAGGGCCGGGCCGCCCCGTCCAGAACGGCGCAGCACAGGGCAAAGATGACGGCGATCGTCTCGGTACGCATCGGATAGTCAGCGGCCGAGTGGATGCCGATCAGGATCAGGGCAACCGATGCGGCCCTCTGCAGGTCCCGCTCCAGATGGGTGCCGGCCCGCCAGGCACTCCACGAGCGGCGCCCCCACCAGATGTAGGTGCCAATGATCAGGGCGATACCCATCCAGCCGGTCGTCAGCCACATCTGTAGATAATCGTTATGCGCCTGATTGAAGTAGGCGGCCCGGAGGGTCTCGACCGGCTCATAGGAGCGATAGACCGGGTCAAATGATCCCAGGCCCGATCCGAGCGGCAGGAAGTCCTGCGCGGCCTGGGCGACGATGGGCCAGTTCTCGAAGCGCAGATCCGTAGCCGGGTCGGTGTCGAACCGGTCGAGAATCGGCCCGAGGGCAAACACAGCAATAATGCCGATGGCAACGGCTGCGCCGGCTGCAAGTCCCATAACCAGCGGGGTGGGCCGTCCGCGTCCGGACGATACCCATGCGACCAGCAGAACTCCGACAAGGCCGGGCCCGGCCGCCAAAATGCCGAAGCGCGAGCGGATCGCGCCAAGCGCCACCAGCACCAGACCGATGATCAGTGCCCCCACCCACACCCTGAGGCCGGCGTCGGGCTCGCGACTGTTCAGGCCGCTGCCGGCCAGGGCCGCCGCGAACGGCAGGGCGATCAGGCACAGGGTGGCCATGTGGTTGCGGTTGGCAAAGAAGCCGACAAGGGAGCCGAAGTTGGTCGTCGCCCACGGATAGAAGGTCCGGCTGTCCAGCGTGATCTGAAGCGTACCCAGAACGATACTCAGGATGACGAAGGCCAGCACGCCCCAGACCAGACGGGTCACCGCCACCCGGTCCAGTGTCAGCGCCGCCAGAAGCATGGCCACGGGGGGCAGAAGAGCCAGAAAGGCCTGCCAGGTCCGGTCCGGCGTCAGGGACAACGGCAACCACGAAGGAGTAATGCCGGCAATCTCGAGGGCCAGCACGGCCTGATCCCGACCGGGCAGAGAAGTCCAGATGTTAAAGGGCAGGGGGATCAGCTGGATGAGCGGCAGCGCCATCGCCAGAGTGGCGAGTATCAGCAGGAAGCGGTGCTCTTTCCAGACGCCGGTCCGGATGAGGCGGACGAGGGCCAGTCCGAACACCGGCAGGGCCAATAGCTCGATCGCCGCCAGCGGCAGGAGGTGCTCACGGCTGGCACCGCCCAGAAGCATAGAAAAAGCCAGCAGAACGCCGGCCGCTATGGCCAAGGCATCCCACTGGCTTATTCGTTTCAGAAACGACCTGCTCAACTACGCACTCGTATCCCGAGCAGGATCGAAACTCTTACGGGCTGGTCGGCGCGTCGTCGTCCGAGAACACCGAGATCACGCCCGCCAGAACGGCGGTGCCGATCAGGATGACGGGAAGCGGCACACCGCGGAACTCGTTGGCGGCGTCAGCAGATGCGCCGACACGATCACCGACCCGATTCACGGCGCTGTTATTGTTAGCGGCGACCGCTTGGCCTGCGATGAGCAGCAAACCAACCGAGGCTGCGGCGATGGTCTTACGCATGCAAATCCCCTTTAATCAAAAGCAATGCGCGGGTTTCCCCGCTCCTGTGAGAATGTGTTTAGGTCGGACGGGTTGCACATGGCAAGCAAAAAAGCCGGTCTGGAGGGCTGAAAGTTGACTCAAGGCCAGCCTGTTGCGCCGTTGCATCCCTAAGGAATCCTTTCCAGCGCCAGTTGCGAAAACCATATGACAATGTCGGTCCGCCGCCCGGTATTTATCGGCACCAGTTTGACGATCTGGGCGGTACAGCCCTGTTGAGGAACCACGACTCTGGTCTGGAACGGGGACCAGTCAGCCTGGGCCTCCATGTCGAGGCCGAAACGAACTTCCGAAATGATTTCAGAGGTTTCAAGGCACTGGACCTGCCAGGCAAAGCCGGACCGCCCGCGCCCGTTCTCCAGTCTCTGGCGTCCCGACAGGCGGTAGGTTCCCGGCTGCATGAGGACGAGTTGCCTGGCCAATTCCTGTGCATTGCGAGCGTCATGAACCACCCGAAGTGCCGTGAGCTCGGGCTTGCGATCGTCGTTGAGCAGGGCGACAGAGATCCCGGCGCCCACGCCAAGATTCCAGCCGAAGGGCAGAATCGCCTCGTCGTCGGCAAATCCGCCATTCACGAGAATCGTTTCGTTCGAAGGTCGATCCAGGGCGTCACGAACCGTCTTCAGGCCGGGTATCCGGCGACCCACATAGAGGGCCTGATACAGGTCCTGTAGCTCCGGAGTCGTGAAGGGGGCGTCCGTCGCCTCCAAGCTTATTGCGAGGCCAGCCAGAAGCTGCAGGCCTTCGGGCCGCCGATACAGTGATCTGAAATAGTCAGCGCGCCATGGCGGCGAGTCGGCTAGCTCTGACACAAGGTAGGGGCCGGCCCGGGGGTCCATCTCAGCAGCGGTCGAGAAAAGATTGAACACCGTGGGTCGCAGGTCTTCCCGGCGCCGCGCCAGCGTATCGGCATGAGCAAAGGCCGAGGCATAGTTTCCCTGCCGCAGCCGGCTCTCGATCAGCCAGCTATGGGCCGCATTGTCGCGCAGGCTCCAATTGCCCGCCAGGGTCATCAGCTCATCGGCCTGATCAGTGCGCCCCGCCTCGGCCTCGGACATGGCGAGCACCCTGAGGGCCTCAACGTCGAAGGGGGCCCTCGACAAGGAAAGCCGGGCCAGATAGCCGGCATCCTCCATCTCACCGGCCCGCATCTCGCCTTCGGCCGCCCGCGCCAGGACCTCGGCCGAGCCGGGGGCCAGACGAATGGCATGCTCACTGGGCGCCCGCGCCGCCAGCGGCACCAGGGCGACCTGCCAGCCCAGCCAGATCAGGCCGACAGCCAGGCCGACGGGCCAGAGACCTCCAGCCTTGCCGGCGGCCTTCGGTTCAGACGGCGGGACCTCTAACATCACGCCTTGCGGCCGGGCTTACCTTCTGCCTCGGCCCCATAATGATAGTCGTACGCGTAGTCATAGCCTTCGTGACGGGTGCGGTGGGCCTGGAATTTGGTCAGGACTGCTCCCAGAACGCGACCACGGCCCATCGAAAGGCGACGCAGGGCGCCCCGCGCCTGGCGGCGGCCGGTGATGCGCGATTCCAGTACAAACAGGGTGCCCTCGACGGACGACGACAGCACGGGCGCATCGGCAAAGCCCAGCACCGGCGGGCCATCGATCACGACGTGGTCGTAAACGGCAAAGGCTTGGTCCAGCAGTGCCTGCAGGCGGGACCCACCCCACAGCTCGGCTGGGTTGGGCGGAAGCGGTCCGCACGGGATGAAGTCGAGGGTGGAATAGGGGGTCTTGCGCACCACACCGGTCAGTTCAGCCGCGCCGGACAGGAAGTTGCTCATGCCCTGGCTATTCTCGATCTCCAGCACCCGGTGCATGGACGGATTGCGCAGGTCACCATCAACCAGCAGGACACGCCGCCCGACCCGCGACAGGTTGAGCGCTGTAGCAAAGGCGGTGGTCGACTTGCCTTCCCCGGGCCGGGCACTGGTGACCAGCAGGGAGCGCGGCGCCCCGTGCGAGGTCGAGAACTGCAGGGCCGTTCGCAGGGAATAGTAGGCTTCGGAGAAGGGAGATCGAATGTCGCGGAGGGCTTCGTTCGGGTCCTTGCCGCGTTCCAGCATGGGGATGACTCCCAGTGCCGGGATGCCCAGCTTGCTTTCCACATCGTCGGGCGACGTCAAGCGATCGTCCAGAGCCTCGATCAGGAAGGCACCGATGATGCCGAGGGTCAGACCCATGGTCAGGGCCAGCATCAGGTTCAGCGGCAGGTTGGGGCTGGAGGGGCCACCGGGAGGGGTGGCGCGGTCGACCAGCGAGATGTTGTTGCTGGTTACGCCGCCAGTCACGCCGATTTCCTTGTAGCGCTGAAGCAGGCCGTCATACAGCTGGCGGCTGGTGTCCAGTTCGCGAACCAGGATGTTGTACTGGACGCTGCGATCCCCGAGGTCGAGGACTTCGCCCTTGAGGCCATTGACCTGATTCTGGAGCGCTCGCTCCTGATTCAGGGCGATCTGGTACTGGGCCCGGATGCCGTCGCGGATGGAGGTGGCAGCCGTGCGGATCTGGGCATCGAGTTCGTCGATACGGGCCCGTAGTTCAACCAGTTCCGGGTAGTCGTCCTGGAAAACGGCAGCCTTTTCCTCGTACTGCGATTCAAGCTGGATCCGCTGCTGCATCAGGGTTTGATAGGTCGTGCTGGCCATCACTTCCGGAATGCTGGTCAGGGGCGCGTTCTGGGCCTGGCGCCAGCGTTCCTCAGCGGCGATCCGGTCAACCCGGGCCTCGCTGAGGGCCTCGTTCAGAGTGCCGAGACTGGTGGAAACCAGAGACCGGCCGGCCCCTGTCTCGGCGTCGGAAAGCGTGATGATTTCCTGGTCGCCGGCATAGGCCACCAGTTGACGTTCGGTGTCTTCAAGCCGGGCCTTGGTCTCGGCAATCTGCTCCTCAAGGAATTCACGCACATAGAGAGAGGCATCGAATTTGCGGGCGAGGTTCGCCTCAATGAAGTTCTCGGCAATGGCATTGGCCATCCGCGCCGACACGGCAGCGCTGGGGCTGCTGAAGGTGATCCGGACCAGTCGCGACCCGCGCTCGGGAGAGACGCCGAGGTTGCTGCTGATGAGGCCTGTGATCATCTTGCGGCGACGGGCCGCCTGTTGAGTCGCGGTTTCCCCTTCGCGAGCCTCGAACTCTCTGCCCATCTGCTGGATGAAATCATTGGAATTCGCCAGCCCCTCGCTGTCGATGATCCGCTCGACCAGCGAACGGCTGCGCAACAGGCCGTACTGGGTGTTGAAAAACTCCTCGCCGACGGGCAGCTCGCGCGGCATGCCGTCATCGGTGCTGAGCACCCGAGCCGCTTCGCGGTCGATCTGGATCGTCGCGGCAGCGGTGTAGGTCGGTGGGGTCATCAGGGTGACGATGACGGCGATCACGACGGCGGCGATCACACAACCGAGGATCAGCAGCCGGTGCTTGAGCGCCAGGGACCAGTATTTGGCGAGGTCGATTTCCCCCGAGCGGTCGGTCTCAAGAACGGTGCCATACCCGGCTGCGCCCTCGCGCTCCGGGCCCTGCCCGCCGCCATTGCCCATGCTGCGGTCTCCGACCATGGTCCAGTCCTAAATCACTAGCTTGACGAAAGAAGGTCGCCCTTTTTGGGCTGATAGCGCATCGATCCCCGTCGGGCGAGCCGCAAATGGCAACAAACCGGCGAGATTCGGGTCCCTGCGATTCGCAACCAGCATGACCGGCAAGGCTTTCCAGAATCCTGACACGGGTGCTGCGTGCATCAGAAGGGTGTCAGGGGTTGCCCGGATGCTCGTTTCTGGCGGATCTCATCGACGGTAAGCTGCTGGGCTCGCGCGCGGGCGCCGGCGGACGGGTGCCCCCATTGGGCATAGCGCACGCTCGGGTCCCGTTCTGCCAGGGCGCGCCAGAAGACCGGACCCTGTGCGGGGTCATAGCCGGCGCGCGCCATAAGGTAGATTCCAACCCGGTCTGCCTCGCGTTCCGCCTGGACCAGCTCCCATGGCGAATTGCCGTAGTTTCCGAGGATGGAACGGGCAAAGCCGCGTTCGTCGAAGAACTCGCGATGTTCCAGAACATTGTGCGCCATCTCGTGGCCGAGGATCACGGCCAGATCGTCGTCGGATTCCGCGAACACGGCCATGGCGGTCGCCACGAAGACGCGTTTTCCGTCGGCGCGTGCATTCAGCTCGGTCGAGGGATCGACCTGGAAAACATAGGCACAGGCCGTGACCGTGGACAGGGTGATCTCGCGCTTGAGCCCGTCCCGCAGAACCCCGAGACGAGCCTCGCCAGCGGCGAGCGCGGCGTCCAGGCGGGCGATGTTGGCCGCCAGCCCCTCGAAGGCGGCTGGCCTGTCAGGCTCGCCCGGGGCGAACGGATTGCCGTTGACCGAGACAAGGAGGTCTCCGACCTGCAGGCCCGCTTTTGCGGCAGGACTGTCCGGCGCAATCGCAGCGACACCGGGCAGGTCGCCTTCGAGGGCCCACCGTGCACGCGCGGCAGGCCGCAGATTGTCTGAATACTGACTTTCAGCATGCAGCAGCAGCCCGGTCGCCGGTCCGGTATCAGGACATAAATCCGCGTTGGCGAGGGCCAGTCGATAGCCGACGGCATTCACCCGGGTGTCCAGCGCATTCAGCACGGCGAGCCGCCCTTCGGGTGTATCCGCCACGCCAGCGTCGCCGTAGGCCGCCGCTGGAACCGATGTCCCGGTGCCGCAGCCCGCCAGGGGCAGGGTCAGGGCAAGGCAAAGGCCCAGGGTTTCTCTACGAAGACGGCCAGGGCTGGACACCGCCCGCGGCCTAGAAGAGGCGGAACAGCGTCAGCACCGGGGCCGCGGTGATCGCTGCCCGGAGGCCCGAGTTCAGGCGTGAGGTATCGACCACGATCACATCCTCGCCCAGCACCACGGGATCCTCGGCCTCGCCGTTCCGGATGGCGCCCAGATCAAAGACGGCGACCATGCGCTGACCGTCGATCGTGCGAAAAACTGCGACGCTGGACAAATCCGCGCTGCCGGAGGGGCCGCTGGCCATCGCGACCGCCTGCATCAGGGTGGTTCGCCCGCGCATCACGTAAACGCCGGGCTGGGTGACGGCGCCATCGACGGTGATCTTCTGGCTGGCGGCCTCGACGACGGTGACCGTGATCTGGGGATTGCGCAGATACCGCGCGCCCAGCCGGGTCGTGAGGGAGGCGGACAGTTCCGACGGCGTCAGTCCGGCGGCCTGGACGGTGCCGATCAGCGGCATCTGGATATTACCCGCAGAGTCGACTCGGAGATCGTCGAACGACAGTTCCGGTACACGGAATACGGAAACCTTCAGAAGGTCCGTTTCGCCAATGCGATAATCTTCGGCAGGAGCCGCAGCCTGTCCCACCGGCAGGGCATAGGAGGCCACCTGGGTCGCGGCCGTCACATCAGCCTTTTCCCGGCCAGATGATCCGCAAGCCGCCACAGTGAGAACAGCGAACAACAGGGCAATCAGGCGCATGGCGGTATTCATGGACACTCCTCGCCGGTCTGGCTCCGGCACGACCGGATACCCCGTGAGGGGTATTTCAGACTGCCTGATAGCCTCGAACGCGACTTCATTCCACTGATAACCGCTCATCGTTGGAATTCCTCGTTTTTCTGCTGGACGACAGGGAAATACGCAGGCAAAGGGCAGCCCCTATCGTGCTGGCATCTTATCCGGCGGAATCAGGAACGGTCAGGCTCAGGGGGCTTGTACGGAACCCGGGAACGTCAGAGCCATGACTGACTGAAATTGGGCCTGACGGGGAACCCGTCTTCGCTGTTCAGCGCTTGCGCCGGGCACGGTCCTTATACGGACGAGCACACTGGTGATAAGGCTCGTCATGATTGTTTGACGATCCGTCGATATGGGCCCACGCATGCGTACCCCGCTGACATTCTCGTGGACAGCAAAGTATCTGATCCACATTGCGGCGCTGTTCGTGGGGTTTGTGCTCGCCTATGAGCTGCGCCGGGCCCTTCCGATACATTGGTGGTTCGTCGATCCGGACGCCGTTCGCGTTCTGGGCTGGGCCGGACTTTTCGCCCTGATCGGCGCCGGGGTCGAGGCCGTCTTTCAGGCTGAGCGTGCCGCCTGGCGTTTCGCTTCGGCGCGGGATGTTGTGGCCCTGGCGCGAAATGTCAGCCTGACCATGGCCCTGTTCTTGGTGTCGATATTCTTTGTGGACCGGGGGCTGGAGCTACCGAGATCGGTACTGCCGCTCGCCTGGCTGCTGAGCCTGATGTTTCTGGTCGGCGCGCGGGTGGCCTGGCGCTTACCGCAAGAAAGCGGCCTGTCCGAGCATCTGTTGCCGGCCTGGTGGCGCAAGACCGCGGCTGGCCGCAAGCCCCTGCTGCTGGTCGGCGCCATGGCAGACGCTGATCGCCAGATCCGCCACCTGATGGCCGATCCAGGCCAGCCCTATCAGCCGGTGGGCGTGGTGACGCCAAATGCGGAAGAGGTCGGCATGCGGCTGCATGGCGTACCGTTCGTCGCCCGGCTGGACCAGTGGCGGGTCGGACGCATGCCGGTGCCCCTGCGCAACGAAAAGGTCTCGGCCATTCTGTTCCTGCAGGACCCGGTCCAGGTCCTTGGCCTCACCCCGCAACGGATCGGCGAGCTCAAGCGGGCCGGCCATACGCTGCTTCGGCCTCATGCCCTGACCGAGGTGGGTGAGCCGCGCCCGAATGCAGACCTGCTGACCGAAATCCCGCTCGAGGAATTCCTGCCGCGCCAGCCGATCTCCCTGCCGACCGGGCCGGTCGAGGAACTGATTCGAGGCAAGCGCATCCTCGTGACGGGTGCAGGCGGCAGTATCGGATCGGAAATCGCGCGCCAGATGGTGCAGCTTGGCTGTGGTCATCTGACCCTGCTGGATCACTCCGAGTTCCAGCTATTCGAGATTGATCGTGAGCTGGGCGGGGTC
This sequence comes from Brevundimonas sp. UBA2503, assembly GCF_002341485.1. NCBI lineage: Bacteria > Pseudomonadati > Pseudomonadota > Alphaproteobacteria > Caulobacterales > Caulobacteraceae > Brevundimonas > Brevundimonas sp. UBA2503. Next base: position 66,456 of record NZ_DDOD01000007.1, on the reverse strand, counting down.
ACCACCGCCATGACGCGCCGGGCCGTTCTGGCCAATGTGCGCGACGAGGCCCGCATCCGCGAGGTCTTCGAACAGGAACGCCCCGAGATCGTTTTCCACGCCGCAGCCCTGAAACACGTGGCCCTGGTCGAGAACAACCCGGCCGAAGGGGTGCTGACCAACGTCCAGGGTACCTGGAATGTGATCCGCGCCGCGACAGGGACCAAGGCGGCGCAGTTCGTCCTGATCTCGACCGATAAGGCCGTTGATCCCTCCAATGTCATGGGGGCGACCAAGCGGATCGCCGAGACCCTTCTTGAACTGGTTCCCGACAGCGAGACCCGCCTCTCGGCCGTGCGCTTCGGCAATGTGCTCGGCTCGGCCGGCTCGGTGGTGCCGATTTTCTGGGATCAGATTGCCCGGGGCGGACCCGTCACTGTGACCCATCCGGACGTGAACCGCTATTTCATGACCATCCCTGAAGCCGTGCAACTGGTTCTGCACAGCACGGCGGTGAAAGCGGCGCGGTTAGATGAAGGTCCCTCGAAATTCCTGCTTGAGATGGGCGAGCCTGTCCGCATCGCCGATCTGGCCCGCCAGATGATCGAGTTGAGTGGCAAAACGCCGGATGTCGACATCAAGATCGAGTTCACCGGTCTGAAGCAGGGCGAGAAGATCGCCGAAATCCTGTCCGATGATGGTGAGGACCCGCGACCGTGCGTGGACGGGATCCTGGAGGTCATGGGAAGGCGCAGCTCCGGACGCCTGGATACCGCCCGTTTACAGTCTCTGATATCTGCGGCCTTGGGTGGACGCGGCCACGAGGTTACGATGCTGGTGGCAGAAACCATCGGGGACATCCGCAAGCCATGACGCGTTCGTCCAGGACGATCCCGACCGGGGATGGTCGCCCGTGAAGGTCAAGGTCTTCGACATCCAGAATCTGGCCGTCGCCTACGTGTGCTTCTGGGCGACTTCACCCTTTCTCGCCTATGGCCTGGGGTTCCGACTTGCGGCGGTGGCTGCGGTGGGCCTCTGGGCTGTGCTGGAGATGTTCCGCCCCGGGGGAATTTTCACCCGCCCGACCCTGCCGGTCATCCTGACCCTGTTCTACATCGGCTACACAGCGCTTGCGGAGACCCTGCTCGGGCCCAGTGGCGACATCACCCAGCACGTCCAGATCTGGATCATGCTGTTCTTCCTGATTTTCTATGAAAGCCGCAGGCACGACGTGCGAAGCATGTCGCTGATCTTCTGGGTGATGCTCGCGACCCTGCCGATCTGGTTCTACACGACCTATACGGCCTTTGACACGTTCGGCTCGCATGCGGCGCGATACCTGACGCGCTCGTC
>NZ_DDOD01000007.1:0-65060 GCF_002341485.1 Brevundimonas sp. UBA2503 | reverse complement strand
GATCTGGCCCGTGAACTGACGTCTGACGGGGTCGGCGGCTATTCCCTGATCTACAGCATCGTCGTGTTGCTGCCTATCCTGATGGTGATGCTGCTCAACATCCGGCGGTTTGTGCCGCTGGACGAGCCCCGCTTTTTGCGACCGCTCAGCCGCATACCCTTCCTGGTCTACATCCTGGTCCTGGCCAATCTGGTGCTGGGATTTGCCGTCGTGGTGCGCGCCGGTTTCTCGATCGCCATCGTGCTGGCGGTCTTTTCCATATCGCTGTCGCTGCTCTTCAAACGCCGCAGTCCGCTGATGCTGATGATGACGCCGCTGATGCTGATGTTCGCCTGGCTGATGTACCAGATGGCGTTGATCCCGCTTCTGGAAGCGCTCAGGCCGCTGACCGAAGGCACGTCCTATCATCGCAAACTGCTGGACGTGATCGAGAGTCTGCGCAGCGAGCAGGGCCAGGGCACTCTTGACGACCGGCTAAGCCGCTACGGTCGCAGTATTGATTTGTTCATCCGCAACCCGATTTTCGGAGTTATCAGCGACCGGGATGTCGGCAAACACTCAGCCTATCTGGACGCCTTTGCCCGCTACGGCGTGCTGATCGGTTCGGTCTTCGTCTATCTTCTGACCTATCTGCCGGTGAGGATGATGCGGGGCATGCGGGACAATTTCGGCCTGGCCTTTTCCGTGTTCGGCATCATGGTCGCGCTGCCCCTGCTCAATGATGTCTTCGCCAGCCTGGGCGTGATGCTGTTCATCCTGGTGCCGGTGGCTTGCGACCTTGTGGAGCGCGCCCGAACCAAGGCCCCGAAGCCGCGGCGCAGGCGGCTGACTTTGCGTTGGGGGCCCCGTCCGGATCAGATCGGCGCCCAGCCCGCCCGCATGTCGGGCCGGGAGAACGGGCGTGCCTGACACCCTGATCCTTGTCGGCGGATACGGCCTGCCGGACCGGACCGCTTCGGCCACGCGCGCCATTGGTCTGGCCAGGCTGTTCCGGTCTATCGGCATGAATGTGATCATCATGGGCAAGATCACGCCCGAGGTGCCGCCGATCAACGGCCCGACCGAGATCGAGGTTGAGGGCATTCGCTGCGTGGACGTGCGCCGACCGTTCCCGGGCCGCGACTATGCCCGCTACGATCTCTCGGGCGAGACCGTTATGGCGCTGGTCGACAGTCTGCCCGAAGGCTCCGTGCGGGCGGTCAGCGCGTATAATCATGCCGGACAGGCGACCTGGTCGCTCCTCCGGGGCTGCAAGGCGCGCGGTATTCCCGCCATTCTCGACTGCACCGAGTGGTACGGCTGGGAAGGCAAGAAGGTCCTGCGCAATATCCAGCGCATCGCCTGGACCGAGTTTCGCCTGCGGGTGCTGACGCGCAAGGCCGGCAATGTGATCGCGGCGTCCCGGTGGTTTTCCGACACCTTGCCGGGCCTGAACCGGGTGCTGCTGCCCTTTGTCATCGACGGCTCGGATCCGAAGTGGAGACCCGAGCCCCCCCGTGTCGCCCTCCCCGATGGTCGCCGTCGCTTCCTCTATTCCGGCAGTCCCGGGCTCGGCATGGTCAAGGACCGGTTGCCGGTCGCCATCGCGGGCTTCGGCAGCCTCGAGGCTGATGGCATTCCCTTCGAATTCCGTATTGCCGGCATGACCCGCGACCAGTATCTGGCCGAGCGTCCCGACGACACAGCCCTGGTGACCCGGCTGGGGGACAGTCTGAGATTCTTGGGGCGTATTCCGCATGCCGATGCGCTCCGTGAGCTGAGAGCCACCGATTACGCCCTGTTCTTCCGTCGGGACGACCGCGTCGCCAATACGGGCTTTGCCACCAAATATGTCGAGGCGGCCAGCCTGGGCATTCCGGTCGTCACCAATCCGACCAGCGACATCGACCGGTACCTGACCGATGGGCGGAACGGTTTTCTGGCCCCGGACCTTTCGACGTCGTCCATAGCCGAGGTTCTGCGGCGCGCGGCCAGCCTCGGCGACGCCGACCTGCTGGCCATGAAATCCGTATGCGCGGCCTCCAACCCGTTCGACATTCCCCACTGGCAGGCTCCGGCCCGAGCCTTCCTTGATGCGCTGAGGCCGGTCCGATGAGCGCTCCGACCCGGGTCCTGTGGATCGTCAATATCGTCCTGCCTGCCGTGGCCGAGGACCTGGGGCTGAACAAAACGCCCTTCGGCGGCTGGCTGACGTTGATGACCGACCGGCTGGCGCTGCGCGACGATTTCCGCATCGGCGTGGCCATGCGCGCGCCGGTCAAGACCCTGACCCGGATCGAGAAGAACGGCATCGTCTATTACGCCATGCCGCAGTCGGCCTCGGACGCCTTTGACGTCGACGATGGCACGGTGGCCGAGGTTCTGGCTGATTTTGTGCCGGATGTGTTGCACGCTGAGGGCTCGGAGATGGCCTATACGCGGCGCTTTCTGAAGGCCTGGGCCGGGCCGAAACTGCTGTCGCTGCAGGGCGTGATCAACGGCAATCGCAACTACGACCTGGGTCGGCTGCCCCTGTTGTCGATGCTCAACCCGCTTCGGCCGAAGACGGCCCTGACGGCCGCGGCGCTGATGGCCAATTTCGCCTTGCGGTTCCTGCCGCGCTTGAAGGCTGAACGGGAGACGATCCAACTGGCTGGCCACATCATGGGCCGCACCACCTGGGACCGCGCCCAGGCCTGGGCGATCAATCCCCACGCCACCTATCACCACTGCAGCCGGATCCTCCGCGATGCCTTCTATGGTGCCGCCTGGGACAGTTCGGGGTATGAGTCCCACAGCATTTTCGTCGGAAATGCCGCCTCGCCGCGCAAGGGCACCCACGTCGTGATCGAGGCTGTACGACTGTTGCGCCGCGCCTACCCGGACGTCAGGCTTTATATCGCCGGCGAGAGCCCGATGGGGGCCGGCTCATCGTTCAAGCGGCATGTCGGCTATCCCGCCTATGTCTGCGACATCATCGACCGATATGGTCTCAAGGATCGGGTGACCTTCACCGGATTGCTGGACGAGCAGGGTATGGTGCGCCGCATGGAGCAGTCCCACGTGTTTGTCATGTCCTCGATCATCGAAAACAGTCCGAATACCCTGGGCGAGGCGATGATGGTGGGCACGCCGTCGGTCAGTTCCTTTACCGGCGGAGTGCCGTCGATGGCCTCCGACGAGGTCGATGTTCTGATGTACCGGGCCGACGATCCGGCCATGCTGGCCGTGCAGATCAAGCGCCTTTTCGACGACCCGGCGCTGGCCGGTCGTCTGTCCGCCTCCGCCCGCACGCGAGCCCGCAGGACCCATGACCCCGACGCCAATGTGCAGGCCCTCGTCACGGCGTATGATCGCATCTCGGCTTCTGCACAGGAGGCTAGATCATGAGCCGTTTACTCGCACCGGTCGTGGTGTTCGCCTACAACCGCCCGGAGCACCTGCGCCAGACCCTGACCGCCCTAGCGGAAGCTGATCTGGCCAAGGACAGCCGGGTGCGGGTGTATGCCGACGGCGCGCGCAACGAGGCTGCCCGCGAGGGCGTGGCGGCGGTCCGCATCGTGCTGGACGATCCGGTCTGGCGGGAGCGGTTTGGCGCCTTCGAGGTCGTGGCCTCCGACGAGAACAAGGGACTGGCCAAAGCCATCATCGGCGGTGTCACCGAGGTCGTCGAACAGGCGGGCCGGGTGATCGTGCTGGAGGACGACCTGATCGTCTCGCGCGACTTCCTGCGCTTCATGAACGACGCGCTCGACTTTTATCAGGCGGACCAGACGGTCGGCTCGATCTCGGGCTTTTGTCCTCTGCAATCGCCACCGGACGGATACATCCCCGACGTCATGCGGGTCCCCCGCAACTGCAGCACGGGATGGGCCACCTGGGCCGACCGCTGGCGTGAGGTGGACTGGACGGCCGCCGACGCAGGGCGCCTCTATCGCGATCCCGCCTTCCGCAAGCGATTCAATGCCGCGGGCTCCGACCGTCTGGACCGGCTGCGCCGCCAGATAGCAGGAAAGGTCAGTTCATGGTCGATCCGGTTCGGTCTGTGGCAGGCCGCCTCGGGCCGCGACACCATTTTTTCCAGCGTGAACCGGCTGGTGAACAGCGGCTATGACGGCAGCGGCGTCAATACCAAGGCGGGTGAGGCCATCAATCCGGACTTCCGTGCGGAAGGCAGTGCATATGTGCTCGCGCCCGTTGAAACCTCGCCGGCTGTGCTCGCCGGTTTTCGTCGCGTTTATTCCGGTTCCCCGCAGGCGCGCCTGCGGCGGTTCCTGAGAAACCTTTAGGCCGATGCAAACCCTCCCCGGTCGCCGCGTCCTGTTTCACTACCCGATCCTGCACATGGGTGGGGCCGAGAAATCGACCCTGCGCCTCATGAAGGCGCTGGCGGACAGGGGGTGGCAGGTGACCCTGGTCCTGACGACGGGGGGGGGGCAGCTGGAAGCTGATGTCGATCCGCGTGTCGAGTTGGTCCGGCTGCGTCCCGGCTCTCACGGCACCCGTTTTCTGGCCGCCCGGGGGACAGGGGCGCGGCTGAGGGCCCTGCCGGACCTGTTGGCCTATGGAACGGGTCGCTTGATCGGCGCGATCCGGATGCTGCCCTTCCTGTGGCGGCGGTTCGATGCGGCCGCCGTCATGATTCACAGTCTGGACCCGTTCTTCGTGGCGCGGGTGGTGCACGCCGCCCGGAAGTTTGTCTGGATACGGAACGACCTGAAGGGCATCGATCCGGACGGCTGGATAGCGGCTCAGCTTGAGCGATATGCCGGACATATCGACCATTTTGTCAGCGTATCGGGCGTGTCGCTTCAGTCCTTGCTGGAGGCGGTGCCCGGTGCGCGTGGCAAGGCCAGGGTGATCTATAATGTGCTGGATGCCGGGGGGATGCGAGCCCTCGGTCAGGCCGGCGCCGACCCCTTTCCGCCGCGCTCCAGCCCGGAAGAAGTCCGCATCCTGACAGTCGGCCGCCTGTCTGACCGGGACAAGGCGATTTTCCGGCTGGTCGATGTGGCGCGGTTACTCAAGGGCCGGGGCCTGTCCTTTCGCTGGTATCTGATCGGGGACGGGCCGGACCGCCGGGCCCTGGAGCAGCGCATCGCCGCCGCCGATGTCGCCGATCAGGTCATCCTGATGGGGCAGGCGAGCAATCCCTTCCCGGCCTACAGGCACGCGGATCTGGTGGCCATGGTGTCGAACCATGAAGGGCTGTGCGGGGTCATCAATGAGGCCAAGGTCTCGGGTGCCGCCGTTCTGGCCGTCAAGGTCTCCGGGATCGACGAGCAGCTGCAGGACGGAGACAACGGCTGGGTCATCGACAATAGCGAGGCGGCGATCCTTGAGGCCCTGTCAGATCTGATCCGGTCACCGGAAAGGGTCGCGCGCGTTCGCAATTACCGCTATCCCGCCGCTATCCTCGATGACGGGCTCAAGCTGGATCAGATCGAGGCCCTCTTCATGGGACGCAGACCCTGAATGTGTGGATTCACCGTCGTCCTGAACCGGGCCGGAATCACGGCTCACGACGAACAGGCCCTGAATGCCTGCATCGCCGGCATGACCTATCGCGGGCCCGACGAGCATGGCATTTGGCGCGACGAGCACGTCGCCCTGGGGCACGTCCGGTTGTCGATCATCGGGGTGGCCAACGGCCTTCAGCCGATCTTCAGCCACGACGAGTCGCTGGTGCTGGTCTGCAACGGCGAGATCTACAACCACCGGGAGTTGAGGGCGCGCTTCGAGGCGGAGGGCGCCGTCTTCCGGACCGCCTCGGACAGCGAGGTGCTGATCCATGCCTACCGGGCCTACGGTGATGGTTTCCTGGCCCACGTCGACGGTATGTTCGCCTTCGTGCTCTACGACCGCGCGCGCGGCATGGTCATCTGCGCCCGGGATCATGCGGGTAAGAAGCCCCTATACTATGCCGAGATCGCGGACGGCATGGTGTTTTCGTCGGAGGTGAAAGCGGTCCGGCGCTTCCTCGACGACGGCGGTATCCTGAATGCCGAGGTGATCCGCCAGGTCCAGGCCCAGCGTTATTCGATCAGCGAGACGGACACATACGTCGCAGAAGTTCACAAGATCATGCCCGGGCACGTGGCCCGCGTCGGACGACACGAGGGGCTGACGCTGGAGCGCTGGTACCACTGCGTTCCCGCGCCCACGTTTGATGGCAGCTATGACCAGGCTGTCGAGCAGACCCGCCAGCTTCTGTTCCGGGCTGTGGAGCGGCGCCTGGAGTCAGAGGTACCGCTGGCCCTTTTGCTGAGTGCCGGGATAGATTCCTCGGCTATCGCTTGTATTGCCAGGGCGCTGGGGCATCCGCTCAAAGTTTTCTCAGCAGGGTTCTCGGACCGGTCGTCTCATGATGAGTCGCACGAAGCCGAGCAACTCGCGGGGCAGCTCGGCCTGGACTTCACTCGTGTCGAGATCGATCAGTCTGAATTCAGGAACGAGCTCCCCACCATACTGTCCTATCTGGATGAGCCGAACGGCGACCCGTCGCAGTTCGCCCAATGGTATTTATACAAGGCCGTCCGCAAGCACGCCTATACGGTTCTGTTGAGTGGGATCGGGGGTGACGAGATCTTCTACGGCTATCCTTGGGCCAACGAGACGCGACAGGTGGCGCACGCCGGGCGAGCAGGACGTTTGCGGCGCCTTGGGAGGGGGCTGTCCGGCAGCGATCTGAAGGGACAGGCCGAGCTACTCAACTATCTGCTCCGCAAGGTCCTGCACCAGCGCTCGTTCAAGACGGGTACTGTCCTGGCGGAGGTCGCGGAGCTTGCCGAGCATCAGGCGCGGCCCAAGGTCGCCTTTGCGGACATGGATGACCGCAGCCTGGAACTGCTGATCGACCAAAGCTACAGCCGCCTGCTGCGCGCCTATCTGCCGAACAACGGGTATTTCCTCGCCGACAAGCTGGGCATGGCCCACTCCCTTGAGGTGCGCTGTCCGTTTGCGGATCGAGATCTCAGGGCCTTCGTCGCCACGCTACCCTTGGCGTTTAAGTTCCCGCGTGAGGATGCCAAGGGTCTTCTCAAGGATGCGCTCCGGGGGATCGTTCCCGACGCGGTTCTGGATCGCCGCAAGACCGGCTTCACTCCGCCTTCCATCTATGTGCTCGAGGCCGTCAGGGCCTACCGGAACCGGCACTTTAGCTCCCGCCTGACGACGCTGGCCCAGGTTGCAACCGACTACTATTGCGCCGACCTGGTTGCCGCTGAAGCCCGGCAAGGCGCGCCATGAGCCGCCGCCTGAATGCGGCTATGCTGTCCTATACCCAAGTGGCGGTACGGATCGTCACGACGCTGGTGTTCACGCCCATTCTGGTTCGGGCGCTGGGCCAGGAAGGCTACGGACTGTTCAGCATCGTCGGCGCGCTGGCGGCCTATTTCTACATGATCGACTTCGGGATGAACGACGGCGTGATGCGCTTCTTCGTCCGGCACGAAACGGCCCCGGATGAACGCCGCCGGTTCCTGAAACAGATGCTGGGCTTCTATGCCGGGCTGGGCGTGCTGATCGTGGGGGCGACCTTTGCCATCCACGGCGTGGCGCCTGCCGTTTTCGGAGCCAGCCTGACCGGACCCCAGCTCGCCCTGCTGCGGGATATGATAATTGCGGTGGGTGCAGGCGCGGCGGTCATGGTCGCATTCAATCCGCTGGGGGCCCTGTTGTCCGCCATGGAGCGGTTCGTGTTCCTGCGCTTGCTGGAGATATTCACCGCCCTGTCATCGACCCTGTTGACTGTGATCCTGCTGTGGCAGGGCTACGGTGCCCTGATGGTGGTCATTGTGATGTCCGGCGCCCTCGTCTTCCAGGTCGTCGTGCGTCTGGTCTATGTCATTGTAGTCCTGAAGATTCCGGTCGGCTGGTCCTGGCCCGGCTGGTCGCGCCTTAAGCCCGTGGCCCTCTATGCGGCACCCATTTTCGTGTCGCTGGTGGTCGAACAGATTTACTGGAAGCTGGACAATCTGATCATCGGTGCGGTGCTGGGGGCGGCCCCCGTGGCCCTCTATGCGATCGGCACAACCTTCAACAAACATCTGATGGGCTTCGGTACCGCCATCTCGCGCATCATGGCGCCCGAGATCATTCGCCAGGCGGACTCTGATGCGGACGCCAAGGCGCTGAACGGCCTGTTGATCCGGATTTCGCGGCTGCAGGCCCTGTTCCTGCTGCTGGTGATTTCAGGCCTCGCCCTGTTCGGCGCGCGCTTTATCGAACTGTGGTTGGGCCCTGACTATGGCCTCGCCTACACCATACTGTTGATCGTGCTGATCCCCTATACGCTGGAGCTGATCGGCAATGCCCGCAACATCCTGTTGCAGGTCAGGAACCTGTACTGGCACCGCTCGCTGATGGTCCTGGCGATCGCCTGCCTCAACATCCCCCTGACCATTGTACTCCTCAATCTGTGGGGTGTGGTCGGGGCGGCGGTCAGCACCGGCATCGGCCTGTTGCTCGGCTATACCGCCGTGGCGGTTCTGCTGCAGCTCAAGCTGGGGCTCGACATGGGCTACTATTTCCGCGAGCTCGCCCGGGGGCTGGTTCTGGTGCTGGCGCTATGCGTGCCGGTGGGTGTCGCCCTGAACTTGTGGATGGTCGGCGGCTGGGTCGGTTTTGCCCTGTGCGTGGCGATCTATACGCCCCTCTATGTCGGCCTGATGCTGGCCGTCGGCATGAACCCCTATGAACGTGGTCTGGTGCGGCGTGTGCTGAGCAAGCTGGTGCCCGGTCTTGCGGCGAGGTGGACATGACCGCGGCAAGGCGCTTCGACCCCGCGCGGCCGTTCATCGTCTATGTCGGCCCGTTCGCCTTTCCGGAGGGCGGGGCTGCCGCGCGGCGTATTCTGGGCAATGCGCAGAGTCTGGTGGCCGCGGGCTATCAGGTGCTGGTCCTGTCGGGGCAGCAGGCCCCGGGCGATGCCGTGCATGCGCTGGGGGACGGCATCTTTCTCGCCTCGACGTCAGAGCGGGACGCTGAACACCTGCCCAACCTTCTGCGCCTGACCCGCTATGTGACGATGGGGGCGAAAAGCCGCGACTGGCTGGCGCGCCTGGAGGCAAGGCCGGCCGCCGTGATCCTGTACAGCGGCTACACCCCCTATATTCTGCAACTGCGTGGCTGGTGCCGCCGGGCGGGCGTGCCGCTGATCTTCGACGCGGTCGAATGGTATACGGCGGCGTCCCCACTGGGCTTCGCCACCTCGCCCTATCTCTGGCAGACCGAACTGGCCATGCGGGTCCTGATCCCCCGGCTGGACGGGTTGATCGCCATCAGCCGCTGGCTGGAGGACCACTACACCCGGGCAGGCCTGCCGGTCGTGCGCGTGCCGCCCACCCTTGCCGTCAAAGCGACGCCGGTGGGGCAGGGGGGCGACGGCGACCGGCTGAGCCTCGTCTATGCCGGGACGCCGGGCCGCAAGGACCTGCTGGATGTGCTGCTGCGGGCGGTCGCGACCGTCGATCCGAACGGAGAGCGCCTGCGCCTCGACATCTATGGTCCGTCGGCTGAGGATCTGAAGGCCTATGGCCTTGCGGTCGTCCCGCCCTCGGTCACGGCCCATGGCCCGGTGGCGCAGGCCACTGCCATGGCCGGTGTGGCCCGCGCCGATTTTTCCGTCCTGCTGCGCCGCCCGGACAAGGTCGCCACCGCTGGCTTTCCGACCAAGTTCGTCGAGAGTCTGGCGGTCGGCACGCCGGTCATCGCCACCCTGACCAGCGATCTGGCGGATCATCTGGTCGATGGCCAGAACGGTCTGGTGTGCGACGACGCCTCACCGGAAACCGTGGCCCGGGTGCTGGAACGCGCCCTGGCCATGACCACAAAGCAGAAATCGGCCCTGCGAAAGACCGCCCGTCACACGGCTGAGACGGGATTCGACTATCGGCGGCACACTGACGGGTTGCAGCGTCTGGTCGAGGCGGTGACCTGTGCTAAGGACGCCCCCACAAAGAGGACAGGGATATGAAGGCACTCGTTACCGGAGGCGCAGGCTTCATCGGTTCGAATATCTGCGCGGCCCTGTTGCGGGACGGCGACCAGGTGCGCGTGGTCGATGACCTCAGCTCGGGCTATCGCAGCAATCTGAAATCGCTGGACGGTGTCGAACTGATCGAGGGCGACGTCCGCGACGCCGATCTGATGATGCGCGCGGCTGAAGGCTGTGAGGTGGTTTTTCACCTGGCCGCCTCGGTCGGCAACAAGCGGTCGATCGACAATCCGGTCGAGGATGCCGAGATCAATGCACTCGGCACCGTGCGGGTGCTGGAAGCGGCGCGGGCGGCGGGCGTCCGCAAGGTCGTGGTGTCGTCCTCGGCCGGCATCTATGGCGAGCTCAAGACCCTGCCGATCGCCGAGGATCATCCGCTGGAGCCGCTGACACCTTACGGCGTGTCCAAGCTGTTCTCGGAGAAACAGGCGCTGGCCTATGCCCATGTCTATGGGATGGAGGCGATCTGCCTGCGCTATTTCAATGTCTATGGCCCGAACCAGCGGTTCGACGCCTATGGCAATGTCATTCCGATCTTTGCCTTCAACGCCCTGGGCGGCCGGCCCATCCAAATCTTTGGCGACGGCCACCAGACGCGCGACTTCGTCAATGTGGCCGATGTGGTCCAGGCCAATCTGGCGGCAGCGAGGAACGTCGGCACCTCGGGCGCCTACAACATCGCCAGCGGCACCCAGATCGAGATCGGCGATCTGGCCCGCCGCGTGGTCGCCTATGTGCCCGGTGACGTGGCCATCGAACACGTCGGCACCCGGGCGGGCGACGTGGCCCACAGTCTGGCCGACATCTCGGCGGCGAAGGCGGCCTTTGGCTATGCCCCGACCGTCGGCATTGAGGACGGGCTGGACACCTATATGGCCTGGGCCACCGGCGAAGCCGCCGCGCCCGCCACGCAGAACTGAGGAGAGCTGACCCCGTGCTTGATGACGTTTGCCTGATGATCACTGGCGGCACCGGCTCCTTCGGGAATGCCGTGCTGCGTCGCTTCCTCGAGACCAATGTGCGCGAGATCCGCATCTTCAGTCGCGACGAGAAGAAGCAGGACGACATGCGCAAGCTGTACGGCCAGGAGAAGCTGAAATTCTTCCTCGGAGATGTGCGCGACAAGGACAGTCTGCGCACCGCCATGGTCGGCGTAGACTATGTGTTCCACGCGGCCGCCCTGAAGCAGGTGCCGTCGTGTGAGTTCTTCCCGATGGAAGCGGTCAAGACCAATGTCATCGGCACGGCCAATGTGATCGACGCGGCGGCCGACGCCGGGGTGCGCCGCATGATCGGCCTGTCGACCGACAAGGCCTGTCACCCCGTCAATGCCATGGGCATCTCCAAGGCGATGATGGAAAAGGTGCTGGTCGCCCGTTCGCGCACGCTGGACCCCGACAGGATGACGCTGTGCGCCACCCGCTATGGCAATGTCATGGCCTCGCGCGGGTCGGTCATCCCACTGTTCGTGCGCCAGATCGCGGCGGGTCAGCCGATCACTGTCACCGATCCCGAGATGACCCGCTTCATGATGACGCTGGATCACGCGGTCGATCTGGTGCTGTTCGGCTATGAGAAGGGCCAGAACGGCGACATCCTGGTGCAGAAGGCCCCGGCGGCGACGCTGACGGTGCTGGCCCGTGCGCTGGTCGAACTGATGGGCAAGCCGGACCACCCGATCCATGTGATGGGAACGCGCCACGGCGAGAAGAAGCACGAGACCCTGCTGTCGCGCGAGGAAATGGTCCACGCCGAGGAGATCGGCGAGTACTACCGAGTCTCGGCCGACATGCGCGATCTCAACTACGGCGCCTATGTCGAGGAGGGCGAGGCCAGCCTGTCGAACGCCGAGGACTATACCTCCGAGAACACCACGCGACTGGACGTCGAGGGCATGAAGGCGCTGCTGCTGCAGCTGGACTTCATGCGCACCGTGCTGGATGGCGGGCCGATCGAGGCGGGTGTCTGAGATGAAGGTCGTGGTCACCGGCGCAAACGGCTTCATCGGACGCAATCTGCGCCTGCGCCTGTCCGAGGTCGAGGGCATGGAGACGGTCGCCGTGACGCGCGAGACCACGCCGGATCAGCTGCGCGCCGATCTGGCCGGGGCCGATGCGGTGATCCATCTGGCGGGCGTCAACCGACCGCAGGATCCGGCCGAGTTCACGACCGGCAATGCCGATCAGACGGCGGCGCTGGTCGAGGCCTTGGGCAACCGGGCCCTGCCGGTCATCTATTCCTCCTCGACCCAGGCCGAAGCCGACAATCCCTATGGCGCGTCCAAGCGGGCGGCCGAGGATCATCTGCGGGCGTATGGTCAGGCCACCGGCGCACCGGTGGCGATCTATCGCCTGCCGAACGTCTTCGGGAAATGGGCGCGGCCCAACTACAACTCGGCTATTGCCACCTTCTGCCACAACATCGCCCGCGATCTTCCGATCACGGTCAATGATCCGTCGGCGCCCCTGACGCTGGTCTATGTCGACGATGTGATCGAGGCCTTCCTCGGCTGGTTGAAGGCGCCCGAGGCCGTTGACGGTTTTGCTGAGGTGCCGGTGGTCTATCGCACCACGGTGGGCGAGGTCGCCGACCAGATCCACGCCTTCCGATCGATCCGGGAAACCCACACGGCGGGGGCGGTCGGTGTCGGCCTGACCCGCGCGCTTTATGCCACCTATGTCAGCGCCCTGCCGGTCGAGGATTTCGCCTATCCGCTGGTCCAGCACGGCGACCCGCGCGGCGTATTCGTCGAAATGCTCAAGACCGAACAGTCGGGCCAGTTCTCCTACTTCACCGCCCACCCCGGCATCACGCGCGGCGGCCACTATCACCACACCAAGACCGAGAAATTCCTGGTGCTGAAGGGCCATGCGCGCTTCCGCTTCCGCCACATGGAAACCGGCGAGACCTATGCCGTCGAGACCGAGGGAGGCCAGCCCATGGTCGTCGAGACCATACCCGGCTGGGCCCATGACATCACCAATGTCGGGGACGAGGAAATGATCGTCATGCTGTGGGCCAATGAGATCTTCGACCGCGCCCGCCCCGACACCATCGCCAACGGACTGACCGGATGAAAAAGCTAAAAGTCGTCACCATCGTCGGGACCCGGCCCGAACTGATCCGGCTGTCGCGAGTCATGGCGGCGCTGGACCGTCACTGCGACCATGTGATCGTGCACACGGGCCAGAACTATGATTACGAGCTGAACGGGATCTTCCTGGAGCAGCTGGGCATCCGCAAACCCGACCACTTCCTCGAAGCGGCGGGCGCCACGGCGGCCGAGACCATCGGCAATGTCATCGCCGCCTCCAGCCGTATCCTGGCCGAGACCGCCCCCGACGCCATGCTGGTGCTGGGCGACACCAACAGCTGTCTGGCCGTGATCGCGGCCAAGCGGCTCAAGGTCCCGACCTTCCACATGGAGGCCGGCAACCGCTGTTTCGACATGCGCGTGCCCGAGGAAATCAACCGCCGCATCGTCGACCATGTGTCGGACATCAACCTGACCTACAGCGAGATCGCCCGCGAATATCTGCTGGCCGAGGGGCTGGATCCGCAGCGCGTGATCCGCACCGGCAGCCCGATGCATGAGGTGCTCAGCCACTATCGCCCCGGCATCGACGCCGCCGACCCGCTGCCGACGCTCGGCCTGACGGCACACGACTATTTCCTGGTCAGCGCCCACCGCGAGGAGAACATCGAGTCTGATGTGCAATTCAACGGCCTGATCGAGATCCTGAACGGCCTGGCCGAGCGGTTCGACAAGCCGGTGGTGCTGTCCACCCACCCGCGCACCCGCAACAAGATCGCGGCCTCGGGTGCCAAGCTGGACGACCGGGTCATGCAGATGAAGCCGTTCGGTTTCCTCGACTATGTGCATCTGCAGATGAAGGCCCGCGCGGTCCTGTCGGACAGCGGCACGATCACCGAGGAGTCCTCGATCCTCAACTTCCCCGCCCTCAACATCCGCGAGACGCACGAGCGTCCCGAGGGCATGGAGGAGGGGGCCGTGATGATGGTCGGCATGAACCCCGAGCGAGTCTTCCAGGGGCTGGCCATTCTGGAAAGCCAGCCGCGGGGCAACCAGCGCCTGCTGCATGTCGTGCGCGACTATGACGTCGACAATGTCTCGGAAAAGGTCGTCCGCATCATCGTCAGCTACACCGACTTCGTGAACCGCGTCGTCTGGCGCAAATAGTTTCCTCTCCGGCCCGGACCTCCCATGATCACGCTCGACACCACACGCATCGCCATCATCGGCCTGGGCTATGTCGGCCTGCCGCTGGCGGTGGAATTCGGCAAACGCTTTCCGGTCGTGGGCTTTGACATCAATGCCGCCCGCATCGACGAGCTGAAGTCCGGCCGCGACAGCACGCTGGAGGTCGAGCCCGACGAACTGGGCCAGGCCACCCATCTGACCTATGCGTCGGACGCCGCTGCCATGGCGGACTGCAACGTCTATATCGTCACGGTGCCGACCCCGATCACCGAGAGCAAACAGCCGGACATCACCCTGCTGAAAAAGGCGTCCGAGACCATCGGCCGGGTGCTGAAGCGCGGCGACATCGTCATCTATGAATCGACGGTCTATCCGGGGGCGACCGAGGAAGACTGTGTGCCGGTGCTCGAGGCTACCTCGGGCCTGACGTTCAACACCGACTTTTACGCCGGCTACAGCCCCGAACGGATCAATCCGGGCGACAAGCAGCACCGCCTGCCCGACATCATGAAGGTGACCTCCGGCTCGACGCCCGCGGTCGCCGACTATGTCGATGCCCTCTATTCGACCATCATCACCGCCGGCACGCACAAGGCCTCCAGCATCCGCGTGGCCGAGGCCGCCAAGGTGATCGAGAACACCCAGCGCGACCTGAACGTCGCCCTGATCAATGAGCTGGCCATCATCTTCAACCGCATGGGCATCGACACCGAGGCGGTGCTGAAGGCGGCGGGCACCAAGTGGAATTTCCTGAACTTCCGGCCCGGTCTGGTCGGCGGCCACTGCATCGGCGTCGACCCCTATTATCTGACGCACAAGGCCGAGGCGGTGGGTCACCACCCCCAGATCATCCTGTCAGGCCGCCGGGTCAATGACGGCATGGGCCAGTATGTGGCCGACCAGATGGTCAAGGCGCTGATCGACCGCCAGATCCACGCCAAGGGGGCGCGGGTGCTGATCCTGGGCCTGACGTTCAAGGAAAACTGCCCCGACATGCGCAACACCCGCGTCGTCGATGTGCGCCAGTCGCTGATCGACTGGGGGCTTGAGGTCGACGTCTTCGACCCCTGGGTCAGCCCGGACGAGGTCCGCCACGAATACGGTTTCGACGTCATCGGCGCGCCGCAACCCAGCACCTATGACGGCATCATCCTGGCCGTCGCCCATGAGGATTTCCGCAAACAGGGCGCCGCCGCCTTCCGCAAGCTCGGCAAGCCCGACCACGTCCTCTACGACCTGAAATACCTGTTCGCCGCCGAAGAGACCGACGCGCGACTGTAGGGGGATATCGCGATGGGGGGAGACAAGAGCCGTTTCGATATTCAGGTCATGCGCGGCGTGGCCGTGCTGGCGGTCGTGCTGTTCCACGCCTTTCCGGGCGCGTTCGGCTCGGGCTTCCTCGGCGTCGATGTGTTCTTTGTCGTGTCCGGCTTCCTGATCACCGGCATCATCCTTCGCGGACTTGAGGTTGTGGGGGGGGTAACGCAACCTTCAGCTTCAAGGCCTTCTACATTCGCCGGGCCAAGCGGCTGCTGCCTGCCTGACCACACTGGCCGTCACCACGGCGCTGGCCTTCGTCTTCCTCACCCGGTCCCAGATCGCCGACTATGCCGCGCTCCCCGTTTGACGCAGGCCGGTGCAATGAGCGAGCCCTTGAGGGCAAGCTGATCATGGGCCGCTCGGGATGCGACATCCCCCTATCCGTGGCCGTGTTTGAGGGGCAAGGCATCCCTGACCTGCTTGTGGCCATCGGTGAGCAGGCCGAGGTTGACGTGCTTGTTCCGGCCTCTGTCCTGTGCGGAGCCGCAGTGTGCCGCACCCGTCAAGGCGACGCCATCCTTTATGTGGATCAGGGCCACCTGACCCACGAGGGCGCGCGCCATGTGGTTGAGGGGCTGGGGTTGCGAGAAGCCCTGATCAGGTGATGGTTTTCTTCAAGGCCTGAAGCCTGCGCCAGTTCTTGATGCGGTGTTTGAAGCCTTCACCGCTTTCTATGACCAGTGGCTCGCCCTCTTTGAACTCGCCCGATTTCGGAACCAGATATTTGGTCGACAGGTTGCGGCCCTTGACCGAGCCGTCCTTCGGTCGACCTGCCGTATAGTAATACATGGCCAGCGAGTTGCGGGTCACACCGTCTGGGGCTGCTAGTGGCTCGGGGTGGCCGTGCAGGCTGTTGTCGTCGGTGTTGAATATGCAGAGCCGGTTGGCGATCGGCGCGATCTTGCGTTCCAGTTTGGAACCATCGGGGTTCCAAAGGCCCAGATGGCCGCCCCATTCGTCCTTCCAGCCGGGATTCAGATACAGCAGGACGTTCAGCCGTCGGTCGAGGCGGATGTCCGGCAGGAAGGTGTAGTCGGCGTGAACATGCAGAAAGCCTGACTTGCGGGTCTGGTGAATGCCGCCGCAGTGCATGTAGGGATCGCCCAGCAGGGCATTGATCCCGGTCAGGCGGGTCAGCCAGTCGAGGACGACTCGCCCGTTCATCTCCTGCACCAGATTGTGCAGAACGTCGGGATAGTTTTCGGCGTCCATCTTGTGCGCTGCCGACTTGCCGAAATTTCCGGTCTTGTCCTGAGGGGCATGGACTTCAGGATCGGGCAGGGCGGCCAGCACCTGGGCCAGCACCTCGGGCGGCAGGAAGTCGTCAATGCAGGCGTTCGGGAACGGGGCATTGGTCCGATAGGTCAGGGCCTCGCCCGTCAGCTTCGAATCCAGATAGTCGCGTGTGAGCCGAAACATGGCATCTCCCTCCCCCAACGGGCGTGTAGCTATAAATGACAAGGCTACGGCGGGGAAGCCGACAATTCTCTTTCAGCTCAACAGCGCTGGCCCATCGGCGCCCACTGCTCCGTCCTCGGGACAACTAAGGCAGATGTACAAAAAGTATTTGTATCGGCGTTCTCAAACGGCACAGAAGTCGCTAATCAGTGCCCAGCCAGTCATGGCCGGTTACTGATCGCAAGGCCTCTCATGAATCTCTTCCAGCGTTCGTTTCACCTGTCGCAGTTCATATTCCCGAACGGTGGAGCTTGTTTGGAGTTCGGCGTGTTCCGCGGAGGCACCTACGCCTACCAGGCCGAACACATTATCCGCCGATACCCGAACAGTACGCTGATTGGCTTCGATTCCTGGGAGGGGCTTCCCCCGGAGACAGACGGTGTCTGGACGGCGGACCGGCACGCAGTCGGAAAATACGCAGCGCCAAAGGCCGAGGTAAAGTCCAAGCTTGATGCGTTGGGGATCAAGGAGGGTGATCCCCGTTTCCGGCTGGTGGATGGTTTTTATTCGGACAGTCTGACCCCGGAAGTGGCCGCCTCGTGCGGCCCGCTCGCATACGTCAACATCGACGTCGATATCCACAGCTCGACCGTGGAAGTTCTGGAGTTCATCGGTCCGATCCTGCGTCCGGGCGTCATCCTCTATTGGGACGACTGGAAGGATCCTCGCGACCAGGCGGACGGTGCCTGGGGCGAACACTATGCGTGGGAGCAGTGGTCGCCCAAACAGGCGGGTCTTGAGGTCGAGACGATCGAGGTCAATCCGCTCGAACAGCGATCCATGCTGGTGACGGCGGCACACGGCAAGACGCTGGAGAGCGAAAACCTGCCGACAGTCACCCAGATCCGTTATCAGGCACAGGCCATCGTCGAGGATCCGGTGAAAGCCCTGAAGCCCCGCAGCGACAACGAGGGCATGACGGCTCTCAAACGCCAGCTCCGGACCCTTCCCGTGGTTGGTACCGTGGTGAAAAGCCTCCGCGATCGCAAGGGCTGAGTCAGGGGTGCGCTGGTCAAGGTCGCTCGGGTGATGCCGACTTAGAGCAGGAAACTTCGCACAAGGTGACGTAAGAGCTGAGCGATGATCTCACCCATATCGGCACCCCCTCACCCTCCCGCTGGGCCGGGTGCCGATTCTGCCGGACCCGGGCGGGCGATGTGATCCTGTATCAGGACCGGGGCCACCTGACCCGCGACGGCGTGCGCTATGTGTTCGAGAGGCTGGGGTTGCGGTAGCGACTCGGGCCTTTGGGGTGACAGCGGTGCGATGGCGCGGGAACCCTCTGTGCTCACTGGAGTTGTGCCCACCAGATCTGCTGGCCTGTTCGCTCAGGATCGTCTAAGCGGCATCATCTGGGCTCAGGGGAAATCATGTCAAATTCTGAAATGGTCAGTGACCATTATGATGAGCGGTATTTCGCGCGACAGGTCGAGATCGGTACCTTCGGGGGGTGGGCCAACCGGACAAAGTTTCAGTCCGAGATCCGGCCGACCGACGATGTGCTCGACTTTGGCTGCGGCAGCGGATTTTTACTGAAGGGTCTGACCTGTGGCTCGCGGTCAGGGATCGAGATCAACCCGGCCGCCATACCGGTCGCCCGCAAGAATGGCGTGACCGTCTATACTTCGGTAGAAGACGCGTCCGACGGAGCGTTTGACGTGATTGTGTCGAACCATGCGCTGGAGCATACCCTGCGTCCGCTGGACAATCTCAAAACGTTACGCAGGAAGCTGAAGGTCGGCGGCAAGCTGGTTCTGGTCGTGCCGTGCGAGGGCCTGTCGAATGACTGGAAGCCCGGTGACGTCAACAACCACATCTATACCTGGAATCCGATGACGCTCGGCAATCTGGTGACCGAGGCGGGATTCGAGGTGCGCGAGTCGAGGGCGTTTGTGCACAAATGGCCGATGGGCTGGCGCAGGTTCCGGAGCCTCTATTTCCGCCATCGCTGGCTGTTCGATCTGCTGTCGCGTATCCGGGGCCAGATGCACCGTCACTATTCCCAGGTTCGGGTTGTCGCCGTCCGGGCGGATTGATCGCCGCTCGGTCATGACCCACATCCTGCTGCTCGCCTCGCACGCCCCGTCGCTGGTCAATTTCCGGGGGCCGCTGATTGCCGAGATGGTGCGGCGCGGCTGGCGGGTGACGACGGCGGCGCCGGACTTCGATGCCGCGACCCGTACGGGTGTCGCGGCCCTGGGGGCCCGGCCGGTCGATGTGCCGATGGCGCGCACGGGCATGAATCCGCTCGCCGACCTTGCCTATCGAAACAGCCTCATCGCCTTGTTCCGGCGTGAACAGCCGGATGTGCTGCTGGCCTATACCATCAAGCCGGTGATCTGGGGTCTGCTGGCCGCGCGGACGGCGGGGGTGGGGCGGTCGGTCGCCCTGATCACCGGCCTGGGTTATGCCTTCACCGACGGGACGGGCGGGGGGCCGAAGCGGATGCTCGCGGGCGTCATGGCCGCAAGCCTCTATCGGCTGGCGCTGGGCCGGGCCGACCGGGTGCTGTTCCAGAATCCCGATGACCGCGATCTGTTCCTGGGCCGGGGCCTGTTGCGGGATCGCGGCCACATCAGCGTGGTCGACGGCTCGGGCGTCGATCTGGACCACTACAGCCCGGCACCCCTGCCGGACGCGCCGGTATTTCTGATGATCGGGCGGCTTCTGGGGGCCAAGGGCGTGCGCGAATATGCGACGGCGGCCCTGGCGCTCAAGGCCCGCTACCCGCACGCCCGCTTCCAGCTGGTCGGCTGGCGCGACCCCGGCCCGGACACGGTCGACGAGGCTGAACTGCAGGCCTGGATCGCCGGGGGCATCGAGTTTCCGGGCCGGCTGGATGATGTGCGACCGGCGCTGGCGGCCGCGCGCATCTATGTGCTGCCGTCCTACCGCGAGGGCACGCCCCGCTCGGTGCTGGAGGCCATGGCCATGGGCCGCCCGGTCATCACCACCGACGCGCCCGGCTGTCGCGAGACGGTGGCCGAGGGGGTGAATGGCCTCAAGGTTCCGCCACAGGACGCCGCAGCGCTCGAGGCGGCCATGGAGCAGCTGATCCTGAATCCGGAACAGGCGGCGGCCATGGGTCAGGCGTCATTGGAGCGCGTGCGTGCCCGCTATGACGTGCATCGCGTCAACGCCCAGATTCTCTCGGCCGTGGCGGACTGACGACACCCCCGCTTTAGCTGCCTGCGGCACTGGCCCCGGGCGGGGGCCTTTGGTAAGCACGGGCCGACGTTCGCCCACCCGACCGGGCCCGGGCCCAAGAGGACGACTTCATGCGATTTCTGATCACGGGCACCGCCGGCTTTATCGGCTTCCATCTGGCGCGTCGCCTGCTCGAGGATGGCCATCAGGTCGTGGGCGTCGACAATTTTTCGGACTATTACGACATCACCCTGAAGGATGGGCGCAACGCCATCCTCGAAGGCTATGAGGGCTTCCGCGTCGAGCGCGTGGCGCTGGAGGATGCCGAGGCCCTGAACGCGGTCTGGGAGAAGGCCGAACCCGAGATTGTGGTCCACCTGGCCGCCCAGGCGGGCGTCCGCTACAGCATCGACCACCCCGAGGTCTATGTGGCCTCCAACCTGGTGGGCACCTTCAATGTGCTGGAGGCCGCGCGCCGCTATCCGGTCAAGCACCTGCTGGCCGCCTCGACCAGTTCGGCCTATGGCGCCAATACCGAAATGCCGTTCCGCGAGACGGACAAGGCGGTCCACCCCATGACCCTGTACGCCGCGACCAAGAGCGCGACCGAGCTGATGGGCCATTCCTATGCCCACCTGTTCGGCACGCCGACGACCTTCTTCCGCTTCTTCACTGTCTATGGCCCCTGGGGCCGCCCCGACATGGCGTTGTTCAAATTCGCCAAGCTGATGCTGGAGGGCAAGCCGATCGAGGTTTACGGCGAAGGCCAGATGTCGCGCGACTTCACCTTTGTCGAGGATCTGGTCGAGGCGATCGTGCGGCTGGTCGATGTGGTGCCCGGCACCGCCCCGCCGGTCGAGGGCGACACCCTGTCCCATGCGGCCCCGTTCCGGCTGGTCAACATCGGCGGTGGCAAGCCCAGCCCGCTGATGGACTATATCGCCGAGCTGGAAAAGGCGCTGGGCAAACAGGCCGACAAGCAGTTCCTGCCCATGCAGGACGGCGATGTGCCCGACACCACCGCCTCGCCCGACCTGCTGGAACGCCTGACCGGCTACAAGCCCGAAACCCCGATCAGCGTCGGCGTGCCCGCCTTCGTCGGCTGGTTCCGGCAGAGGTATAATTTGTAATGACAGGCGCAATGGACAGGCCGGTGCGCCCGGCACAGCTCAAGCGTCTGATTGATGTCCTGGCCTCGGCCCTGGGGCTGGTCGTACTGTCGCCGCTGCTGTTTGTACTGTGGCTGATGGTCCGACGGCGCATGGGCAGTCCGGCCCTGTTTCGCCAGATGCGCCCCGGCCTGCACGGTCGGCCGTTCGAGATGATCAAATTCCGCACCATGCGGGATGCGACGGGTCCGGACGGTCAGCCCCTGCTGGACGCCGAGCGCCTGACGGACTTCGGTCGCTGGCTGCGCGCCACCAGCCTCGACGAACTGCCCGAGCTATGGAATGTGCTGAAGGGTCAAATGAGCCTGGTCGGCCCTCGCCCCCTGCTGATGGAGTATCTGCCGCTCTACACGCCCGAACAGGCGCGCCGGCATGAGGTCCGCCCGGGCATCACCGGCTGGGCCCAGATCAATGGCCGCAATGCCGTGGGCTGGGACCAGAAATTCGCCCTCGACGTCTGGTATGTCGACCGACACAGTCTGTGGCTGGATGTGAAGATCATTGCCCTCACACTTCGGCGTATAGTCCAGCGCGACGGTATATCGGCGCCGGGCTCGGCGACCATGGAGAAGTTTCAGGGATGAGCAGGGGACTGGCCATTCTGGGTGCCGGCGGACATGGGCGTGTCATCGCAGATTGCGCCGAGCGTCTGGGCTGGTCGCACATCGTCTTCTTCGACGACAATCCTTGGGCGGAAAAGTCTGGCCCATGGGAGCTGGCCGGGACCGGCGCGGACCTGCTGGCCTCGGTTACGGACTTTGAGGCCTTCGTCGTCGGCATCGGCATCAACCGCATCCGGCTGGAGCGTCAGCAGGCGTTGGCGGCTGCGGGCGGCCGTGTCGCGACCCTTATTCATCCGGCCGCAACCGTCAGCCGCCATGCCGTGATCGGCGAGGGCTCGGTGGTCTTTGCCGGTGCCGTGGTCAATCCGGGCGCCGTGGTCGGCCAAGCCTGTATCCTCAACACCGGCTGCGGCATCGACCATGACGACCGGCTGGCCGATGGCGTCCATGTGTCGCCGGGTGTCCATCTGGGCGGCGGGGTCTCGGTCGGCGAAGCCAGCTGGATCGGGCTCGGTGCCTCGGTCCGTGAGGGCATCTCCATCGGCAGCGACGTCCGCGTCGGTGCCGGGGCCGTGATCGTGCGCGATGTGACCCACGGCCTGACAGTGGTCGGAAACCCGGCCCGGGAAATGAAGCGGTAGTCCTGATGCTGAACACCCCCTTTTCGCCCTGGCCCAGCTTTAGCCCCGAGGAGGTCCAGGCCGTCGCCGATGTGGTGGCGTCGAACCGCGTCAACTACTGGACCGGTGACCGCTGCCGCACCTTTGAAAAACGCTTCGCCGAATGGGCCGGCACGAAGCACGCCATCGCCCTGGCCAATGGCACGGTCGCGCTGGATGTGGCGCTGAAGGCGCTGGGCATCGGGCCGGGCGATGAGGTGATCACCACCCCGCGCACCTTCCTCGCCTCCGCCTCCTGCATCGTCACGGCGGGGGCCATCCCGGTCTTTGCCGACGTCGATCCCGACAACCAGACCATCACCGCTGACACCATCCGGGCCGTGATGACCGACCGGACCCGGGCCGTCATCTGCGTCCATCTCGGCGGCATGCCGTGCGACATGGATCCGATCATGGCGCTGGCGCAGGCGCACGACCTGAAGGTCATCGAAGACTGCGCCCAGGCCCACGGCGCCCGCTATCGGGGTCGCAGCATCGGCTCGATCGGCCATATCGGCGCCTGGTCCTTCTGTCAGGACAAGATCATGACCACCGGCGGCGAGGGCGGCATGGTGACCACGGACGATCCTGCGCTTTGGGACTTCATGTGGTCGTACAAGGATCACGGCAAGAGCTGGCAGGGCGTCTATGAGCGCTCGCACCCGCCCGGCCCGCGACTGGTCCACGACACCTTCGGCACCAACTGGCGCATGATCGAGATGCAGGCCGCCATCGGCCTGATCCAGCTGGAGCGCATGGCCGGCTGGACCGCGCGCCGTACGGAGATCGCCCTCAGGCTGGCCGAGGCCTGCGCGCCGTTTCCGGTCGTGCGGGTGCCCCTGCCGCCCGAACACATCACCCATGCCTGGTACCGGTTCTACGCCTTCGTGCAGCCGGACCATCTGGCCGAGGGCTGGACGCGCGACCGCATCATCGAGGAGATCAATGCACTCGGCGTGCCCTGCTTCCACGGCTCGGCGTCCGAGGTCTATCTGGAGGCCGCGTTCGACGGCACCGGCTGGCGACCGCCCCAGCGCCTGCCCGTTGCGCGGCAGCTGGGCGAGACCAGCATCGCCTTCCTGACCCACCCGACGCTCACGGACGATGAGGTAGCAAAGACCGCAGAGGCGATCCGCACCGTGCTGGGCCGGGCGTCGGCCTAAGCTTTCAGCCGCTGCCGCAGGGCCTCCAGCCAGACGGGCAGGGCGGCGCAGGCGATGCCGGCGATGTCGGCCAGCCAGTCCGCCCATTCGGCATTGCGCCCGACCTGGCCCTGCACGATCTCGATCAGTCCGCCCGCCACGACCAGCAGGGCGACGATGGCCCACCGCGGCGCGTGCGGGGCCGCAAGGACATAGAGGATCGTCAGCACATAGAAGCTGAGAAAATGCCCGGCCTTGTCCCACGGGATCAGCCCGGGGCCGTTGCCCGGCGGCTCGAACGCCAGCCACAGCGTGGCCACCGTTGCCAGCCCGGCCGCCAGCCGCGCGAGCCACAGGAGGGGGCGTCCATAGGCGGACTCACTCACGGGTCAGCAGCCTCTTTACATCCTGGGCCCGCGACAGGTCGCAGACCAGCACCGCATCCCGTTCGACGATCACGGCCAGGCCGGAGACCCCAAGCGTCGCGACCGTCACGCCGTCGGGTGCCCGCACCAGACAGCCAGCGCTGTCCAGGCTCAGATGCGACGTCCCTTCCCCCTCTCTGACGGTCGCCACCGCATCCCACGCGCCCAGATCCGACCAGGCGAGCGTCAGGGGCAGGACCGAGGCCCGGTCCGTCTTCTCCATCACCGCATAGTCGAACGACAGGCGGGGCGCGGCACGAAAGCCGTCGCTCAGCACGCCGCCCTCTGACGGCACCGCCCCGGCGACCGCCGCCCAGATCTCGGGCGCATGCCGCTCCAGTTCCTCGCGCAGGGTCCTGGCCGTGGCGATAAAGGCGCCGCTGTTCCACAGGCAACCTTCAAGGATCAGCCCCGCCGCCCGGTGCGGATCGGGCTTTTCGATGAAGGCCTGAACCGGCGCCAGCCCGGCGTGCCCGGGCCGGATATATCCGTAGGCCGACGACGGCTGCGTCGGGGCCACGCCCAGCGTCACGATCCGCCCGCTATCCCGCGCTGCGTCCGCCGCCGTGATCAGGGCGTGGCGATAGCCCGCTTCGTCCGGGATGTGGTGGTCCGAGGCCAGGATCATCACCCGGCCCTCCGGATCACGCGCCTCGACCCAGGCCGCGGTCGACGCCACCGCCGCGGCCGAATCCCGGCCCTCCGGTTCCAGCAGGACGGTGGCCTCGGCCCTCAGCGCCGCCAGTTGTTCCTTGATCAGCCCTGCATGGGTCTCGGCCCCCACGACCAGCAACCGGCCGCCGTCCTCGACCAGCGGCATCACCCGCCGCACCGCCAGCTGGAACAGCGACAGCGGCCCGGTCAGGTCCAGAAACGGCTTGGGCCGGTCCGGGCGCGACGCCGGCCACAGCCGCGTCCCCGCCCCGCCGCACAGGATGACGGGATAGAGCTGACCTTCGCTCAAGCGGGCCGCCCCTTGACCAGATCGTCGACCACCCCGGGGTCGGCCAGGGTCGAGGTATCGCCCAGCGCGCCCAGCTCATTCTCGGCAATCTTGCGCAGGATGCGCCGCATGATCTTGCCCGAGCGCGTCTTGGGCAGGCCCGGCGCCCAATGGATCACATCCGGCGCCGCGATCGGCCCGATTTCACCCCGCACATGTTGGACCAGCTCGGCCCTCAGATCGTCATGCGCGTCGACGCCGGCGTTCAGCGTCACATAGGCATAGATGCCCTGGCCCTTGATGTCGTGGGGATAGCCGACGACGGCGGCCTCGGCGACCGAGGGGTGCAGCACCAGGGCGCTCTCGACCTCGGCCGTGCCCATCCGGTGGCCCGAGACATTGATGACATCATCGACCCGGCCGGTGATCCAGTAGTAGCCGTCGGCATCGCGACGGCAGCCGTCCCCGGTGAAATAGCGCCCAGGATAGGTCGAGAAATAGGTGTCGAAGAACCGCTGGTCGTCGCCGTACAGGGTTCGCATCTGGCCCGGCCAGCTGTCTGTGATGCACAGATTGCCCTCGGTCGGCCCGGTCAGCTCATGGCCCTCGGCATCGACGATCTGCAGCCGGATGCCGGGCAGGGGCAGGGTGGCCGAGCCGGGCTTGAGGTCGGTCGCCCCCGGCAGCGGCGTGATCAGATGCCCGCCGGTCTCCGTCTGCCACCAGGTGTCGACGATCGGGCAGCGGCCGTCGCCGACCACCTCATGGTACCAGCGCCAGGCCTCGGGATTGATCGGCTCCCCCACCGTGCCCAGCAGTCGCAGGGACGACCGAGAGGTGGCCTTAACCGGCCCGTCGCCTTCGCGCATCAGGGCCCGCAGAGCCGTCGGCGCCGTATAGAAGATCTCCACCCGATGCTTGTCGACCACCTGCCAGAAGCGGCTGTGATCGGGATAGTTTGGCACGCCCTCGAACATCACCGTGGTCGCGGCATTGGCCAGCGGTCCATAGACCAGATAGCTGTGGCCGGTGACCCAGCCGACATCGGCCGTGCACCAGAAGACCTGACCCGGGCGATAGTCGAACGTCAGTTCGTGCGTCCAGGCGGCCCAGACCAGATAGCCCCCCGTGGTGTGCAGCACGCCCTTGGGCTTGCCGGTCGAGCCCGAGGTATAGAGGATGAACAGCGGATCCTCGGCGCCCATCGGCTCGGCCGGACAGTCCGCCTCGACCGAGGCGGCCTCGGGGCCATAGTCGATGTCGCGACCGTCCACCCAGGCCACATCCGCCCCTGTGCGCCGCACGACCAGCACGCTCCGTACGCTGACCTTCTCGAGCGCCGCATCGACATTGGCCTTCAGCGGAATGGTCTTGCCGCCACGCAGCCCCTCATCAGCGGTGATGACAAAGTCCGAGCCGCAGTCCTCGATCCGGCCGGCCAGGCTGTCGGGCGAGAAACCGCCGAACACAACCGAATGGACCGCCCCGATCCGCGCGCAGGCCAGCATGGCATAGGCGGCCTCGGGGATCATCGGCATGTACAGGGTCACCCGGTCGCCGCGATTGACGCCGTGCTTCTTCAGGACGTTTGCAAATCGGCACACCGCGGCGTGCAGTTCGCCATAGGTGATGGCCGCGCTCTCGGCCGGATCATCCCCCTCCCAGATGATGGCGACATCGTCGCGCCGCTCGGGCAGGTGCCGGTCGATGCAGTTGACCGAGACGTTGAGAATCCCGTCCTCGAACCAGCGGATGCGGAAGTCGTCCTTGTTGAAGCTGACGTCCTTGATCCGGGTCGGAAAGGCCGTCCACTCCAGCCGTTCGGCCACGCCGCGCCAGAACCCCTCCGGATCGGTCTCGGCCGCCTTGCACGCATTCTCATAGCGCGCCCGGTTCACATGGGCCGTGCGGGCCCATTCCTCAGGGACGGGATAGATCGCCGTGTCGCTCATGACTCACCTCATCTTGAGGCGGCATCCAACAGCATGCGGTCGCCGGTTTCCAGCGTCGCCGGAAAATCCCGGGTCGATCAGCGGCGGGCGGCGGCGCCGTCGCCGCGGGCGAGCGCCTCAACCTCATCAAGGCTGGTCATGGCATTGTCGCCCGGCGTGGTCATGGCCAGGGCCCCGTGGGCGACGCCCAGCGCCAGCGACGCCTCCAGCGGACGCCCCTCCATCAGCCCGAAAGCCAGCCCGGAGACAAAGCCGTCCCCGCCGCCCACCCGATCCAGAATTGCCACCTCGACCGGTGCATGGACCGTCAGCGCGCCGTCCGCCCAGGCGCAGGCGCCCCAGCGGTTCATCGAGGCGCTCACCGGATCGCGCAGCGGTGAGGCCAGCAGGCGCAGGTTCGGCAGCTGACCCCTCAGTCGCTCAGCTGCCGCCGCGAACGGGGCGGGGTCACAGGCGTCGGTGCGCACCTCGGGCGTCTCGATGCCCAGACAGGCGGCCAGGCTGTATTCGTCGCCGATCAGCACATCGACCTGTTCGGCGATGGCGCGGTTGACCCGGCGGGCGGCCTCAGGATCAGGGTGTGCCGCCCACAGGCTGGCGCGATAGTTGAGGTCATAGCTGACGATGGTGCCGTGGCGCCGCGCCGCCGTCACCGCTGCCAGCGCCGTCTCCGCCGTCGATTCGGACAGGGCCGAAAAGATGCCGCCGGTGTGCAGCCAGCGCACACCCTCGCTGCCGAACAGATGGTCCCAGTCGATCTCGTCGCGTCGCATGGCCGAGGTCGCCGAATGCGCCCGGTCCGACACGCCCAGGGCCCCACGCGGCCCGAACCCGCGCTCGGTGAAGTTCAGCCCCACCCGGTTCTCGCGCCCGACCGGATCGGCCTCGCGCCACAGGATGTGGGCGTCCGACACCCCGCCCTGCAGGATCAGCTCATGCACCAGGGCGCCGATGTCGTTGCGGGGCAGGGCGGTGACCACGGCGCTTCGCAGGCCAAAGGTCTTCGCCAGACCACGCGCCACATTGTATTCGCCGCCGCCTTCCCACACCTGGAACTGGCGGGCGGTGCGGATGCGCCCCTCGCCGGGATCCAGCCGCAGCATGACCTCGCCCAGCGCCACCGCATCCCAACGGCAGCTGTCCTTCGCCTTCAGACGGGGCAGCAGGGTCATTTCATCAGCGAGGGCAGCCACAGCGACAGCGCCGGGATGAAGGTCACCAGCATCAGCACTATCACACAGGCGAAGTAGAAGGGCCAGATCGAGCGCAGCGACTGGGTCATCGGAATCTTCGCAATGGCACTACCCACGAACAGCACCGATCCCACCGGGGGCGTGATCAGGCCGATGCCGCAGCTGAGCAGCAGGATCACCCCGAACTGCACCGGATCGACGCCGAACGCCTTGGCCACGGGCAGGAAGATCGGCGTGACGATGATGATCAGCGGCGCCATGTCCATGAAGGTGCCCAGGAACAGCAGGCAGGCGATGATCATCAGCATGATCAGGACCGGATTGTCGGTCAGGCCGTTCAGCACCTCGATCATCATGCCGGGCACCTGCAGATAGGCCATCAGCCAGCCGAACGCCCCGGCACAGCCGATGATGAACAGCACCGCGCCCGAGGTCCGCGCCGCGCCGATGCAGGCCTCCTTGAACGCCGCCCAGCGCATGTGGCGATAGACGATGCCGGTGACGATGATGGCATAGACGACGGCGATCGAAGCGGACTCGACGGCGGTAAAGATGCCGGCCCGGATCCCGCCAAAGATGATGACGACCAGCAGCAGGCCGGGAATGGCGGCGATCAGACGGGTCAGGACGGTGCCAAAGCCGGGGAAGATGTCGGCGGGATAGCCGCGCTTGCGGGCCACCCAATAGGCGGTGACCATCAGGACGGCGGCCAGCAGCAGGGCCGGGACGATACCGCCCGCGAACAGGTCCGAGATCGACACTCCGCCCCCGGCCGAGGCCGAATACAGGATCATATTGTGCGAGGGTGGCACCAGCAGCGCCACCAGCGCCGCCGAAATGGTGACGTTGACGGCATAGTCACTCTCATAGCCGCGCTTCTGCATCTGCGGGATCATGGTGCCGCCGATGGCCGAGACATCGGCGATGGCCGAGCCGGACACGCCACCGAACAGGGTCGAGCCGACCACGGTCACCTGGCCCAGACCGCCGCGCACATGGCCGACCAGCGATGACGCCAGCGCGATCATCCGGTCGGACAACCCGCCCTTCATCATCAGCTCGCCGGTGAAGATGAACAGCGGAATGGCCAGCAGGGCGACGGACGCCATGTCCGACCCCATTTGCTGGAACACCACGATCGGCGGCAGCGCCAGATACAGCACCGTCGCCAGCGTCGCCCCCATCAGACAGAAGGCGACCGGCACCCCCAGGATCAGCAACAGGGCCAGAACCCCGAACAGGATGATGAATTCCATGCTCAGTCCTCCCGCACGGGCTTGGGCGCGCCGGTAAACAGCCGCTCCAGGGCAAAGATCAGGATCAGCACGCCGCCGACGGCCAGACCCAGGAATTTCAGGCCGGAGGGCAGGGGGGCACCGGCCAGCGGCACCGTCCAGTCATCCAGCATCAGATAGCCGCCCATGGTGGCCAGCCCAAGGCCGGTCGCCGCCGCGATCAGCCGCGACAGGGACGCCAGCCCCGACCGGATCGGTCCGGGCATGGAGTGGGCAAGGGTCTGAAAGGCGAAATGGGTCTCAAAGCGCACGCCCACGGCGGCCCCGAACATGACGGCCACGCTCATCAGGATCAGTGCCACCGGCTCGGTCCAGCCGGGCGAGTCGTTCAGCACATAGCGGGCGAACACCTGCCAGGCCTGCACCAGGGCCATGGCCAGCAGGGCCGCGCCCGCCAGTCCCAGCACGATCCGGGACAGATGGTCCAGCAACCCCCGACGTGGCGCTTCAGATGATGTCATCGGTTCCTCCCCGGAGGCGGTCGTGTTCGGGCCGTTCAGGCGGCCGCTGTGATCTGTTCGTAGAGGGGCTTCAGACCTGCCCCCGCTGTGTATTTGGAATTCACCGGTTCGACCGCGCGGGCAAAGGCGGCCAGATCGACCTCATTCACCTGAGTGCCCGCGGCGATCACCGCGGCCCGGGCGTCAGCCTCGCGCTTGTCCCACTCGGCCCGCATCAGCGGCACCGAGCGCCGCGCCACGTCGCGCACCAGGTCGCGGTCGGCGGGCGTCAGGGCATCCATCGACGCCTTGGAAATCAGCAGGGCGTCGGGCGAATACAGGTGCCGGGTGTCACTCCAGTAGCGGGCCACCTCAAACTGGCGGCTGGACTGATAGCTGGGCCAGTTGTTCTCGGCCCCGTCGATCAGATGGGTCTGAAGCGACGAGAACACCGCGCCAAACGTCAGCGGCGTCGGATTGGCGCCCATGGCCCGGACCGTGTCGAGGAAGATGTCCGACTGGGGCGCGCGGATCTTCAGCCCCTTCATGTCGGCGGGCTCATACACCGGACGGCGCACATTATAGACGCTGCGCGGCGCGGCGTCGTAATAGGCCAGCCCGACCAGCCCGCGCCCCTCGAACACATTCAGCAGCCGCGTACCGATCTCGCCGTCGACCACGGCCCGCATATGCTCGACCGAGCGAAACACATAGGGCAGGCACAGCAGGCTGGTTTCGGGAAAGGCATTGTTCAGCGCGGCGGCGGCCACGCGACAGATGTCGATGGCCTGAAAGCGCGCGAGGCCAATGGAGTCGTCCTCATTGCCCAGCTGGCCGGAGGGGAAGGACCGGATGCCCAGCCGCCCGTCGGTCAGCCGGCCCAGTTCCTCGCCCATCCAGTTGACGGCGTGGACGGTCGGATAGTCGGCCGGGTGCACATCGGCGGCATGCAGCAGGCGCGGCCCGCCGGTTCCCGTTCCGGCTCCGGTGCCACAGGCCGACAGGGCGGCGGCGCCGGCCCCGATCAGGCCCGTGCCCAGAAGACGTCTGCGTGTCGGCGTCATGGGGTTCCTCTCTCGGCGCGGATGGCCCGGCATTTGATTATGCCATGCGGACCGAAATCAGCTTCGGCGGTCTGGCCGATGGCGATGCGATGTACCCCCGTGGCCGCGCCGGTCGAGATCCACTGGCCCGCCTGTGGCCGCAGCCCGCGCCCGGCCAGTACGTTCAGCAGGAACGCCAGGGAGTCGAACGGCCCCCCGGGAATGGAGGTCGCGCCTCCGGTGCCGACCGTCTCGCCGTCGATGCGCATGGCGCACGTCAGATCGTCCAGCGCTCGGGGATCGCCCGCCCAGTCGCGCACGACCTCGGCGCCCAGGATCAGCCCGGCATTGTTGCCAAAGTCCGAGGCCGTGACCGCCGGCCCATGATCATTGATGCCGGGAAAGGGGCTGCCGGCGATTTCGACGCCGACGCGGATCTGGCTGACCAGCCGGGTCGCCTCGGCCACGGTCCAGCCCTCTCTCAGCGGCGGCGTCTCGGCCATCAGCAGCAGATATTCCGCCTCGACCGCGCCAAAGCCGCCGTCGATCAGCGGGAAGTCGGTAAGGCCCTCGGCAGGACGGACGCTGGCGGCAAAGATCGGTCCGGCCAGTCGCCCGGCGCCGAACTGCGCATCCAGCGGCGGCGGAATCCGGCCCAGCTTCCAACCGGCGATCGCGTCCGGGACCAGCGCGATGGCCGCATCCTGAATGGCATAGGCCTCATCCAGAGTGCCCGGCACAGTGCCCGGATAGGTCGGCAGGGCCCGGCCCGCGCGCCGCGCCTCGACAAAGGCGCGCGCAATGGCCCGGCCGTCCTCGGACAGGACCGCCGCGTGAGGCAAAGCATGGGCCGTCATGACGTCGACTCGGGTGAGGGACGCATACAAGCTGTTGAAATCGTTAGGGACAGGCGCACGCGTCCTCCGTTTTTCTTTTGACATTGCGCAGGAAGGAAACCGGTGTCAATTTGAATCGAGACAAAGGGCGTCACAGCGAGCCGAGGCTCGTGGCAAGATGGCGCCCGAACCGGGAAGGAAGCCGATGAACCGTCGACACACTCTGATCTCCACCTGTTTGGGCCTGTTCGCCGCCCTCACGCTCAGCCTCGCCAGTGCCGCGCCCACGCTGGCCCAGTCCGGCCCGCTGGCCTTCCCCGGCGCCCTGGGATGGGCCTCGGCCACCCCCGGCGGACGGGGCGGGGAGATCATCCGCGTCACCAACCTGAACAGCGAAGGCCCCGGCTCGCTCCGCGCCGCGATCGAGGCCGAGGGTCCGCGCATCGTGGTGTTCGAAGTCGGCGGGGTCATCGACCTCGAGATGAAGACCCTGCGCCTGCGCAACCCCTACATCACCATCGCCGGCCAGACCGCGCCTTCACCGGGCATCACCCTGATCCGGGGCGGCATGGACGTCGGCGGACACGATGTCATCATCCAGCATATCCGCATCCGCCCCGGCTCGGCCGATCAGGGCTGGATGAGCGGCTGGGACGAGGACGGCATCGCCACCGTCAGCGCCTACAATGTCATCATCGATCACTGCAGCCTGACCTGGGCCACCGACGAGAACCTGTCGGCCTCTGGCCCCCGTTTTACCGGCTCAACGCCCGACGAATGGCGTCGCGGCACCAGCCACAACATCACCTTCTCCAACAATATCGTCGGCGAGAGCCTGGCCTATTCGACCCACTCCAAGGGTGAGCACTCCAAGGGCTCGCTGATCCACGACAATGTCACCGGCCTGCTGATCATCGGCAATCTCTATGCCCACAACTATGAGCGCAGCCCCCTGTTCAAGGGCGGTGTGCACGGCGTCATCGTCAACAATCTGATCTACAATCCCGGCCCGCGCGCCATCCACTACAACCTCGCCCCCGAGGAATGGGGCACCGTCCCGTTCGAGGTCGGCAAGATGTCGGTGGTCGGCAATGTGCTGCGCGCCGGCCCGTCGACCCCGACCGACCATCTGGCCTTCATGATGATCGGCGGCGCGGGCGACGTGGAATACTATGGCCTCGACAATATCGCCGTCGATCAGGTCGGCGAGCCGATCCGTATGTTCGGCCGCTATACCACCAGCCCGGCGCGGATCATCGAAATGCCCCGTCCGCCCGTCTGGTGGGAAGGCCTGACGCCCATCCCGGCCGTCGACGTCCAGCGCTCCGTGCTGTCCACGGCGGGTGCTCGTCCGTGGGACCGTGACATGCGCGATGTCCTGCTGATCGCCGAGGTGGCCGAGGGCCGGGGCGAGATCATCGACCATGAGCGCGAGGTCGGCGGCTATCCGGCTGTCGGCGAACCCACGCGCAAGGCCTTCAACCCCGACGACTGGAACCTGCACGACATGACGCCGAAGCGTGACGATGTGCTGGACCGCCCGGCCAACCGTCGCGGAACCTGAGACGCCCCCGCAGAACCGCCAGTATGCAGGCCGTGCCGAAATAGCCTATCAAGGGTTCACAAGCTCAGCAGGACTTCAGGCGTGGCGGATAACAGGCGGACAGGCGGCAAGCCCGTGACCATCAATGACGTCGCGCGGCTTGCCGGGGTCTCCAAGAAGACGGTGTCGCGCGTCATCAACAACTCACCGCTTCTGCGGGCCGAGACGCGCGAAAAGGTGCAGAAGGTCATCGCCGACTCCGGCTTTGCCCCCGATCCCCAGGCGCGGGGGCTGGCCTTTCGCCGGTCCTTCCTGGTCGGCATGATCTACGACAACCCGAGCCCCAACTATGTGGTCAACATGCAGCAAGGCGTGCTGGACGCGGTGCGCGGCTCGGGGCTCGAGCTGGTGGTCCATCCTTGCAACCGCGCCAGCGACACCTTCCTGTCCGATGTGCGGGGCTTCATCGTCCGGCAAAAGCTGTTCGGCGTGGTCATGCCGCCGTCGGTGTCCGAGGACGAGCGCGTCATCGCCATCCTGAAAGAGGCTGAATGCCCCTATGTGCGCATCGCCTCGGTGTCGCTGGACGAGCCTCGCCACATGGTCGTCACCAACGACAGCTCGGGCGCGGCCGAGGCCGCCCGCCACCTCGCCGGGCTGGGCCATCGCCGCATCGCCTTCATCTCGGGCCCCGATAGTTTCCGCTCCTCGCACGAGCGGGGCAGGGGCTTTGCCGAGGGTCTGGCCGAGCACGGGCTGACGCTGGACCCGGCCTATGTCCGCGTCGGGGCCT
Source organism: Brevundimonas sp. UBA2503 (assembly GCF_002341485.1). Taxonomy (NCBI): domain Bacteria; kingdom Pseudomonadati; phylum Pseudomonadota; class Alphaproteobacteria; order Caulobacterales; family Caulobacteraceae; genus Brevundimonas; species Brevundimonas sp. UBA2503. The sequence goes on along the minus strand of NZ_DDOD01000007.1, from coordinate 30,941 downwards.
ATACGTTCGAGTCCGGGGTCGAGGCCGCACGCGACCTGCTGGCCATGGCCGACCGGCCGACCGCCATCTTCGCCGGCAATGACGAAATGGCCATCGGCGTGATGAAGGCCGCGCGCGACGCGGGCCTCGATGTGCCGTTTGATCTGTCGATCTGCGGGTTTGACGACCTGCCCATGGCCTCGCGTGTATGGCCGAACCTGACCACCGTCCGCCTGCCGATCCGCGACATGGGCCGCATGGCTGCCGAAAAGCTGACCGCCTCGATCCGCGGCCTCGACGCCGCCACCCTGACCCAGCCCGAGGTCCGCCCCTCGCTGGTCGTGCGCGATTCGACCGCCCCGCTGCAGGGCAGCTGAGAGGTTCCACTTCCGACCGCCGGTTGTTAGTGTCCTCGCGCCTTGAGAGCGTGGGCGGGCCTGGGAGCGAACCATGGGACAGCAGTTGACGCGCATCGGCGCAGGCTTTGCCGTCATGCTCGCCGCGTTGGCGGTGCTGGCTTCCGTCACCCCCTCGACCGCCCAGATCCTGCCCGTCGAAGAATTCGCGCGCCGCCCGGCTCTGGCTCACGTCAGCCTCTCGCCGTCGGGACGCTACCTCGCTTACGTCGCCCAGGACGACAGCACGGCCAATCTGGCTGTCCGCGATCTCGTCACCGGCGAGACCAGCGCCCTGTTTGGCTCCCAGGCCCGCGAGCGCTTTGGCGGGGTCTATATCGAATGGGTGGAATGGAAGGGCGACGACCTTCTGATCATGGGCGCGACCCGGCTTGAGGTGACCCGCTACCGGGGTGAAGCTGACGGCGCGATCCGCACCGCCAACTATGGCCGGTCCCTGCTCGCCATTCCTCGCGACGGCGGCGATATCCGGCGTCTGGAAGGTCCGCTGGCCCGCGCCGGCAGACCGGGCGACCTGCTCGATATCCTGCCCGACCAGCCCGGCCATATTCTGATCACCCACATGGATGCCTCGGGCGACCTCAATGTCGCGCGCGTCGACGTCCGGTCGGGCGAGTCCGAACTGGTCATCGAAGGCGATCCCCGCGTTATCAGCTATCTGACCGACCAGCAGGGCGATGTCGTCGGGCGGCTTGTCTACAGGGGCATCCGGGGTCGGGTGCTGGTCATGCAGGCCCGCGACGCCGACGGCGGCTGGACCGAGACCTTCCGCCTGCACCGCGACGAGATCCGCGATTTTCCACGCTTCCGGTTTCTCGGTCCGACGGACCAGCCCTCGCAGGTCTATGTCGCGGTCCGACCCGAGGAGGGCGCACTCGAGGACACCTACGGCGTCCATGTGTTCGATTTCGCCACCCGGACCATGGGCCCGGCGATCTGGCGGCACGGCACCTATGACGTCGCCAACATCGTCCTGAACAGCGACGGCTCCGGTCTGGCGGCGGGGTGCTACTGGGCCGATGTCTACCGGTGCGATTTCATCGACCCGGATCAGGAGCGCGTGATGGCCGGCATCCGTCGCTTCTTCGGGGCGGGCTTCAGCGCGTCGGTGGTGTCCCAGTCCGAAGCGGGCGATAAATGGCTGATCTGGGCCAGCTCTCCCTCGAACGCCGGTCAGTATTACCTCTTTGACCTCACGGCCCTGAAGATGGAGTTGGTCGGCTCTCTGTTCCCGGGGCTGCCGGAGGCCCGCCTGGGCCAGATGCGCCGGATCGACTATGCTGCGACCGACGGGCTGGCCCTGACGGCCTATCTCACCCAGCCGCCGGGCACCAAAGACGGTGATCGGCCACCGCTGATCGTCATGCCCCACGGCGGGCCCGAGACCAGCGACCACCTGAAATGGGATACCTGGGCGCAGTTCTTTGCCAGTCGGGGTTATCAGGTGTTGCAGCCGAATTTCCGCGGCTCCAGCGGGCAGGGACGCAACTTCGCCGAGGCCGGCTATCGCCAGTGGGGCGGTCTGATGCAGGACGACGTCACCGCCGCCGTCCAGCACCTGATCGATCAGGGTCTGGCTGACCCCGACCGCATCTGCATCGTTGGCGCCAGCTATGGCGGCTATGCCGCCCTGATGGGACCGGCGACACGTCCCGACCTCTATCGCTGCACCATCGCGATCGCGGGGCCGTCGGATCTGGTCGACCTGATGAATTGGGAGCGCCGCGAGGCCGGCGACGACACCGACCGCTACGAATACTGGGTGCGCTCCATCGGCGACCCCCGCGAGGACCGCGCAGCATTGGAGGCTGTTTCGCCGGTTCGTCTGGTCGAGGGATGGACTACGCCGGTGCTGCTGATCCATGGCGAGCGCGACGATGTCGTTCCGGTGGCCCAGTCACGCGACATGGACCGTGCCCTTCGCCGCGCCGGTGCCGACGTCGAACTGCTCATCCTCGAAGAGGCCGGCCACGCAGACTGGGAGCGCCGCGAGGAGATTGCCGTGATGCAGGCCATGGAGGCTTTCCTCGCCGAGCACCTGCCCGTCGCGCCATAGGCCAAGGCGACGGCTGTGGTGAGACCGTCGGGCCACAGGGCCTGTGTTAGGGTCCGCCCGGCCTTGGGAAGGGGACCACCATGCTGGGATTGTTCAAACTGCTGCGCCGGATCATCGAGGGATCGATCCTCTCGATCATCCTTCTGGCCGCCGTGGCCGTGCTGGGCGTCTCCAGCACCGTCAGCCTCGCCCTGGCCGAGCCATCGGCGGCCTCGCTGCTGTTCCTGCTGGTGCTGGCCGTCGTGCTGGCCGACCTGATCGGGAAATTCCTCTCGATCCTGTCGACCACCTTCCCCGACCTGATCCCGGCCGTGGAAGACGAGGACATCAAGCGCGCCTCGCTGATCCAGCGGCTGCGGCCCGGCCAGACGATCGCTCTCCTGTCCGGGGCCTATGCCGCGCGGCTGGTCATGTTCCTGATCATATTCGCCCTGCTGGGCGCCAGCTATGCCTGGGCCCCGCTGGCGGTGCAGGAGACCCTGGTCGGCCCGCTCGGCACGATGGAGGCCATCACCATCTTCATCCGCGAGGGCATTGCCGGCTCGATCGGCTATTTCCTGTTCTTCCTCGGGCCGGACAACCTTGCGCCTGTCACCCGGGCCATCATCGACCAGCCGCTGGACCCGGCCACGCCCAGCGGCGACGCCTTTCTGGTCGGCATCCGCATCTATGGCCTCGCCTTCATGTTCTCGATCCTGCGGACGCTGGTGATGCCCATCACTTTCTGGCGCGCCCGCAGACGCGCCCGGAAGCTGGCAAGGAAGGAAGAGCGCGAGGTAACGGTCGAGGATTGAGCCCTCAGGCCGCGTCGACCACGCCCCGGATATACGCGCGGATGCCCTCGTCCGTAGCGTTGGCGAAGAACAGGTCCTGGAACTTCTCGCCGGCGACGGCGGCCTTCAGCAGGCCCTGATCCACGGTCTTCAGTACTGTCAGCATGTCGTGGCAGGTGACGGCCTTGAGGTCCTTCAGGATGCCGCGGTTGGTGGCCATGATCTGGGCCCGCTCCTTGGGATAGCCCAGGCCGCGCTCGCCTTCGAACAGCTTGCGATAGACGTCCTGCAGGTTCAGCTCGGCCGCCCAGCCAAAGCCCTTGGCATAGGGCATGGCGATGGCATTGCCGTCGTTGATCTGGCCGAACAGGAAGGCATCCGTCGGGTCGATGATCAGGCCGCAGAACACGCCGGGCATGGCGTTGGCGGCCAGCATCGAGCCCGTGCCCGTGCCACACCCCGTGACCACGAAATCCGCCGCGCCCGAGTTCAGCAGGATGCCGGTCAGCAGGCCGTTCATGACATAGGTCAGCGAGGCCTTATCCTCGGGTGTATACATGCCATAGTGGAACACCTCATGGCCCAGCGGTTCGGCCACGGCGGTCAGGGCCGTGTGCACAATCTGGCTCTTGGCGGCCTGGCTGTTCTCGATGATCAGGGCGATTTTCATGGTATTCCTCAAGGTCAGGGGCGGACAGGGCGAAGGGGGTATCCCGATGTCCGGCATTCATAGTCGGGGACGACGACGATAGGGCGGCATCGCCCTTACCTCATTTGCATCGGGTTATGACACCGGTTACCTATATGTTCAATCTGAGGCGTTCAATCCGCCTGTGACAACCCATCCGAAGGCCTGCCTGCATGACCCCGTCGTTTGATCTCTCCGGGCGCACCGCCCTCGTCACCGGCGCGAATACCGGTCTGGGCCAGGCGATCGCCCTGGGCCTGGCCGCCGCCGGGGCCGACATCGTCGCCGTGGGCCGTTCGGCCCCGACCGAGACAGCCGAAAAGGTCGCGGCGCTGGGTCGGGCCCTGCACGCCATCCCGGCGGACCTGTCGACCACAGCGCCGATCGCCGATGTCGTGGCCAAGGCCCGCGACGCGGTCGGCGACATCGACATTCTGGTCAACAATGCCGGCATCATCCGTCGCGCCGACAGCCTCGACTTTTCGGAGGAAGACTGGGACGCGGTCATCGACACCAATCTGAAGACGGCCTTCTTCCTCTCCCAGGCCGTGGCCCGCACCTGGGTCGGGGCCGGACGGGGCGGCAAGATCCTCAACATCTGTTCGATGCTGAGCTTTCAGGGCGGCATTCGCGTGCCGTCCTATACCGCGTCCAAGAGCGGTCTGGCGGGTCTGACCCGGCTGCTGGCCTGCGAATGGGCGGCCAAGGGCATCAATGTCAACGGCATCGCGCCCGGCTATTTCGCCACCAACAACACCGAGGCCCTGCGCGCCGATGAGGGCCGCAACCGCGACATCCTGGCCCGCATCCCGGCCGGGCGCTGGGGCGATCCGTCCGACCTCGCGGGGGCGGCCGTATTTCTGGCGTCAGATGCCTCGGCCTATGTGCACGGCACCATCCTGACCGTCGATGGCGGCTGGATGGCGCGCTAGCAGCCGTCGGCTCCCGCAGCCCGGGCGTTCAGCCAGTCTTCCAGCAGGGTATGGCCATCGCCGTCCGGGTCGGTCGCGCCGTCGGTGGGGTCCGCAGGGTCTGATCCGTGCGCGGCTTCCCAGTCGTCGGGCAGGCCGTCGCCGTCGCTGTCGACCCAGGGCACGCCTGCATCGATCTGGCCCACGCCTCCGACCGCCTCCGGGCTGTCGATGATCCGCCCCGACCGGTCCCTCACGCCCGCCACGATCCGGGCATCGACAGCATCTCGGGGGACCGAGGCGCCGGCCGTCGACAGCACCTGATCCTGCCGGGCCTCGGCGTCTTCCGGCGGAGGCCCGGCCCAGTCCGGTCGCGCGGTCAGGCGTGTGCCCGGCCCGCCGTCGTCCTTCACCAGGCTCCAAGGATCGTCGGGCAGGGCGCCATCCATGCGGTTGCCCTCGAACCAGGCCACGGCCAGCGGATCGGAGTCCTCGAACGCCCAGCGCCCGGTCGAATCCGGCCCTGGCAGATAGGTGTTCCCGACAAAGGCGTAGGTCGAGACGCTGTTGGTATCGGCATTATAGCCCGCCTGGGCGCCACCCCAGTTATAGAAGACATTGCCCCGGAACTCGAAATACGGCCCCTCGGCATCGAGCTCCGGTGGATTGTAGTTGCCGGGCCGCGGCATGCGCGCCCGGTGGCTGGCCCACAGATTGCCGATGAAGCTGATCTGCGCCCCATACCCGCCCCGCACCAGCGAGCCATAGCCATGATCCCCCTTGGCGTGGGCCGAGGCGTTCAGCGATTCGGCGATCACCGAGTTCTGCACCGTCACGTCATAGATGCCGCGCTCGGGCGGGTCATACCGGCTACCGACCGACAGGGTCTCGTCCACAGACCATGAAGCCGACACATGGTCCAGAATGATCCGCCGCCCGCGCGTGACCGAAATGGAATCGGCCTCCATCGCCTGCTCCGCCCCCAGTCGCGAGCGGATATGGCGCACGATCACTTCGTCGGCCGAGATGATCAGCGGCTGGCCGATCAGGGTGATTCCCCCGCCCGGCGCGGTCTGCCCGGCCAGAGTCACGCGCCCCCGACGAATAACCAGCGGACTCTCCAGCCGGATGATGCCTCCCGTGTCGAACACAATGGTCCGGGGGCCGTCGGTCTCGACCGCCGCCCGCAGACTGCCCGGGCCGGAATCGCCCGTATGTGTGACCCTCAGCACACGCCCGCCGCGTCCGCCGACCGCGTACCGGCCCGCGCCCTCGGCCCCTGGAAAGGCCAGCACCTGCGACGGGGCGTCCTGGGCAAAAGCCCGTCCCGTGGGGCTGATTGCTCCCATAAGACCGAAAACCACCGCCAGTCCGAGCGCCGCCGGTCGCGCCATCGGGGCGGCGAGCAGGGTCTGTGACTTGGGGCTTGCCATTTCGATGTTCATCGGGTTACGCTCGTCATTGATACCGGTGTCATTCACTTTCGCATCTAGACATGACACCGGTGTCAAAACAAGGTTCAGGATTGAGCCTCAATAAAAGATCGACCGGGGCCAACCTCCGGCGTCCTGTATGTCCTTGGGAGGAGGCATATGATGCACGTTCAAAAAACAGGCGCGTCCCTGCGCCACTATCTGTTCGCCGGAGGATCGGGCATGGCGCTTGCGCTGTGTCTCGGTGTCGGTGGTGTCGCCGCACAGGACGCGGGCGAACCCGAGACCGAGGTCGATGAGATCATCGTCACCGGCTATCGCGGCAGCCTGGCCGCCGCCCTCGACGTCAAGCGCAACGAAGCCGGCATCGTCGATGTCATCCTAGCCGAAGACATCGCCGACTTCCCCGACACCAACCTGGCCGAGGCCATCCAGCGCATCCCGGGCGTCTCGATCGACCGCGACGCCGGCGAGGGCCGACAGCTGACCGTGCGCGGCCTCAGCTCCGACTTCACCCGCACCCGCATCAACGGCATGGAGGCCCAGGCCACCACCGGCGGCACCGACTCATCGGGCGGCGCGAACCGCGGTCGTGGCTTCGACTTCAACGTCTTTGCCTCCGAGCTGTTCAACTCGATCAAGGTCCGCAAGACCGCCGCCGCCGAGACCGAAGAGGGCTCGCTGGGCGCCACCATCGACCTGCAGACCGCTCGCCCGTTCGACTTCCGGGGCCCGCGAATGGCCTTCTCGGTGCAGGCCGGATACAATGACCTGTCCGAAAACTGGAACCCGCGCGCGGCCTTCCTGGTCAGCAACACCTTCGGGGACCGTGACCAGTTCGGCGCCCTGCTGTCGGTCGCCTACAGTGAAAAAGACTCCTTCGAGGAGGGCTTCAGCTCGGTGCGCTGGGCCCCCGCCGTCGGCTCCGGCAGCTCGGGCGGCTTCTGTTCGCCGTTCGGCTATTCGCCCCAGAATCCGGGTAACAGCGGAAGCAACGGTTCAAGTGCGGCCAACTGCGCCACCGGGATCGCGCGTCCGACCAATACGCCGGGCAATGTCACCGCCTATGAAACGGCCAACCAGCCCAATGTCTTCATTCCGCGTCTGCCACGCTATGGCCGCCTGACCCACCATCAGGAACGTCTGGGCCTGACCGGATCGCTGCAATGGCGCCCCGCAGACTCCACGACCATCAGCGTGGATGTGCTGTACTCACAGCTGGACGCGACCCGCGAAGAGCATTTCCTCGAGTCGCTGTCCTTCAGCCGCAATGCCGGTGCCGGTGGCCAGACCCAGATCATCGTTCGCGATGCCGTGGTTGAGAATAATACCCTGGTGTATGGCCTGTTCGACAATGTCGACATCCGCAGCGAGGCCCGGTTCGACCAGTTGGAGACCCAGTTCCTGCAGGTCGGCTTCACGGTCGATCACGACTTCTCCGACACGGTCCGGGGCCGCTTCTTCGCCGGTCGCGCCGAGTCGAACTACGAGAACCCCTTCCAGACCACGGTCACCATCGACCGTCAGAACACCCAGGGCTATTCGTTCGATTTCCGGGGTAATCCCAACACCCCGCTGATCGACTACGGCTTCAATGTCGCCGATCCGGCGGCCTGGGACTGGCGTGCAATCGGCACCAGTGTCCCGCGTTCGGAAATCCGCATCCGGCCCCAGGGCGTCGATACCATCTTCGAGTCCCTCCAGGCGGACCTGGAGTTTGACGTCACCCCGTTCGTGACCTTCCGGACCGGCGTCAACTGGAAGACCTTCTCGTCTGAGTCCTATGAGTTCCGTCGCACCGATGAAACGGTCGTGCCGGCCCTGCCGCCGGGTGTCACCATGGCGGACATCACCACCCTGCTGACCGGATTCGGCGGCGGCTTTGGCCCCAGCGGCAATGACTCGACCTGGGTCATCCCGGATCTGAATGCCATAGCCGACCTGTTCAACATCTACTGCAACTGCGACACAGGCGTTCCCGGCGGGAATTTCACGCTCGGCAGCATCACGGTCGGCAACGCCCGGGGCGGCAACCGCTTCCTCGAGGAAGAGGACTTCGCCCTCTACGCCCAGGCGGACTTTGACGCCGACGTCTTCGGTCGTCCGTTCCGCGGCAATGTTGGCCTCCGCCACGTTTGGACCAGCCTCTATGCCGAGGGCTACAGCTCGACCGGTGGCGGCACCCTGGTGTTCGACACCCACGACTATGAAGACAGTCTGCCGTCGCTGAATCTGACGTATGAGCCGATCGACAATGTCCTGGTCCGCTTCGGCGCCGCCAGGGTCATGGCCCGTCCCCAGATCAACAACTCCATGTCCGGAGCCAACTATCTGGTGCCGACCACGTCGCTGAACTCGACCGGACCGAACTACACCGCCACCATCGGCAATGTGGAGCTGGAGCCGTTCCGGGCCTCGACCTACGACTTTGCCCTCGAATGGTATTTCGCGCCGGAAAGCCTGATTTCCTTCGCCTACTTCTACAAGGACATCGACACCTACATCCAGGTGATCCGTCAGGATCTGACCTATGCCCAGCTGACGGCGCTCAATCCGTCGGCCTTTGATCCCAGCTTCTGTTCGGGCAGTTGTTCGCCGACCACCATCTTCGCCCTGACCAGCGCGGTGAACACGGATGGCGGACCGCTGAAGGGCTTCGAGGTCAGCTTCCAGACCCCGTTCACCTTCCTGCCGGGTCCGTTCTCGAACCTCGGCATCCAGCTGAACTACACGAACGTCGAGTCCGAGATTGACTACTGCACCAATGCCCTGTGCTCGACCTTCGTGACGAACGACCTCGCGCAGCTCTCGCCCACGGCCTACAACGGCACCCTCTACTATGAGGATGACCGCTTCTCGGCCCGGGTCTCGGCCTCGTACCGCGACGAGTATCTACAGAACGTCCCGGGCCGTAACGGCAACGCCCTGGAAGGCAAGATGGAGACGCTGAACATCGACTTCTCGTCGTCGTTCAAGCTGACCGACGATGTCACCGTCAGCTTCGAGGGCATCAACCTGACCGACGAGGAAAACCACCAGTGGGTGGGCGACGACGATCGCCAGTCGACCTCGGTCTATCACCACACGGGACGACAGTTCTTCATCGGGGCCCGCTACACCTTCTGACGAAGGGCCGATCCCTACCTGAACGTCCGCTCCTGGACGCGACTTTCAAGGCCGCCGGGTCATCCCGGCGGCCTCTTCTTTTGTCAGTTCGGCAGGTCTTCGGGGGCCCAGCCGCCGGCCAGCGCCTTGAACAGCTGGATCTGCAGGTCCGCGACCTGGGCCTCGGCCTGCGCCAATGCCGCATCGGTCTGGGCCAGGGTGCGCTCGGCATCCAACACGGTCAGGAAGCTGTCGGCCCCGGCGTCGAACCGCGCCCGGGCCAGCCGCGCGGCATCGGCCGCGGCATCGCGCGACACCGTCAGCGCCTGCCTCCGGTCCAGCGAATGGCCATAGGCCGACAGCGCCGTCTCGGTTTCCTGCAGGGCCACCAGCACCGTCTGGTCAAAGCGCGCCAGCGCCGCTTCGGCCAGACCGCCCGCCGCCTCGATCCGCGACCGGGCTACGGCGACATTGGGGAAGGACCAGCTGATCAGGGGCCCGACGCTGAAGCGCAGCGCGCCGTCGTCGCCCAGTTCGCCCAGATCCAGGGCCGTCGCCCCGACCGAGCCGCCCAGCTGGATGCTGGGATAGAGGCTGGCGGTCGCCACATCGACGCGGGCATTGGCGGCGGCCAGATCCCGCTCGGCCTGGCGCACATCCGGTCGACGGGCCAGCAGGGCCGCACCATCGCCCACCGGAATAGGCTGGGTCAGGCGGGGCGGGGCGGCACAGTCCACGACCGCCTGCGAAACCTCGCGCGGGGTCACCCCCGTCAGGGTCGCCAGACGGAACAGGGCCGCGTCCTTCTGGGCCCGCAGCGGGGGCAGCGCCGCCTGACTGGACGCCACGGCCGAGCGCGCTCGGGCGACGTCCAGACCGGTGCCGGATCCCGCGCCCAGCAACCGCTCGGTCAGCTCCAGCGTCCGCGACTGCAGGTCAATCGTCTGCTCGGCCACCGCGATCTGCACATTGGCGGAGCAGACCTCGGTATAGGCCCGCGCGGTTTCAGCGGCGACGCTGACGCGCACCACATCCAGCGCGGCCTCGGCGGCCCCGGCATCGGCGCGCGCGGCGGCGATGGTCGAGCCGACCCGCCCGAACAGGTCGATCTCATAGGCCACGTCCAGCCCGACGTCATAGGTCTCGGACTCGTCCAGCGGCACGCCGCCTGAACCCGGAACCGTGGTCGCGGCCGGCCGGCCATAGCTGCCGGCACCGGTCAGTGTGGTCGAGGGCAGGCGTGCGGCCCGCGCCTCGCCCAGCGAGGCCCGCACCACGCGCAGATTTGCGACCGCGGCCTCCAACTCATTGTTGTTGCCCAGGGCCTGCAGCACCAGCGTATCCAGCATCGGGTCGTCGTACAGACGCCACCAGTCGTCGCGCGCCGGGGCGCTGACCGTGCCCTGACCGGTGTCGGCGACAAAGCCGCCGGCGGTCGCTTCAGGCAGGACCTGCGGGGTGCCGACCGGCGCGGTGGCACAGGCCGAGACCGTCAGCCCCAGCGCCAGAGCCGAGGCGGCGACGCGCCCCTTCAGCAGGGAAGACAGGCGGATCATACGATTTCTCCCTGGCCCGAATTGGGGGCCGTAGCCGGGGTCGGATTGCGGGTCTCAGGTGCAGCCTTCTTCTTTCCACCCGGCAGTTTCGACGCCACCCACCGCATGAAGACATAGAAGGCCGGGGTGAAGATCAGGCCGAAGAAGGTCACCCCGATCATCCCCGACACCACTGCCGTCCCCAGCGACTGGCGCATCTCGGCCCCGGGTCCGGTCGCCAGCATCAGCGGCAGCACACCGAAGATGAAGGCGAACGAGGTCATCAGGATCGGACGCAGGCGGGTCCGGGAGGCGCGCACGGCGGCGTCCCAGCGGTTCAGCCCTTCGTCCTCGGCCTGTTTGGCGAACTCGACGATCAGGATGGCGTTCTTGGCCGCTAGGGCGATCAGAACCACCAGCCCCACCTGCACGAGGATGTTGTTGTCCAGCCCGGCCAGATTGACCCCGACCATGGCGGCCAGAATGCACATCGGCACGATCAGCACGACCGCCAGCGGCAGGGTGAAGGCCTCATACTGGGCGGCCAGCACCAGGAAGACGAACACCACCGCCATGACGAACACCAGCGTCGCCCCGCCTGAGGATTGCTTCTCCTGCAGCGCCAGACCGGTCCATTCATACGAAAAACCGGGGGGCAGGGTGGCTTCCGCCAGCGCCTCCATCTGCGCGATGGCCTCGCCCGAGGACACGCCCGCCGCCGCCTGTCCCTGTAGCTCGGCGGCCGGGAACAGGTTGTAGCGCACGATCCGCGACGGACCGGCTTCCTCGCGCAGGGTGGCGACCGAGCCGATCGGCACCATGGCGCCCGAGGCCGAGCGGGTCTCCAGCGCGGCGATATCGGCGATGTCGTCCCGGGCCGAGGGTTCTGCCTGCGCCGTCACCCGGAAGGTGCGGCCCAGATAGTTGAAGTCGTTGACATAGGCCGAGCCCAGATAGACCCCCAGGGTGTTGAACACATCGCCGGGCTGGACGCCCATCATCAGCGCCCGGTCGCGGTCGATATCCGCAGCGATCCGGGGCGAGCCGGTGTTATAGGTCGAGAACACCTGATTGACGGCCTCGGGCGCCTGGGCCGCGGCCCCCATCATGGCAAAGGTCGCGCCTTCCAGCGGCACATAGCCCGCGCCGGAGGTGTCCTGCACCATCATCTGAAAGCCATTGCCGTTGCCGAGGCCCTGCACAGCGGGCGGAGCGATGACAAAGATGTTGGCGTCCTGAATGCCCATGGTCGCGCCGGTGATGGCTCCGGCCAGCGCGGCTGCGGCCTGCTCCGCCGTCTTGCGCTCATCGAACGAGTCGAGGCGGACAAAGATGGTCGCGGCATTGGAGCCGAACGAGAAGCTCGACCCGTCCAGACCCGCGAATGACACGACGCCGTCCACGCCCTCGGTGTCACGGATGATCTGTGAGGCGCGGGCCATGACCTCCTGCGTCCGGTCCAGCGAGGCTCCGGGCGGCAGTTGCACAACCCCGATCAGGAAGCCCTGATCCTGCTCCGGAATGAAGCCGGAGGGCGTGTTGAACAGGGTGAAGCCCGTGCCCACCAACAGCAGCGCATAGACGCTGAACACCAGCACCAGCTTGCGGATCAGCCGCGCGGTCAGCCGCCCGTAGCGGTCGGACAGCCAGTCAAAGCCCTCGTTGAACTTGCGCCCGGCAAAGCCGAGGTAGTGCAGGCCGGTGCCCAGCACACCGGGCTTGCGCGCGTGATCGTCGTGCGCCTTGTGCGGCTTCAGCAGCATGGCGGCCATGGCCGGCGACAGGGTCAACGACACCAGCAGCGACACCACCGAGGCCGTGGTGATGACGATGGCAAACTCGCGATAGAAGATGCCGGGGATGCCGGGCACGAACATGGTCGGGACGAACACCGAGACCAGCACCAGTCCGATCGAGATCAGGGCGCCCGACACCTCCTGCATGGAGCGATAGGCCGCCTCCTTCGGCGCCAGACCCTCGCGGATATAGCGCTCGACATTTTCGACCACGACGATGGCGTCATCGACCACGATCCCGACCGCCAGCACGAGGGCGAACAGGCTCAGCGAGTTGATCGAATAGCCCAGCATCAGCTGCACGGCGAAGGTCGCCACCAGCGCCACCGGAATGGCCACGATCGGGATGATCGCCGCCCGCCAGGTCTGCAGGAACACCACCACCACCAGCACCACGAGCAAGATGGCCTCGATCAGGGTGTGCTGCACCGACTCGACCGAGGCGGCGACGAACTCCGTCGGATTATAAGGAATGGAGATGTCCATACCGGGCGGCAGCTCGGCCCGGATGGCCTCGACCTCGGCCATGACCCGATCCGCCGTGCCCAGCGCATTGGCGCCCGGCTGCTGGATAATGGCCATGCCGACACCGCGCTCGCCGTCAAAGAAGCCCCGGATGCCGTAATCCTGCGCCCCCAGTTCGACACGCGCGACGTCGCGGACGCGGGTCACCCGCCCCTCGGCGTCGGTCTTGATGACGATGTTCGAGAACTCGTTCGGGTCGGTCAGGCGGCCCTCGACCTGCACCGGCAGTTGGAAGGCCGCGGCATTGGTGTCGAACGGCGGCTGGCCGATGGCACCGGCGGCGGCCTGGACGTTCTGGGCGCGCAGGGCGGCGACGATGTCCGGCCCGGTCAGACCGCGCTGGGCCGCCTTGGCCGGGTCGATCCAGACCCGCATCGAATAGTTGCCACCGCCAAAGATCTGGACCGCGCCCACGCCCTCAAGGCGCAGCAGCCGGTCACGCAGCGTCGAGTTGGCATAGTTGCCGACATAGTCATTGTTCAGCGACTGGTCCGGGGATGTCAGCCCCAGGATCATCAGGAAGCCGCTCTCCTGCTTGTTCACCGTCACGCCGATCTGGCGCACCTGTTCGGGCAGGCGGGGTTCGGCCAGGGCCACCCGGTTCTGCACCAGCACCTGGGCGGCATCCAGATCCGTGCCGGGGTTGAAGGTGACGGTGACCGCCACCGTCCCGTCCGAGGTCGAGGATGACGAGATGTAGAGCATCCCCTCGACGCCATTGACCTCCTGCTCGATCGGCGCGGCGACGGTCTCGGCCACCGTCTCGGCCGAGGCGCCCGGATAGGCGGTGTTGATGGTGATCGTCGGCGGCGCGATCTCCGGATACTGCGACAGCGGCAGCAGCGGATAGGCGAAGGCCCCGACCAGGGTGATGAAGACCGCGATCACGGTCGCAAAGATCGGCCGGTCGATAAAGAAGCGAGAGATATTCATGGCTGGGCCGGACTTTCCCGCTTAGCGGCGTTGCGACAGGGCGCCCGCCGGGGTGGCGGTGGCGGCAGGCGGGGCGCGGGTCACGGGCGCCTGGGTATCGGTCGGGGTGCGGGCGATCTCGACCGTCTTCGGCGTCACCGGCTGACCCGGACGGGCCCGCAGCTGACCGTTGACGATCACCCGGTCGGTGGGCTCGATCCCCGAGCGGATCACGCGCAGGCCGTCGGACAGCGGGCCCAGCTCGACCGGACGGGCCACGACCATGTTTTCGGCATCGACCACATAGACGACGCGGCGCGCCTGATCGGTGGCGACGGCAGCATCGGGCACCAGCAGCGCCTGATAGGGGGCGGCCCCGGCGACCCGCGCCTGACCGAACAGGCCGGGCTTCAGGAAGCCGTCGCCGTTCTGCACCACGGCGCGCAGGCGGATGGTGCCCGAGGCGGGGTCCACGACATTGTCCGAAAAGTCGACCGTGCCGCTCCAGCGGAAGCCGGTCTCGTCCTGCAGGCGGATGCGGATCGGGGCTGAAGTGCCGTCACGGGCATCGCGCTGATAGCGCAGCATGACCGCTTCCGAGGCCTCGAAGACAAAGTGGATGGGGCTGGAGGCGACGATGGTGGTCAGCACATCGGCGGCCGACGATCCGCCGCCGACCAGATTGCCGGCATCAACGCGGCGATCCGACACGCGTCCGGAAATGGGGGCGGTCACGCGGGTGAACTCGACGTCCAGTTCGCGACCGCGCACGGCAGCCCGGGCCGAGGCGACAGCGGCCTCGGCGGTCTGGACGGCGGCGCGTTTCTGATCGACCTCGGCCTGGGACACGGCCTGGATTTCCAGCAGAGATTCGGCGCGGGCCAGCTCACTGCGCGCCAGAGCGACCTGCGCTTCGGCCTGCGCGGCCTGGGCGCGGGCCGAGGCCAGCGCCGCCAGCGCCGGGCGCGCATCCAGGGTGAACAGCAGCTGGCCCTTCCTGACAAACTGCCCGTCGCGGAAGTGGACCGCCTGGATATAGCCGCCGACCCGGGCGCGGACGTCCACGCTCTGCGGCGCTTCGAAGCGGCCGGTGAACTCGTCCCAGTCGACGACCTGATCGACCAGCGGCGTCGCGACCGAAACCTCGGGCGCCGGCGGCGGGCCCTGCGCTTCGCTCCGGTCCGTGCATCCATACAGCAGGCTCGTGATCAGCACGGCCACGGCCATGATCTTGAAATGGCGCATCTGCGCAGTCTCCGGCGGCCGGGCGCGCCGGCTCAAACAGGTTGGAAAGCGGCACGGCGCGAACGGGGAGGAAGCGCGGTGTCAACGACGGGTGACTTAATGGTGATGTCCGTTTCGCTTGTCAACAGCTGATGACAAAGCCATATAGGCCGTGGGGACATTAACCGGAGATCCGATTGGCCTTTCCCGTCTGCGGACCACGCCCACGCAATGCTGCCGCCACCCGCGCCTCGATCCTCGAGGCCGCGCAAGATCGTTTTGCGCGCGAGAGTTATGATGATGTCGGCATGCGTGACATCGCCGGGGACGCGGGCGTCGACCCGGCCCTGATCGTTCGCTATTTCGGCTCCAAGGAGGGTCTGTTCCGCGCGGCGCTGGATCACTGCCATGAGGGATCGACCCTGCTCGACGGGGACCGCGAGACCTTCGCGACCCGAATCGCCCACGAGATCGTCTACGGCACCAAAAGCCCCAAGAAGATGCAGGGCCTGCAGATCATCCTGCGCTCCATGTCTTCGGCCCGCGCCATGGAGGTGGTCCAGCAACAGTCCTGCGAGCAGTTCATGAACCCGCTCACCACCTGGATCGGGGGCGACCACGGCGCGGTCAGCGCCCGCATGGCGGCGGCCCTGATGATGGGCATGACGGTCTCCAAGGAGATCACCGGCGGCCTCGACCTGAGCGAGGCAGAATGTCGCTCTCTTGAGCAGAGACTGGCCCGCGTGCTTCAGGATATCATCGACGGCGCTTGAGCCCGACGGCCCTGTCGGTATAAGGGCCGCACACCAGACCTTCCGACCGGATGATCCGCATGGCCACCCCCGAGACCGAAACCACCCACGGTGACTACCAAAAGGGCACCCAGCCGGTTCACGAGCAGCAGGCGACCTATTCCCTGTTCATGAGCCTGGCCAAATGGGGCTCGCTGCAGATCGCGGTGGGCATCACCTTCTTCGTGCTGTGGCTGCAGCCGGGTGGCAGCATCGTCTTCGGTTTGGTCGCCGCTCTGGCCCTGGCGGTGATCGGCTACTTCGCGCTCAAGTCAAAGCCCGCGAAGCACTGACCCCGATACACTGACCCCGAGACACTCGACAGGGCGCCGTTTTCGCGGCCCTCTCGCACAAAACCAGCGCTTTACCGTGGGGGACCTGACAGCCTAGGCTGTCGATGAACTGTCCACCCCACGGAGGGATTCGCTTGGCCGTCACTATCGCCGTGACCCGCGAACGCCGAGATGGCGAGACGCGCACTGCCCTGACACCCGACATGGTCAGAAAGCTGACCG
The DNA here is from genome assembly GCF_002341485.1 of Brevundimonas sp. UBA2503. Classification (NCBI taxonomy): domain Bacteria; kingdom Pseudomonadati; phylum Pseudomonadota; class Alphaproteobacteria; order Caulobacterales; family Caulobacteraceae; genus Brevundimonas; species Brevundimonas sp. UBA2503. Next base: position 14,282 of record NZ_DDOD01000007.1, on the reverse strand, counting down.
GTATGGGTGCGACCGTCGTGGTCGAGACCGGCACCGGTCTGGGCTCCTCCATCCCCGACACCGCCTATGCCGAGGCGGGCGCGACCGTCGCCCGCGACCTCAAGACCGCGCTCACCGGCGCCGACATCCTGATGAAGGTGCGAGGCCCCACGGCCTCCGAGATCAGCGCGCTGCGGCCCGGCACCGTGGTCGTCGCCCTGCTCGACGCCTGGCGCGACAAGGACACCGTCCAGGCCCTGTCCGGCGCGGGCGTCACCTCCTTTGCCATGGAATTCGTGCCCCGCATTTCCCGGGCCCAGGTCATGGACGCCCTGTCGTCCCAGGCCAACCTCGCCGGCTACCGCGCGGTGATCGAGGCCGCGGCCGCCTATGGCCGGGGCTTTCCCATGATGATGACGGCGGCGGGCACGGTGGCGGCGGCCAAGGTGTTCGTCATGGGCGCGGGCGTCGCGGGGCTGCAGGCCATCGCCACCGCCCGTCGCCTCGGCGCCGTCGTCACCGCCACCGACGTCCGCCCCGCCGCCAAGGAACAGGTCGAGTCGCTCGGCGCCAAATTCGTCGCCGTCGAGGACGAGGAGTTCAAGGCCGCCGAGACCGCCGGCGGCTATGCCAAGGCGATGTCCGACGAGTATCAGGCCAAGCAGGCGGCCCTGACCGCCAGCCATATCGTCAAACAGGATGTGGTCATCACCACCGCCCTGATCCCCGGCCGCCCGGCCCCGCGTCTGGTCACCGCCGCCCACGTCTCCTCGATGAAGCCGGGCTCGGTGATCGTCGACCTGGCCGTCGATAACGGCGGCAATGTCGAGGGCATCAAGGCGGGCGAGCTCGCCACCACCGCAAACGGCGTCACCCTGGTCGGCTGGACCAATATGCCCGGCCGTATCGCGTCGGACGCCTCCAGCCTCTATGCCCGAAACCTCGTCGCCTTCGTCGCCCTGATGCTCAAGGACGGCACCCTCGCCGTCGACCTCGACGACGAAATCCTCAAGGCCGCCGCCGTCACCCACGCCGGGGCCATCGTCCATGAGGGGGTGCGGGGATGATGTTGCGTCTCACGCTTTTGATCCTCGGTTGGTCTGCAGTCGTCCTCGGAGCCGTTTACGCCGTGTGGCGGATCTGGCTCGGCTTTGATCAAACAGTCCGTTGGGCCGAAAGCGTTGATGCTCAGCTGATTGTCTCGACCCTGCTTGTCGCTTTGACGCCGGGCGTCTTCGTCTCCGGTTTGGGAGCCTTGATGCTCATGCTCGCTTCGCTGGATCGTCGGCTCCAACGCCTTGAGAGGAAACCGTGATGGAACACGTCGACCCCACCGTCTTTCGTCTGGCCATCTTCGTGCTGGCCATCTTCGTCGGCTATTATGTGGTCTGGAGCGTCACGCCAGCCCTGCACACGCCCCTGATGGCCGTCACCAACGCCATCTCCAGCGTCATCATCGTCGGCGGCCTGATCGCGGCGGCGGCTGTTTCCGAGGCCTCGGGCATGAACGGCTGGATCGCCAAGGGTGCGGGCGTCGCCGCCGTGACCCTGGCCAGCGTCAACATCTTCGGCGGTTTCATGGTCACCCGCCGCATGCTGGCCATGTACCGCAAAAAGGAAAAGCCCAAGGCGGAGGCCGCCAAGGCATGACCGGCGCCGTCGAACCGCTGCTCGAAGTTGTCCCCTCGACGGTCACGGGTCCGCTGGTTCCGTTGTGGATTCGGGGCTGGGCTATCGTCCTCGTGGTCTGTGGGTTGGCTGTCGCGGTATTCCTGCAAATGTTCGCGCGGATGATCCCGCCCCGCCTGTCTCGCCGCATCGAAGTCGGCGTGGCTTCGCTATTCTATCCCACAGTCTTGTTTCTTTGTGCCTATCAGACGGTTGAGGTCGCTCAAGGCGGCCCTTGGTGGCGCGTGCTTCTGAATGCGGGGCTACTCGTCAGTATGGGCTACTGGGCCTTGTGGGCCTTGAAACATCGCCGCCTCCTCCCTCCCATGGAGCCGGAGCGTTGAGTCCCGACCCCACCCAAATTGCCGAAGCCGGCGCCTGGATCGCCACCGGGCTAGGCGCGGGCATGTGGATCTGGATGTTCGTCAAGGAACGCGATCCGATCCGCCGGGTGCGTCTGAACGACTGCGGCGTGGTGCTGGTGTTTTCGGCCATCCTGACGCGAGTCGTCATCGACGGTCGCCCGCTGGACCCGTTCGACTGGGCCTTTCTGATCCTCAGCCCCCTGTTCATCGCCGCCGCTCTGTGGCGCCTCGCCCGCACCCAGGGGATGGGGCGATGACCGGCCGGGGCAGGGAGGATACCGTCCGTGCCTTCGAGGGCGCGCCCCTGCTCGATCATGTGCTCGCGGTCCTGCGCGACTATCAGGCCGCAGCCCATGCGGTGGGGGCCGAGTTCGTCGGTGTTGTCGGTTCGGTCGCCCGCGGCGAGGCCACCGACGACAGCGATGTCGATGTGGTCTTCGACGTCGTGGGGCAACTGGACTACTGGCGCCTAGGCGGGCTTCAGCAGGACTTGCAGGACGCGGTCGGCCGCAAGGTCGATCTGGTGGACCGCGCGATGATGATTCCGGAGCGATGGGCCTGGATGTCCCGGGACCTCGTACCGCTGTGATGAACCCGGCGATCCGTTTCCTGCTGGAGGATATCGTCGCCTACGGCAGCGAGGCCGTCGATATTGTCGGCGACCGTGACGCCGGGACCATTCTCGCGGACCGCCTTCGCGAGCATGCAGTCTTGCGGACGGTCCAGATCGTCGGTGAGGCCGCCGCCCAGATCCTGAAGACCCAACCGGAAGGGATCGCAGACCTGGAACTGCGGGACGCGGCTGGCTTCAGGAATGTGCTTGTTCATGGCTACGCAAAAGTCCGCATGGAGCGCGTGGTCGAGATCGTTCGCCGATCGCTACCGCCGCTGATCGCGGGTGCCCGTACCGTCCTGGGGGAAGAAATCGAATGACCGCATCGCTTGCCGCCCTGGCCTATCTGGTCTCCGGTGTCCTGTTCATCCTGTCCTTGCGCGGCCTCTCCAGTCCCGAGACCAGCCGACGGGGCAATACCTTCGGCATGGTCGGCATGGCGCTGGCCATCGCCGTGACCCTGGCGACGCTGGGCCTCACCGATGCGCTGGATCCTCTGACGCTCGGCCTGATCGCGGGCGGGGTGATCGTCGGTGGCGGGGCAGGGGCCCTGATCGCCGCGCGGGTGCAGATGACCCAGATGCCCCAACTGGTCGCCGCCTTCCACAGCCTGGTCGGCATGGCCGCCTGTCTGGTCGCGGTCGGCGCCGTCTATGCGCCGGTCTCGTTCGGCATCGCCACGCCCGAGGGCGGCATCAAGATGCTGTCGATCATCGAGCTGGGCCTCGGCCTCGCCATCGGCGCCATCACCTTCACCGGTTCGGTGATCGCCTTTGCCAAGCTGAACGGCAATATGTCGGGCGCGCCGATCCTGCTGCCCGCCCGTCACCTGATCAACATCGCTCTGGCGCTGGGGCTGGTGTTCCTGATCGGCATTCTGATCGGCACCGGCGGCACGGCCACCTGGGCCTTCTGGGGCGTGTTCCTGATCGCCCTGATCCTCGGCGCCACCCTGATCATCCCCATCGGCGGGGCTGACATGCCGGTGGTGGTGTCCATGCTCAACAGCTATTCCGGCTGGGCCGCAGCGGCGCTGGGCTTCACGCTCGAAAACATCGCCCTGATCATCACCGGTGCCCTGGTCGGCAGCTCCGGCGCCATCCTCAGCTACATCATGTGCAAGGGGATGAACCGCAGCTTCATCTCGGTGATCCTGGGCGGCTTTGGCGGTGACAGCGGCCCGGCGGGCGCCGGCGCGGTCGAGACCCGCCCCGTCAAACAGGGCTCGGCCGAGGACGCCGCCTTCATCATGAAGAACGCGTCGAAGGTCATCATCGTCCCCGGCTATGGCATGGCCGTGGCCCAGGCCCAGCACGCCCTTCGTGAAATGGCGGACAAGCTCAAGGAGGAGGGGGTCGAGGTCAAATACGCCATCCACCCCGTCGCCGGCCGGATGCCCGGCCACATGAACGTGCTGCTGGCCGAGGCCAACGTCCCCTACGACGAGGTGTTCGAGCTGGAGGACATCAACGCCGAGTTCGCCTCCTGCGACGTCGCCTTCGTCATCGGCGCCAACGATGTCACCAACCCGGCTGCCAAGACCGACCCCCAGTCGCCGATCTACGGCATGCCCATCCTCGACGTCGAAAAGGCCGGCACAGTCCTGTTCATCAAGCGCGGCATGGGCAGCGGCTACGCCGGCGTCGAGAACGAGCTGTTCTTCCGCGACAACACCATGATGCTTTTCGCCGACGCCAAGAAGATGGTCGAAGGGATCGTGAAGGGGCTTTAGCCATGCCGACGGTGCTCCGCTGGAACGGCTACCGCTTCTATTTCTTCTCGAATGAAGGGTTCGAGCCGCCACACATCCACATCGACAAGGCAGGCTGCTCGGCCAAGTTCTGGCTGTCGCCAGTCGCGGCAGCCCGCAATATCTGCTATTCTGCGAAGGAGATGGCCGAGCTTGCCCGCAAGGTTGCGGAGGAGCGTGACGGCTTTCTGGAGGCTTGGAATGGCTATTTCGGCCGTCAAAATTGATGAGCGGGTTGCCGACGTCGAGGTCACCGACGCCGAACTGATCGTGCGCCTCCACGACGGACGTCGACTGGCCGCCCCCCTCGACTGGTTCCCGCGCCTGAAAGCAGCCTCACTGGCCGAACGCGCCCATTGGGAACCGGCGGCCGCCGGCCTCGGCATCCACTGGCCCGACCTCGACGAAGACATCAGCGTGGCAGGTCTGCTGAGGGTCGCGGCATCGCGAGCGGCGTAACACCTCCAAATCTCCGCTCATCCCGGCGGAAGCCGGGACCCAGTTCTTTGGCCGAGGCAGGAACGGCCAGCCGTGTGGCCGCTGTTCTTTCTGGGTCCCGGCTTCCGCCGGGATGAGCGGGGGGATAGTCTCACGCCCATGACCCCCGCCGACATCATCGCCCTGCTGGACCTCGCGCCGCACCCCGAGGGCGGCCACTACCGCGAGACCTTTCGCGATCCGCGCACGGTCGACGGGCGCTCGGTGGGCACGGCCATCTATTTCCTGCTGTGTGCGGGCGAGCGGTCGAAATGGCACCGCGTCGACGCGACCGAGATCTGGCACCACTATGTCGGGGCCCCGCTGGCGCTGGACATCGACGGTATCGGTCGCCTGATCCTGGGCCCGGATATTGAGGCGGGCCAGCAGCCCCAGATCATCGTCCCGACCGGTAAATGGCAGGCCGCCGAAAGTCTCGGCGACTGGTCCCTCGTCGGCTGCACCGTGGCGCCCGGATTCGAGTTTGCCGGATTCGAAATGGCCGACGATGATGCGCCTCAGGGGAGGGCCTGACCCATGTCCGAGCTGACGACCAAGAGGGCTGACCCTGCAAACAGGTCGGTCTGGCGCGGTCGTCGCTGGGCGGCTGCCGTGGGCGTCGTTGCATTTGTGGGCATGGTGCAAGGTACAGCCCAAAACTGGGGGCCATGGTCCCGGTTCCAGTCGGAGCTTGTGGGGGCGCCAATTATTGGTTGGCAGCATTCATCGCAGTGGGTGGAGGTTGTCGGTTATGCCTTGTTAGGTTGGAGCCTTGTGGTGGTCATTCTGGCTACCGAAGACTTCAGACCCCGCTGGGTCTGGAGCTGGGGAGGGCTGGCAGTTGTGGCGCTGATCAGTCTCAGCACCAGCTTAGCCGCTTCGCGAAATGGCGTGGCGCTTTACGCGGACCGGCTGGTCTGGCGTCAGGGCATCTTCTCCGAACTCCGAACCACTTCGCTATCGGAAATCACCAGCCTGAAAGTCAGCTGCGAGATGGTCCGCCCCTATAGAAGCTTTGATCCCAATAAACTCGTTGATCACTCCGTAGTGAGCATTCGCCTGAACGATGGAAGCCTGGTCGTGCTTGAGGATGGGATGACAGGTTACCGACACTCCGCATTGTCACGCCATCGACTTCCGGTCCTCATTAGGCAGCTTGGTTATCTGCCGAGACAGGTAGACTCAGCTGACCCTCGTTGTGTGGATCTGATTGTTTTGCGGTTCGAGCCGCAGGATCAACCCTATGTCCGGTCCTTGTTTTCAGGGGATGCGGTGCGGGCATCCTTGAGCCGTATCCCTGAGCGTGAGACGATCCACTGGGGGCGATAGGTGGCCTGCCGCTCGCAACATTTCCCTTGAGGCTGACCCATGTCCGGGCTGAAAACACTGCCGACCGACGCCTCGGTCGAGGATTTCCTCAATGCCGTGCCCCATGCGGGCCGGCGGGCGGACGGCATCGAGCTGGACGCCCTGCTGCGCGCGCGCACCGGCTGCGACCCCGTCATGTGGGGCCCGTCGATCGTCGGCTATGACCGCTATACCTATGTCAACACGACCAAAAAGCCCGCCAACTGGCCGATCATCGGCTTCTCGCCGCGCAAGGCGAACCTGACGCTCTACATCATGCCGGGTTTTGCCGAGCGGCCCGATCTGATGGACGGACTGGGCAAGTACAAGACCAGCGTGTCGTGCCTCTATCTCAACCGGCTGGCCGATGTGGACCGCGACAGGCTGACCGCCCTGATCGACTGGTCGATCGCCACCATGCGCGAACGCTACGGCGTGTCGTAGTTGATACCCGGCCCGTAATAGGTGTCGAAGAAGGGCTTCATCGGCGCCTCATACCGCTTCCACGCCGCCTTGGAGGAGGCATAGAGCGGCTGGCGCACCTGGGCGAAGCTGGCGGTGGTCACGGCCCGGTCGGTGGCGTGGAAGTCCTTGACCTGATCCTCCCAGTCCAGCCCCGCGTGATCCAGAATTCGCCTCATCCAGGTGTCGGGATCATCGACCAGCTGCTCATAGGGCACGGTCAGCAGGGTCTCGGGCGGCAGGACGCGGGTCCAGTGTTCATGCAGCCGGTCCTCGCCCCGGAAATGCCGGGCGATGTCGGTCAGCGACCGGGTCCAGTCGGCGCCCTTGACGAACCGGGTGCGGAAGCACGACCAGGCGATCCCCGCCGGATGACGCCGCAGCCAGATGAATTTCGCATTCGGCAGGCACTGATGGATCAGGCCCAGAAACCGCGTCTGGTTCAGCGTCTTGTCGATCACACGCCCTTCGGTGCCGAAGCGTTCATCCATCAGGTGCAGATAGGCCCGGCCGATCCGGGTGGCCAAAGTCTCTCCGCCCGGCTGGGCAAAGGCGGCGCGCACGGCGTCAGGCGTATAGCCCTGCACCGACATGGCGGCGTGGCGGAACAGATTGACCTCGGCCCCGTCATGGACCGCCGAGTGGCTGACCAGGATCTGCTCGACCAGGGTCGTCCCCGAGCGCGGCAGGCCCAGGATAAAGATCGGCCGGTCGCTGTCGATGTCGCTCTTCGGCAGGCTGTCGATGAAGGCGCGGTCATAGCCCCTCACCACCTGATCGACGAACAGGTCTGACTGGTCGGCGTTAAAGGTGCTGTCCGGCATCTGCAGCTGCCCGGCCTCGTGAAAGGCGGCGAACGCCTTGTCCGTCTGGCCGGTGTCGTCATAGGCCTTGCCCAGCGCATACAGCAGCACCACCCGGTTCAGCCGCCGCTCCGGCGCGTGACCGATGCGGGCGGCCAGCGCCTCCATGGCCGGAATGTCCGGATCGTCGGCCGTGAACTTCTTGATGCCGGCCAGCACCGCCCAGGCGTTCTCCGCCCCCAGCGCCACGGTCGGCAGGTCCAGAATGCGGCGCAGATTGGCAATCGCCGCCTCATTGTCCCCGAACTGCACCTGACAGGTCGCCAGAAAGTGCAGCGCCGCCGGATCATTGGGCCGCTCGCGCACCAGCGCCTGGGCCTCGCGCAGGGCCTCTTCCGACCGCCCGTTCTGGCTCAGCAGATTGGCATAGGCCTGACGCGACTCCGGCGTCGGCGCCGCGGCGATATTGCGGCGTGCGGCGGCCAGCGCGATCGACACCTCGCCCATGGTCGCCGCGAGGCGCGAGACCGAGGCCCATTTCGTCCCGATCGGCGGATCGGCCTTGATCGCCCGCGCCAGCTTGTCAGCCGTGGTGTCGCGGTCGCGGGCCTTGAAAGCCTCGACCGCCTCATTGATCAGGCGGGCGCCGTCCTGGTGGGCCGTCGTCATACAGGTCTGTCCTCCGTAAGCCGATGAGGGCTAGCGGCCCCGGCCCCGGATCGCAAGGGATCAGACAATCCCTAGTTCGAGCTTTCAGGAGGCGGCTTGAACAACCCGCGGGCAATGAACCCTACAAGGCCAATGGCCGCCAATGCGGTACTCCCAACCAGAGACGCCAGAACTTCGATCGGAAGATCAAATCCAAAAAGCCCAAAGCCTGAAGTGACAACCAGAACGGCCACAACGATGGAATACACCTCCAGATATCGGAGGATCCGCCCAGCGTATGTCTTTCTCATTCGTCGATCCGCCGCCACGTTTTTGATACGTGAGCGGGCGAGTTTCAACTCTAGGCCTGCCTTCTCGACGGCCATTCTTTCCATGAGGTCGTGGGGGTCCGGGCTATCAATGTCCTCGACAGCAGCTACCCCTACGTCAATATCCTCAAGCGTTAGCTGATGCTCTTCCGGTTCTCGCGAGTTCGACAAAATGGTCTCGGATCATATTTGAGGGAATGTCGTCAAACTTGCCCAGCCCGCCGTTGTAAACTTGAGTCCAAGGCGTTCCGTCACGATGGGTAAGCGCAGATAGCTGAAAGGCATGAAACTTCCCGTAGTCCCGGTATACGCGCGTTACAATTGCTCTTTCGTCGCCACTTAGAGCGGCTCTCGCCGGGACGTTCTGTTCATCCTCGAACATTCCGGGAATGAACTCCGAGTTCCTGATTTCCCGCGAAACTTCGTCCCGTCCATAGGATCGCAACGCCCTATGGAGTTCGGGATATACGGGTCCATATGTCCAAGCTTGAGGACTATCAGCGGTGAGCGGTTCGCCTCGGATTGCCAAGCTCCAGCCGTTGGCAATGTAGACGAGTTTCTGAAGCTGCATCTGCGTCAGGCCCTTACCGTCGTCGGTGGCCAGTCGGATGAACTCGTTAGCGATTGCTGGTGACCAAGCTGCCATAAAGCTCCTCCTTCCTATGGTCATATATAGTATCTGGAACAGAAATAGAACTGGGGCCTTCCCGTAATCTTTTGGGATCAGGCGGCCATGGCCGGGATCCAGCGGTCCTGATCGCTGATGCCGGGGGTCCAGCGGGCCTCGTCCCACAGCTGGTCCTCAACCGTATAGCCCGCGGTCGCCGACAGGTGGATCACATCGACCACCTGCTCCTCCAGCCGGTCCCAGATGACGGCCAGATCGCTGCAGCCATCGGCGTCGCACGGCACGGTCAGATAGCGGCCGGCCAGGCGGGTCGGGCGGGGGGTGGGGGAAGCTTGGAACATGGGTCTGATCCTTGTTTGGCGGGGCCGGATCGCTCCGGCGCTTGATGACAAGGCTAGAATGGCGCACACATACGTCAGAAACGGTCGTAGGCATCCGGAGCCTCCATGCGGCATGACAAGGCAGCGCTGATCCTCGACCTGGCCCGCCGTCTGGCGGCCAGTTCCGAAGGTCTGTCGCTCGACGACATGGCGCGTGACCTCGGCGTCAGCCGCCGCACGGCCGAACGCATGCGCGACGCGGTCCTGATGATGTTCCCGGCGGTTGAGGAGGTCTCCGACCCCCCGCACAAGCGCTGGCGCATTCGCGGCGGCCTGTCCGCCTTTGAACAGGCCCCCACCGCCGGCGAACTGGTCGAACTGGCCAAGGCCTCGTCGGGCCTCAGGCTGTCGGGCGAACCGGGCCGGGCCGCCGCGCTGGAAGGGCTGGAGCGCAAGATCAAATCGGCCATGCGCTCGACCACCCTCAATCGTCTGGCGCCGGATCTCGAGGCCCTCGTCCGGGCCGAGACCATCGCCGTCCAGGCCGGCCCGCGCCCCACGGCGGACGAGGCCGAGCTGACCCCCATCCGCCACGCTGTGCTGGCCGAGCGGCCGCTGGGCTTTGTCTACAGCCGCCCCGGCGCCCCCTCGCGCCGCCGCATCGTCACCCCCTGCGGCCTGATGTTCGGCCGGGCCAACTATCTGGTTGCCGCCGACCGCGACAGCGGCCGCATCCAGACCTTCCGCCTCGACCGGATGAGCGCCATCACGGTCGAGGAGGGCACCGCCCGCCCGCCCGAGGGCTTCGACCTCCAGGCCTTCGCCTCCCGCTCGTTCGGCATCTATCAGGACGAGGTCGAGCAGGTGGAGCTTCTGGTCCTCCCCGAGGGCGCGGACGAGGCCCGCGCCTGGCGCTGGCACCCCACCCAGACGCTCGAGGACCTGCCCGACGGCTCGGTGCGGGTGCGCTTTACCGCCTCGGGCATGCGCGAACTGGCTTGGCACCTGTTCACCTGGGGCCATCAGGTCCGCATCCTCGCCCCCGACCGCCTCAAGACCGCCATGGCCGAGGCGCTGGAGGCGGCGAAAGCGGCGTTGGGCTGACAGCCGCCATTGTGAAGCCGGCGCCCTTCCACAAGGTCGCAGGCACCTTCTTGCTGATGGTCTACTGGGTCATCGGCGTCTGGGTGATGCAGGGCCGCCTCAAAGCCTTGCGGCACAAGCTTGAGGCTGCACCGGAGTAGCGATCCCGCACCCTTTGTCATCCCGGACGCCCCGCAGGGGCGATCCGGGACGGCGGTCCCTGCACTCCATCCCTCCCGGAAATCGCTTGTGCGATTGTCCGGGAGACGGCCCGCCCCATCCGCCCGTCTCCCGGACAGCCGTTCCGTCTTCCGGGATGCCCATAACCACAGGAGCACCGTCCCGGATAATCGCTGACGCGATTTCCGGGATGACAATCCGAAACCTTCACCCGCACCGCCGCCCCCTCCGTCACGACGCTTGCGCGTCGCGCCACCTCCCCATGCAATGGGGAGGAGATGAAAAGGGCGGCCGCCGCCCCCCGCACGCCCCCCCCTGTGTCCTCCGTGGCTTCTCTTCGCTGTGCTCGCTGTGAAGAACCTTGGACCGTCAGCCATACCCCACACCCCTTCCGCTTCCCCGGCGCAGGCCGGGGCCCAGAGCCACAGGCAGACGGTTCGCCCACCCTCCTGGACCCCGACCTCCGTCGGGGAAGCGGATGTAGAGTCACACCGCCTCAAACGGATAGGGGCTGACCGACTTGGTCCAGTCGTCGACCGCCAGCGGCCGGTCCAGCGGCGGGGCGGCGCGTTCGGCGCAGGGGTGGCGCAGGCACAGCCGGCAGGCCGGGCCGATCGGCGTCACCTCGGGCGCGGCCAGATCGAGGCCCCGGCTATAGACCAGCCGCGGCGCATGCTTCAGCTCGCACCCCAGTCCGATGGCCAGATCCTGCCCGCCGTCGTCGGCTCCGTCCCCCTGCCGCCCGACCGTGCGCGCCAGGGTGAACCAGCGCCCGCCCTCCGGCGTCTCGATGATCTGGGTGACGATCCGCCCGGGCGTGCGGAAGGCCGCATGCAGCCGCCAACGCGGGCACGCCCCGCCAAAGCGCGAGAACGGAAACGCCCCCGAGGCATAGCGTTTGGAGATATTGCCCGCCTGATCGACCCGCATCAGGAAGAAGGGCACCCCCCGCGCCGTGGGCCGCGACAGGGTGGTCAGCCGGTGCGCCGCCTGTTCAAACGACACGCCGAACCGGGCCGTCAGCCGCCCGAGGTCATAGGCGGTGTCCTCGGCCGTCGCCTGAAACGGGCCGTAAGGCATCAGGGTCGCGGCCGCCAGGGTGTTGGTCAGCGACACCTTCAACAGCCGCCGGGTCGCATCATCCGGCGGTCGCGCGGCTCCGGTCATGGCCTCCAGCTCGGCCCCCTGCTCGCTCAGGGCCAGCTGATAGGCGACGGCAAAGGCCCGCGACGACGGCCCCAGCGTCTCCGACAGCAGCAACCGCCGCCGGTGCGGATCGAACCGCCGCGTCCATTCGACCATCACCTCGGCCGGCATCACCTTGACGGTCAGATGGTGTCGCGTGGCCAGCCGCGCGCGCGCCGCCGCCTCAAAGCTGTCGTGCACCCCCCCCGCCGGGTCGAACAGGGCGGCATGAAGCGCCTCGCCCAGCGTATCCAGCTCGGCGAAATGGTTGTTGCGCGACTGGATGTGGTCCCGCACCCAGTCGGACGGCGTGCCCGTTTCGACCCCGCCGTGCTCGGCCTCGATCCGGCTGCGGCTGCGCTGTTCGGCCAGCGACCGGTAGAGCCGGATCAGGGCCTCGGCCGCCCCCGGCAGGTCCTCGCCCAGCTGCAGCATCTCATGGCGGGGCACGCTGATCCCGGCAAACAGGGGGTCGGCGAACACCTCGGCCAGCTCGGCCTCGCCGACGCCTCCCTGATTCAGGGCGCGCAGGTCGACGTCATAGGTCTCGGCCAGTCGCAGCAGCAGCTGCGCCGTCACCGGCCTCTGGTTCCGCTCTATGTGATTGAGATAGCTGGGGGAAACGCCCAGGTCGGCGGCCATGGCCGTCTGCGTCAGGTCCAGCTCGCGCCGCAATCGCTTGAGGCGCCCCCCGAGAAACAGCTTGCGATCCGGCGCCTGATCCATGGCTGCAGCTTGTCATATTATGACTGAGATGCAAGTGTCATGATGTGACGAAATGTCAGGAATGCGACCGCTCGGCGTGTATCAATCGTGACTGTCGCGTGTTTCCTTCCTCGCAACCGGTGGCCGCGCGCCGCCTGCATCCAAGACGAGGGACTACCCATGACCACTTTCGCCGATCTGGTGCCGTCGCCCAAGGGCCGCTTTGACGGGATTGAACGCCCCTATACGCCGGAAGACGTCCTGCGCCTGCGCGGCTCGGTGACCCCGGCCCAGACCCTGGCCCAGCGCGGCGCCGACCGCCTGTGGGAGCTGCTGCACAGCGAGCCCTACATCAATGCCCTGGGCGCCGTGACCGGCAACCAGGCCATGCAGATGGTCCGCGCGGGCCTCAAGGCCATCTACCTCTCGGGCTGGCAGGTCGCCGCCGACGCCAACACCGCCGGCGCCATGTACCCGGACCAGTCCCTCTATCCCGCCAATGCCGCGCCGGAACTGTGCCGCCGCATCAACCGCACCCTGCAGCGCGCCGACCAGATCGAGCACGCCGAGGGCGGCGCCAAGCGCGACTGGTTCGCCCCGATCGTCGCGGACGCCGAGGCCGGCTTCGGCGGGCCGCTGAACAGCTTCGAGATCATGAAGGCCTTCATCGAGGCGGGCGCCGCCGGCGTCCACTTCGAGGACCAGCTGGCCTCCGAGAAGAAGTGCGGCCACCTCGGCGGCAAGGTGCTGATCCCGACCCAGGCGCACGAGCGCAATCTGGTCGCCGCCCGTCTGGCCGCCGACGTCATGGGCACCTCGACCATCACCGTCGCCCGCACCGACGCCGAATCGGCCCAGCTGATCACCTCGGATGTCGACGAGCGCGACCATCCCTTCATCAACCGCGAGGACCGCACGCCCGAGGGCTTCTTCCGCCTCAAGCCCGGCACCGGCCTTGACCACTGCATCGCCCGCGGCCTCGCCTATGCCAACATCGCCGACCTGCTGTGGTGGGAGACCTCCCACCCCGATCTCGACGATGCGAAGAAGTTCGCCGAGGCCATCCAGAAGAAGCACCCCGGCAAGCTGATGGCCTATAACTGCTCGCCCTCCTTCAACTGGGAGGCCAAGCTGGACAAGGCCACCATCGCGAAGTTCCAGCGCGAGCTGGGCGCCATGGGCTACAAGTTCCAGTTCGTCACCCTGGCTGGCTTCCACAGCCTCAACAACGGCATGTTCGAGCTGGCCTCGGGCTATCGCGACCGCGGCATGGCGGCCTATTCCGAGCTGCAGCAGCGCGAGTTCGCCAACGAGGCCACCGGCTACACCGCCACCCGTCACCAGCGCGAGGTCGGCACCGGCTATTTCGACCAGGTCGCCACCGTCATCTCGAACGGCCAGTCCTCGACCACGGCGCTCAAGGACTCGACCGAAACCGCCCAGTTCGTCGCCGCTGAATAAGCAAGGAACCCACCCATGGAACCGATCAAATCGACCGACGGCATCATCGACTTCTGCCTCGCCCCGCTCAGCCTGGACTCGGGCTCCGAGTCGGAGCGCGAAGTCCGCCGCCGCATGACCCACGTGATCCGCACCCTTCAGGCCAAGCTGGCCGGTCCGGTCGCGGTCGACTTCTCGAACATGCCCTCACAGGTCATCAACGAGGCCGCCCACGGCTATGAATAACTGATCCTCCCCCGCTTGCGGGGGAGGTGTCGGCGCAGCTGACGGAGGGGGAGG
>NZ_DDOD01000022.1:121582-144270 GCF_002341485.1 Brevundimonas sp. UBA2503 | reverse complement strand
TGGTGTCGTTTCGGGGGGGAGACGAGGTTTTCCTGCCCGCGACTGGACAGGCGGGCCGGACCGGTCAAAGGGAGGATTGTGTTCGTTTCCCATCGCTCCTTTCCTGCGCCGTTACCCGAGCAGGATGCTCTTGCCGGTCGCCGGTTCCTGATCGCCAGTGCGCCTTTTGGGCCATTTTCCCGAAACCTCGCTGCCGCGATCGAGGCTGCGGGCGGCGCGGTGCAGCGCCTCATTCTCAACATGGGCGATCGGTTCGACTGGCGACGCCGCGGCGGTCGGGTCCACCGCGAACCCTTCGACGCGTTCCGGACGGCGCTTCCCGACTGGATTGAGGAATTTACCGACGTGATCGTGTTCGGGGATACCAGCCCCCATGCACGGGCGGTTCTGGCTGCGGCCCGCATACGAGGGCTGGACACCTGGGTTCTGGAGAATGGATACTTTCGTCCGGACTGGATCACGCTCGAGCGCACTGGCGTCAACGCCGAGGGCTGCAGTCCGGCGGACCCCGAGGCCTATGCCAATGTGCAGGCCCGGGAACCCCGACCGGTCCCGGTCGGGCGCATCCTGCCGTGGCACGTCACCCACATCAGCCTCTACTATTTCATCGAACTGATGGGCCGCAGGGCCTTTCCACACTTTCGGCCCGAGTATGACCCTCCGCCCTGGCGGCAGGCCTTTGGCCATGTTGGTCGGGCGCTGAAGAGCCGGAGGGCCGCGACCCGCAAGCGGCTAAGGACGGTCCTGAAGGGCGATCTACCCTTTGCTCTGGTCTGTCTGCAGCGGGATGGAGACAGCCAGCTGGTGCGCCATTCCTCATTGCCGACCAATGCGGCGTTTCTGGCGCGCGTGCTGGACAGTTTCGCCACCCATGCGCCGCCGGAGCTGCATCTGGTGGTCAAGGGGCACCCGCTGGATGCCGGTGTCACCAACATGGAAGCGAAGACCGGACGGCTGGCTGAAGCCTGCGGTGTGAGCGCCCGGGTGCATTATCTGGACGGCGGTGCCCTGGCCGATCTGTGTCGGGCCTCGCGGGGGCTGGTGGTCAACAACTCCAGCGCGGCGCTATCCGCGCTCGGGTTTGGCACGCCGGTCAAGGTTCTGGGAGAGGCCTTTTTCGACATGGAGGGTCTGACGGACCCCCGCCCGCTTGACCAGTTCTGGAGCGCGCCGCGCGCGCCCGACCCGGACCTGTTTGCCCGGTTCCGCACCTGGGTGATCGACAACACCCAGATTAATGGTGGCTTTCACGGACCAGCGGTGCGACGCGCGACCTCCCTGGCCCTGGTCCGGCGATTTGCAGGGAAAGGTTTGCCCTGGTCCTGAGGCGCCGAGCGAAGGTGTGGCTCTCGCGCCACCCCCAGAGCCCTGTCACGTCATTGTCATATTAGTGTCGTCGGAGCTTCCCACGTCCGGCCTAGAGGGAGCCCACTTGTCATCTTTCGTCGCGATTGAGTCCCATTCCGGGCCGTTTCGTGGCGAGTCAGCGGGGATACGCCAGACATGCTGAAGAAGTTCGCCTACGGGGCCTCGGTCGCCGTACTCATGATGACCGCAGCTACCGCGGTTCATGCCCAGGAAACCACCGGCGCCATCCGTGGCACCGTGCTGGGCGACAGCGGCCAGCCGGTCGCCAACGCCACGGTCACTGTGACCCACGTGCCCTCGGGCACCCGTTCGGTTGCCGTCACCGGCCCCAACGGCCAGTACAACGCCCGCGGCCTGCGCGTCGGCGGCCCCTACACGGTCCAGGTTGACGCCGCCGGCGTCTCGGGCACCCGTGAAGTCGCGGCCATCGGCATTGGCGACGCGACCGTTGCCGACGTCTATGTCTCGCAAGGCGGCACCCAGCTGGACGAAGTGGTCGTGATCGGCACCGCCGGCGGCGTCGTGCAGACCGCCATCGGCCCGAACGCCGTCTTCACCGCCGAAGACCTGGCCAACGCCCCGGCCATCAACCGCGACATCCGCGACGTGATCGCGATCGACCCGCGCGTCTATGTCGACGAAGCCTTCGTTGACGCCGTGCAGTGCGGCGGCGCCAACCCGCGCTTCAACAGCCTGACCGTCGACGGCGTCCGCCTGAACGACAATTTCGGCCTGAACTCGTCGGGCTATCCGACCGAGCGCATGCCCTTCTCCTACGACGCCATCCAGCAGGTGGCCGTGGAACTGGCCCCGTTCGACGTCGAATACGGCAACTTCACCGCCTGTAACATCAACGCCGTGACCAAGTCGGGCGGCAACAGCCTGTCGGGCGGCTTCTTCTACGACTACAGCGACCACGAGCTGACCGGCGCCTCGCTGGAAGGCCGTTCGGTTGACCTGGGTGAGTTCGAGGAGACCCGCTGGGGTGTGAACCTGGGCGGACCGATCATCCAGGATCGCCTGTATTTCTTCGCCGCCTATGAGAAGCTGGACGGCGTCAACTTCTTTGACCGTTCGCCGGCCGGCGGCGGTGGCGCCGAAGTGCAGGGCCTGTCGATGGCCCAGTACAACGAGATCCTTGATATCGCCCGCACCGTGTACGGCTTTGACCCGGGTGGCATTCCGGCCCCGCAGCCGAATGAAGATGAAAAGCTGCTCATCAAGCTGGACTGGAACATCAGCGATCAGCACCGCGCGGCCTTCACCTATAACTACAATGATGGCTTCAACATCACGGAGTCGGACCGCGGCTCGGATGAATTCGAATTTTCGGGTCACCTGTATGAGCGCGGTGCCGAGCTGAACGCCTATGTCCTGCAGGTCTTCTCGGACTGGACGGACAATTTCTCGACGGAGTTCCGCGTCGCCTATTCGACCCTGGACAACCGCCAGATCCCGCAAGGCGGCCTCGACGTCGGGGAAGTCCAGATCCGGACTCTCAACGACCATGATGGCGACAGCGTCGACTCGCGCGCCACCGTCTATCTGGGTGCCGACGACTCGCGTCATTCGAACGTGCTCAGCTATGAGACGATGAGCTACAAGCTCGGCGGATCGTACATCTGGGGTGACCATCTGTTCACCTTCGGCTACGAGCGCGAGGACCTTGAAATCTTCAACCTGTTCGTCCAGCACAGCCAGGGCGAGTTCCGCTTCAACAGCATCAACGACTTCCGCAACGGCAACGCCTCGCAGGTCTTCTACGGCAACGCGGCCTCGCTGGACCCGAACGATGCGGCGGCCAGCTTCGCCTACGGCACCAACACCCTGTACGCCCAGGACGAGTGGGTCTTCTCGAACGACCTGACCCTGACCTTCGGCCTGCGCTATGACTGGTACGACTCGAACGACGAGCCGGCCCTGAACGCCAACTTCGTGGCGCGCAACGGCTTTGCCAATACGTCGAACCTGGACGGCAAGGGGCTGCTGCAGCCGCGCTTCGGCTTCCGCTATGACTTCGCCGACAATCTGCAGTTCCGTGGTGGTTTCGGCCTCTATTCGGGCGGCAACCCCAACGTCTGGCTGTCGAACAACTATTCGAACGACGGTGTGACCAACATCCAGGTGAACCGCCGTAACTTCAACATCTTCACCAACACGACCGGTCAGCCGCTGTTCGACATTCCGGACTCGCTGGTCACCGCCGTGACCACCGGTACGCCGAATGTTGGCGTCAATGCGCTGGACCCCGACTTCGACCTGCCGTCGGCCTGGAAGTTCGCCATCGGTGCCACCTACTGGTTCGATGCGCCGGTTCTGGGTGAAGGCGTCCGCCTTGACCTCGACCTCCTGCACTCGGAAACCCAGGATGCGGCCATCATCAAGGATCTGACGCTGGCCCAGATCGGCACCATGGTTGACGGTCGCCCGATCTATCGCTCGATCGACCGCAGCGACCCCGACTGCGTCAATCCGACTGCGGCCGCCTGCTCCAGCCGGAACTTCAACAATGACTTCGTGCTGACCAATACGGATGGCGGACATCAAACGGTGTTCTCGGCCAGCCTGACCCAGTCCTACGACTGGGGCCTGGACTGGACCCTGGGCTATGCCTTCACCCAGGCCGAAGACGTCAATCCGATGACCTCGTCGGTGGCCTTCTCGAACTATGCCAACGTGGCGGTGTTTGATCCGAACAACCCGAACGTGGCGACCTCGAACTATGAGATCCCGCACCGGATCACCCTGCAAATGAACTATGAGCGGGAAATCTTCGGCGACTACATGACCCGCTTCACCCTGTTCGGTCGTGCGAACGAGGGCCGTCCGTTCGGCTTCGCCTTCTCGGGCGACGACGGCGACATCTTCGGCGACATCATCGACAACCGTCACCTGCTGTACATCCCGACCGGTCCGTCGGATCCCAACGTGGTGTTCCAGCCGGGCTTCGACCAGGCCGCCTTCTTCGACTTCATCGACGAACACGGTCTGGGTGAGTTTGCCGGTTCGACCCTGCCCCGCAACGCCGTCCAGAGCGGTTGGTGGAGCAAGTTCGACCTGCGGATCGAGCAGGAGCTGCCGGGCCTGATGTCGGGTCACCGCACTGCGGCCTTCGTGGTCGTGGAAAACCTCGGCAACCTGCTGAACGACGAATGGGGCATCCTGCGTGAGGCTTCCTTCCCGCAATCGCAGGGCGTGGTGGACGTGGACCGCAACGGTGCCGGCCAGTACGTCTTCCAGCAGTTCCTCCAGCCCGCTGGCCAGTCCCGCGTGACCGGTGCGTCGCTTTGGGAAGTGCGTGTGGGCCTGCGCTACAGCTTCTAAGTTTTAGCTGCAGACCAAAGATCGAGGGCGGGCCGGAAACGGTCCGCCCTTAATTTTTTTTTGCCCTACCGCTCGGCTCGCGGAGCCTCGCTGCTTGAGGGCGTATATTTTCCCTACCGCTCGCGACGCGGTCGCTCGCTACTTGAGGGGTTGGCTTGAGGGGGAGGCGGTTCGTGCCTATCTGGTGCGGCCTGCCCCTATGAAGGATGATCCCGGCATGACCGCTTTTCCCGTCCCGGCCGAATGGGCTCCGCACCGCGCCATGTGGGTCGGCTGGCCCAGCAATGCCGAGCTGTGGGAAGACGACCTTGAGGCCGCACAGGCCGAGGTCGAGGGACTGGTGCGGGCGCTGGCCGGCCCGGGGCGCGAGCAGGTGCGGCTGATGGTCGGCAAGGCCGAGGCGCTGGAGCCGGCGCGCACCCGGTTCGCGGACGTGGAGGGCGTGACCGTCATCGACGGCCGATTCGGCGACATCTGGCTGAGAGATACCGGGCCGATCTTCGGTCAGGGTTCGGCCCGGGCGGCGGCCTTCCGGTTCAACGGCTGGGGCGGAAAGTATGAGCTGGAGCATGACGACACGGTCGCGACCCAGATCGGCGCGGCCTCTGGCACGCCGCTGGACCGGCACGACTTTATCCTGGAAGGCGGGGCGCTGGATCATGACGGGCGGGGCACGATTCTGACGACGCGCCAGTGCCTGCTGAACCCCAACCGCAACCCGGGCTGGACCGAGGCGGTCGCCGAAGCAGCCTTGGACGACGCGTTGGGCGCGACGCGCGTGGTCTGGCTGGGCGACGGCCTGGCCAATGACCACACGGACGGCCACGTCGACAATCTGGCGCGGTTCGTCGGCCCGGGGGTGGTCGCCTGTCCGGTGGGCTGGGGCGCGGACGATCCCAATGACGAGGTCTATGACGCCACAGCCCGGGCGCTGACGGCCGAGGGGCTGACGGTCATCCGCATTCCCTCGCCCGGCCGCATCGAGAACGAGGACGGCGAACCCACCCCCGCCAGCCACATGAATTTCCTGATCGCCAATGGGGCGGTCATTGTGCCGAGCTACGGGAACGAAGCGGCGACCGAAGCCGCCTGCAACGCGTTGCGGGTCGTCCTTTCCGGTCGCGAGATTATCGCCCTGCCGTCGCTTGCGATCCTGACCGGCGGGGGCTCGTTCCACTGCATTTCGCAACAGGAGCCGGAATGAGTGGCGAGTGGCGAGTGGCGAGTGGCGAGGTCCGCCACTACCGGGACCTCCTCGTCTGGCAGAAGGCCATGGACTGGGTCGAGGGCCTTTACACAGCGACGCGCCACTGGCCCTCGGATGAGCGGTTTGGTCTGATCAGCCAGGGCAGGCGCGCCGCCGTTTCGGTACCGTCGAACATTGCCGAAGGCTGCGCGCGACGCAGTACCGCCGAGTTTCTGCGGTATCTGTCGATTGCCCGAGGCTCGCTGGCGGAAGTCGAGACACAGCTGATCCTCGCACAGCGCCTAGGCTATCTTGACGAACCAGCGGCAGCGTCAAGCCTGAAAGCCGCCGACGAAATCAGCCGGATGCTTGCCGGTCTCATCACCAAACTGGAGGAGCGCCGCAAATGAGCTCACTCGCCACACGCCACTCATCACTCGCCACTCGGTCCCTTTCCGTCGCTGCCATCCAGACCTCGTATGGCGAGGACCTGCAGGCCAATATCGACAAGACGATCGGCTTCATCCGTGAGGCGGCGTCGAAGGGCGCGCAGGTGATCCTGCCGTCGGAGCTGTTTCAGGGGCCGTATTTCTGTGTGTCGCAGGAGGAGCACTGGTTCGGCACAGCCTGGCCTTGGCGGGAGCATCCGTGTGTCGTGGCGCTGGCACCGGTGGCGGCCGAGCTGGGGGTTGCCATCCCCGTGTCGATCTTTGAGCGCGAGGGGCCGCACTATTTCAACAGTCTGGTGATGCTGGACGCGGACGGGCGGGCGCTGGGGGTCTATCGCAAGAGCCATATTCCGGACGGCCCCGGCTATCAGGAGAAATACTATTTCCGGCCGGGGGATACGGGCTTCAAGGTCTGGGACACGCGGTTTGGCCGGATCGGCGTCGGCATCTGCTGGGACCAGTGGTACCCGGAAACGGCGCGGGCGATGATGCTGCAGGGCGCCGAGGTGCTGATGTATCCGACCGCCATCGGCACCGAGCCCCATGACGATGAGCTGGACACGGCCGAGCCCTGGCGGCGGGCCATGCAGGGCCATGCGGTGTCGAACGTCGTGCCGGTGGTCGGCGCCAACCGCATCGGCCATGAGACGGTGACCGACAAGGGGCAGACCTTTTACGGGCATTCCTTCATCGCCAATCACCGGGGCGATCTGGTGGAAAGTCTGGGCCGGGACGAGGAGGGCGTGCTGGTGCACAGCTTTGACCTCGAGTTTCTGGATCGGCACCGCGCGGCCTGGGGCTTTTTCCGCGACCGGCGCACGGACCTGTACGGCCCGCTGGTCAGCGCCCGTCCCTAAGAGCGCAGGGCCAGCCGCTCGGCCGCGCATGCGGAGTTTTCGAGTGGGTCCGCGCGGGCTGTCGTCAGTTCCGCGCGGGCGGCATCGGCCAGTTCGAGATAGGCCGGGTCGGTGCGGGCGGCCTGCCAGACGGCCTGTCCCAGCCGCTGGCCGGCCGCCACATCCTGCGGCCAGGCCAGACCGCAGATCGACAGGCTGAGGCCGATTTCGCGGCCGATGCGGCGTGACTGTTCGGCGCGGTCGGGGGCAAGGTCGGCCATCGCCTCGGCCCAGACGGTGGCCAGGGCAGCGCCGCCGGAGGGCGACCAGCCGTGGCCGCTGTCGCCTTCGGGCAGGCGGATGCAGGCGGCGCGGTCGGTGCCGATGTCGATGGGGCGGGGACGGGCGGCCCGCAGCCTCTGCCAGACAGCCTCGACGTCGCGGCCCAGGCGGGTGAACAGGTCGGTGACAGCAGGCGTTTCGGCCGCGCCCAGTCGCGTTCCAAGCGCGCAGTCGAAATGCTGGGGCGCGAAGGCCGGGCGCAGCTCGACATGGCGGATGGCCAGGTACCAGCGGTCCGTGCCGGGGGTCTGGCCCTCCTGCGCCCAGGTCAGGTGGTCGGCGGCGAGATCGGCAGAGGTGGGGCCGGGGGCGGGGCGATGCGCGCCCGCAATGGCGTCGATCTGACCCGCCGTGACGAAGCCTTGAGGGGGCGAGGGGGCGGACAGCGACCGAGGGTCCGGTCGGCGCTCGGACAGGCTGCAGCCGGCGACCAGCAGCGGCATGAGCAGGAGGAGGGGCAGGCCCCGCCTCCTCGCTGTCACTGGCCCGCCGTCCATGTGACGGACACGCGGGTTTGGCTGTCATCCGCCTCGGAGGGCTCGGCCACGACCTGCAGGGTGGCGCCGCGTCCCTCGGGGTCGACAGCGGCATAGGCCTGGGTCTGGCCCTGCTTGAGGGCGGAGACGGTCGACAGGCCACTGTCGCGGGCCTTGGCCTGATAGAAGTCGATGACCGCCTCGGGGCTGTCAGAGGTGGTGAAGGTGGCCGTTCCGCCGAGGTCCGTGGTGGGCGCGTCCGACGGGCTGGGCTGGGCCCCCGGATAGGCGGCGGCATAGGCGGGGGGGCCGGAGGACGTAACCTCTGCGACCTCCGCGCCATCCGCGGGTGCTTCGGGCGTTTCCGGGGCGGCGGCTTCGGCCTCGGCGGGCGGGGTGTCGTCTTCTGCCGGGCCCTGACCGCAGGCGGCCAGCGTCAGGCTGGCAGCAAGCGCCGTCGTAACAGCAAGACGCGCAGACATACGGCGCGGGATCGGTTGCAATCTCATGGTCCCGTTCCTGGGTTGGGTCGCGGAATCAGCCTTCTGGCAGACGCCGAAAGGCACGTTGGCGCAGGACGTGGGCGCCATCAAGGCGATTGTTCAGCCGGTCGAGGCGTCGGCGCCATCGCCGGATGACCGGTCGTCGCCGGTGTTGCGGATCGGGCCGTTGCCGGCGGGCGTCTGGTCCGGTTTCGACCCGTTGCCGTCGCGACCCATCCGGGACAGATCGGCATTGATGGCATCGGAATCCGGATCGATATCCGAGCCCGAGGCCGAGCCGCCCCGCAGCGACCCGGCCCGGGTGTCGGAGCCGGAATCGCTGCCGCTGAGGGCGCGGTCCAGATGCTCCTGATCGAGGCTGTCGGACAGGGCATCGGGCTGGTGGCCCAGATCGGTGCGCTCACCCATCGCCTTGGCCTCACGGCCCTCGTCGGTGTCAGGAGTTTTGTCGGGATCGGCCATCTGCGGTCTTGCCTCCATTGCAGAGGTTAAGCGCCGGCAGACGGCCAAGGTTCCCGGAATCGCTCGGGGGCAGCAGTCGGGGCCGATCAGGCCTCGAACAGCTTTTGCCAGCGGCGCTTCTCGCGGTTCTTCCAGGCGCCGCGGTGCCAGGCGTCGGAGCCGATCAGGGGCACGACGGTGGTCGCTTCGGCAAAGACCATCTGCTCGTGGGTGGTCTGGACCTTGCCCCAGCTGGCGGCCTCCTTGAGGGTCGAGGAGGAGCAGGCGCCGTCGCGGACATCGGCGACCGTGATTTGCACGGCATAGCGGTGCATCTCGGCCTCGACGCCGAGGATTTCAGCGCAGACGACCGTGTCCTGGGCGAAGTTCTTGGGCACGCCGCCGCCCACCATGAACAGGCCGGTGACGCCCGCCGCGATCTTGATGTCGGTCAGTTCGCGGAAGTCGGCGATGGCGTCCAGCATCATATAGGGCTGACCGGCGGCCGCGCGTTCCTTCTGGTGCTTGACCAGACCAAAGCCGGCCGATGAGTCGACAAACGCCGGGCAGAAGATCGGCACGCCTTCTTCATAGGCGGTCTGGATCAGCGAGCCGGGCTTTTTGGCGTTGCCTTCGCTGAGCCACTTGCCCATTTCCCAGATGAACTCACGCGAGGAATAGCCGCGCGGCTCGAGGCGGTTGGCGATCTCGAGGATGGTGTGATCGCAGGCCTGGAGCTCTTCCTCGTCGATATAGGTGTCGTAGATCCGGTCGATGTAGTTGTCGCGCAGGACGTTGTCGTCCACCTCGCCGGCGGCCTGATAGTGTTTGAAGCCGAGCGCCTCGAAGAAATCCATGTCGACGATCGAGGCGCCGGTGGCGACCACGGCGTCGATCATGCCGAACTTCACCATGTCGCGGTACACATGCATGCAGCCGCCGGCCGAGGTCGAGCCAGCCAGGATCAGCCACGGCGAACAGTCCTTGTCCTCGATGGCCATGTTGAAGATGTCGGCGGCGCGGGCCGTGTCGCGCGACGAGAAGCTCATCTTGCGCATGGCGTCGATGATCGGCCGGGCGTCGAAGGACGTGATGTCGATGTGCTCGACGGTGTTCTGCAGCAGCTGGGCCTTGGTGTTCGGCGTGACGTTCATTGCAAGGGTTTCCCTTTGGTTTGAGCGCCCGTCGTTAAAACCTTGCCGCGTCGGGACGGAGCGACCGACGAAACAAACTCCGTGTCCCCGGCGCAGGCCGGGGTCCAGACCCTATAGCGCAGAGTCAGGCAATCTGGGTCCCGGCCTTCGCCGGGATAGACGGAAAATTACCTGCGGCGCTGTTTGCGCTGTCCGGCCTTGCCCTTGGGACGGCTGAAACGAACGACCTTGCGGGCCTGTTCCTCGGCCGAGGTGCGGACGGTCGGAATCGACCGCGGCGCCAGACCGTAGAGCGAGGCCATGGGGGCGTCCTCGACCATGGCGATGTCGTGCACGCCATAGCCGTTGAAGCCGGTCGACATGGCCACTCCATAGGCGCCCAGCATACCGATCTCGATATAGTCGCCTTCGCGGATATCGGCGGGCAGATAGAAGGGCCCGGGCATGTGGTCGATGGAATCGCAGGTCGGGCCGTAGAAGCGGAACGGCTTGAGGTCGGTCGAGGCCGAGGCGTCACGCACCAGCTTGACCGGGAAGGGCCAGCGGGAGTGGGTCGCGTCGAACAGCGAGCCGTAGGAGCCGTCGTTCAGATACAGGGCATCGCCCTTGCGCAGTTCGACCTGACACAGGATCGAGCTGGACTCGGCGACCAGGGCGCGGCCGGGTTCGCACCACAGCTCGGTGGTCTCGGAGACCGGCATCTCGTTGAAGCCGCGGTGAATGGCGTCGGCATATTCCTGCATGTCCGGCGGGACCATGCCCGGATAGACCGAGGGGAAGCCGCCGCCGACATCGACGATGTCGACGAACACGCCGGCGCGGCTGATCGAGCGGCCGACCTGGGCCATGGCGGCCTCATAGGCGGACGGGCGCATGCACTGCGAGCCGACGTGGAAGCTGACGCCCATCAGCCCGTCCTTGACCGCCTGACGCACAGCCAGCAGCAGGGACGGGGCCTGATCCGGCGAGACGCCAAACTTGCCCGACAGGGTATAGGCGGCGCCATCGGCCGAGACGGCCATACGCACGATCAGATTGAGGTCGGCGGCCTGACCGGTGGCGTCCAGGATCTTGTGCAGTTCCTCGACGCAATCGAGCGAGAAGGTGCGGACGCCGTGATCGAAATAGGCGCGCGTGATCGCCGCGCGGCTCTTGACCGGATGCATGAAGGCCAGACGTGCGTCGGGGCTGACCGAACGGACCAGTTCGATCTCGGGCAGCGAAGCCACGTCAAAAGCAGTGACGCCCGCCTCGACCAGGGTCTCGACGACCCAACGCGACGGATTCGCCTTCACCGCATAGAAGACGTCAGCCTTTAGATTGTCCTGGAACCAGCGCGCCGCTACGGAAACTGAACGCGGCCGCACGAGGGCGACGGGACGTTCAGGGGACCGCTCACGGACCAGGTCCAGGGGAATTTGGTACGTGCGCAATTCACGTAACCCCCTGCAAATTGTTAACCCAGACCGGCGTTAGCGGCGCAAGCATAGGACCTACGGGGTCCGCCGGAACCCGCGATATGGGGAAAACGCAGTGTCATGTAAAGCGGTAATTTCGTGGCGGTTTCGCCGGGATCGCTTGCAGGGCGGGGCCCGAGACCGCATTCAGGGGGCCACGGGGGCAGCATGAGGGGCATGGACAGATGACGGCCGATACGCTGCGCGACTTCCTGCGCGGACTGGGCATTGCCGCGCTGGCGGGGCTGGTGCTGGCGCTGAGCGGGGCGTTCAGCGACCCTGCTCTGTCGCTGTGGCACCGGATTGCCTATTGGGTGCCGCTGATGGTGCTGGGCGGGCTGTGGGGCCACGTCTGTGGCTACCTGGTCGAGCGGTTCCTCGATCTGGATGACCGGCCGTGGGTAATGGTCGGGGTGCTGACGGCCCTGATGTTCGGGCCGATCCTGCTGATGGTGTGGCTGGCCACCGGCCTGTTTTTCGAGGGGCGGATCTATCCGCTATCGGCCATGCTCTATCTGGTGGCGCCGGTGCTGAGCATCACGGGAGCGATGAGTGCCATCAATGTCTTCATCACCCGGGCCCGCACGGTCCAGACGCACGAGGCCGCGGCCGGCCAGGCGCCGGCGCGGTTCCTCGATCGCCTGCCGTCCAGGCTGAGGGGCGCGCGGCTGATCGCGGTGCAGTCCGAGGACCATTATCTGCGCCTGCACACCGACCGGGGCTCGGACCTGATCCTGATGCGGCTGGCCGACGCGCTTTCCGAGCTGGAGGGGCTGGAAGGCGCCCAGACCCATCGCAGCTGGTGGGTGGCGCGCGACGCCGTGCGCGATGTCGCCCGGGGCGATGGGCGGGCGACCCTGACGCTGGACGGCGGGCTGAGCGTGCCCGTCAGCCGCCGCCATGCCCGCGCACTCAGGGCCGCCGGCTGGTACTGAGCCTCAATCCGCCCAGATGCCGTGGAAGCCGGCGGGCAGGGCCGTGTGCGAGCGCCAGCTGGCCACCGGGCCGTCCGACAGGCGTGCCATGTCCAGCACATGCAGTTCGGTGACCTTGTCCTTGAGGTTGATGGTCGGGCCGACCAGCCAGGCGGCATCCTCGGCGTCCTGACCCGGCTTGGGCACCACCACCATCTCCTCGACGACGTGGTCGGGCCCAAAATCGTACTGGTGCGCCTGACCGGTCGACCAGTCGTGCAGGCCGATGGCTGTGGCGAACGGGCGGTCGGGGCTCTCGCCCGCCGTGTGCAGGCTGAAGCGGCGGGGTTGGCCGGCGCGGCGCGGGTCGCTGCGCGGGAATTCGGCGACCACAGTGGTGCGATCCAGACGGGCGCTGCCATCCGGTGAGAGGACGGCGAGGGCGAGGCGGGCAGGCTCTCCGCCCAACGGCACGCCGTTCAGGATCTCGGTCGCGCCGGTCGCGGCAAAGCGCATGTCGGCATGGGCGCACACATCGAAGCGGATCGTGCCGCCCGCCTCTTCCCAGGCGTCGCCCAGATGGAAGAAGCCAAAGTCGGGCAGGTCGAACAGGCGGCGGCTGTCGAGGTTGTCCTTGTCCAGCACCAGCACCTGGGTGCCGGTTCCGGCCTGCCAGTCGAAGGCGGCCGAAAAGGGCATGGTCTGGCGGACCTGCACCCAGGGCTGGAGCACGATCACCAGATGACGGGCGGTGGCGGTGAAGTCGTGGATGTAAGAGGCGCGCGGCAGGGGGACGACGCTGGCGTTCTCGAGCGTGCCATCGGCGGCCAGACGCCAGACGATGGCCTGGGCCCCGTTCATGCCGAGGTTCCAGATGCGACCGTCCGGCTCGACCCGGGGGTGGGCGAGGAAGGGCATGCCCTTCAGATCGTCGCGCAGGGTGACGAAGCCTTTTGTCTCCAGCGTGCCAGCGTCCATCGCCGTGGGCGAGCCCGCTTCCCACAGCGCCCAGACGTCGTCGCCGACCTTGAGCATGGAGGTGTTGGCGGCATTGGCGTCGTCGTTCGAGCCGATCTCGGCCCGGGGATCGGCCGGGGTGCCGAAGCCGGGCATGACCATGGCGTCGAGCCGGGTTTCCTGACGGCGCTTGGGGGTGTCGGCAAAGCGGGCGGCGAGAGTCGCTTCACCGCCCGAGACGCTGAATTTGCGGATCAGGCCATCGCCGTCGAACCAGTGCTCGGCCGAGCCGCCGGGGCGGCGGAACTTGGCCGGGCCGTTGCGATAGAGGGCGCCTTCCAGCCCCGCCGGAGCCCGGCCGTGAATCCGTGTCAGCCGGTGGGGGGCGATATCCCCCTCAATGTCGCCGGTCACCAGCCCCCAGTCAGAGGTGACGGCATCCTGGGCGGTCAGCAGGCGGGCGGCCTCGGCCACATCGGGGGTGAGGACGCTGCTGCCCATGGCGGCAGCACCCAGCAGGAAGGATCGGCGGGACGGGATCATGGCGGGTCTCCGGAATTCAGGGGTTCGGATCAGCGCAGGCTGATGGTCTGGACGACGGCGCCGTTCACATTGAAGCGGGCGCGCTCCCAGCTGGCGGGGCCCATATTGCCGCGCGCATTGTTGGAGAAGGCATAGGGTTCGACCGGCATGCCAAACAGGTTGGTGTTCATTTCGCCATCGTCGTTGATGTCGTAGAACGACCGCATCGCGTAGGAACCGGGTGCCAGCCCTTCGAAGGTGACGCTGACGGTTTCAGCGGTGACAGGCACCACCCGGGAGGCGACGGACTGGTCACGGTTGTAGCCTTCGCCAGAACTGAACAGGGCCACCATGACCGTGCCGCCGGTGCGACCGGTTTCGAACTGGAAGGTGACGCTGGAGTCCTGTGCCCGGGCCTGGGGAGCGAAGGCGGCGGTGCTGACAAGGGCGGCGGCGATCAGGGCGATACGGATCTTCATGGCGGTCTCTCCGGTCAGGTCAGGAGCGGTGCGCTCCGTGGATGACCAGACCCTGAGCCGGTGCTGCCCGGCCCGCCACTGCACTTACGGAAACCGCCGCGCCGCCTTCGCCAACGGACAGGTCAAATCCGCGCGCGGCGGTTGGCGATACGCGAACGGACAGCCGGTTTCGGGCGCGGTGCCGTCAGTCGTCCTCGATGCGGTCGATGTCGTCGTCGGTCAGGCCGAAGTGGTGGCCGATCTCGTGGATCAACACATGGGCGATCAGGTCGGAGAGGCCGACGTCGCCGCGCTCGCACCACTCATCCAGAATGGGCCGCCGGTAGAGGAAGATGCGCGAGGGCTCGGCCGCCGGTCCCATTTCGTCGCGCCGCCCGACATCGACGCCGAAGTAGAGACCGGTCAGCTCGAAGGGTTCCTCCATGCCCAGCGCCTCGAGCGTTTCGGCATCGGCGAAGTCATCGACCCGGAGGACGACGTCCTGCGACAGGCCGCGAAACGGCTCGGGCAGGGCGTCCAGCGCCGCGCGCGCCACGGCGGCGAAATCGTCGAGCGAGGGGGCGACGGGATTGTCGCTCCAGAGCGAGGTGGGGGAGGATTTGGCAGGGGACAGGGGGTGGTCTCCGGACCGCACGGGCATGGCGGTGCAAGCGGGCCATCTTGGGGTATGGTGAACGAGCGAATCAAGCCGCCGGGTCGGGTCTTTGGCGGAGGGAGGAATGGCAAGCGTGATCGCCGGTGCGGACATCGCCTATGTGGCCACCGTGGGGGCTGCCGGTCTGGCGCTGGCGGTCAGTGCCTGGGCGTGGCGTCTGGATGCCCGCGCCCGTCGCAGCGAGGCCGCGCTGGAAGCCGAGCTTGAGGCCCGCGCCGACCTGATTGCCACCCGCGATGCCTGTCTGGCGCTGATGCGCGAGGTCCGGGTCCAGATTCTGGGCAATGCCGACGGTGAACTGCGGGCCGGTCAGGTGTTCGGCGATCCCGACCTGATCGCGACCCTGACTCAGGCCGATCAGGCGGCGGGCGATGTGTTGATCGCGCGGGTGCGGGACGCCGATGCCGCGCGGCTGAAGGCGCTGGTCCAGTCGGGTGTGGCCTTTGATCTGGCGCTTCAGACCGACGCCGGAGTCTGGCGGATCGAGGGCCGGGCGTTGGCCGGCTCGGCCTGGCTGCGGTTCACCGATGCCGAGATTTCGGCCGGTCTGGGCACCGGCGAGAGTGCCGCGGGCCTGCTGGCCGATGCCTCACCGGTGCCGACCTGGGTCGTGGACTCCACCGGACGTCTGGCCTGGGCCAACCGGGCCTGGCTGGCGGCGGTCAAGGCCGGCAGTCTGGAAGACGCCCTGCAACGGCAACTGACCTTTGACCGGGGGGCCGAGGCCATCGTCGCCGACGCCCTGCGCCAGGGCACACGGCAAGAAGGCTTCCGCTGGACCGCCACCGACGGGCGCCGCAAGGCCTGGCGCGTGCTGGCCGAGCCCAGCGTCGGCGGCGGGGCGGTCACCGCCTTTGCCATCGAAATGACCGAGGCCGAGGAGACGCGCGACACCCTGCGTCGCCACGTCGAGGCCCATGACGAGACGCTGAACCATCTGGCCGATGCGGTGGCCATCTTTGGCCCGTCCAAGCGGCTGGCCTTTCACAATACGGCCTTCCAGACCCTGTTCGATCTGGACCCGGCGTGGCTGGACGAGCGGCCGACCCATGCGGAGCTGCTGGACCGGCTACGCCAGCGTCGGCTGCTGCCCGAGGTGATCGACTATGCCGGCTGGCGGGCGCGCGAGCTGGAATTCTATGGCGCGACCGAGGCCACGCCCGACGACAGCTGGTCCCTGCCCGACGGGCGGACGCTCAGGGTGGTGCGCCAGCCGCACCCGCTGGGCGGCATATTGCTGATCTTCTCGGACATCACCGATGAGCTGAACCTGCGCAGCCTCTTCAACGGCCAGCTCCAGGTGCAGCGGGCGACGCTGGACAAGCTGAACGATGCGGTGGCGGTGTTCGGCTCGGACGGGCGGCTGAGGCTGCACAATGAGGCCTTTTCCACCTTCTGGGGGCCGTCGGCGCACCGGTTCGACCCGCAGGCCGATTTTGAGGTGGTGGCCGAGATCTGTCGCAAGGTGCTGCCCGATGCCGGGCTGTGGCTGGGGCTGAAGGCGCGCGTCGCCGACCCCGATCCCGAGAGCCGCGTGGCCGTCTCGGGCGAGGGTAGGACGGTCGACGGGCGGATTGCCGCCTGGCAGACCCGGCC
The DNA here is from genome assembly GCF_002341485.1 of Brevundimonas sp. UBA2503. Classification (NCBI taxonomy): domain Bacteria; kingdom Pseudomonadati; phylum Pseudomonadota; class Alphaproteobacteria; order Caulobacterales; family Caulobacteraceae; genus Brevundimonas; species Brevundimonas sp. UBA2503. The sequence continues at coordinate 127,611 of NZ_DDOD01000022.1, read as the reverse complement.
GCTGCCGGACGGGGCGACGCTGGTGGCCTTTTCCGATGTGACGGCCCAGCGGGCGCTGGAACAGGCCCTGGCCGAGCGCGAGGCGGCGCTGGCCGAGAGCCAGGCGCTGAAGCGGGAATTCGTCGGCAGTGTCTCTTACGAGCTGCGGACGCCGCTGACGACCATCGTCGGCTATTCCGAGCTGCTGGAGGCCTCGGGCGAGCTGCCGGATCGCAGCCGCCAGCATGCGGGCGCCATCCGCATCGCCGCGACCCAGCTGGCGCGCTCGATCGACGATGTGCTGGACATGGCCCAGATCGATGCGGGCGAGATGGACCTGTCGATCCAGCCGATCCGTCTGGCGGACCTGTTGACCGAGGCGGCCGAGGCTGTGCGGGCGCGGATCGAGGGACGCGGGGCGCGGCTGACGGTCAATATCCCGCGCGGCATCGGCGAGATCGAGGCCGATCGCACCCGCGTGGCCCAGGCGCTGGATCACCTGCTGGACAACGCCGCCCGGGCGGTCTCCGAAGGCGGGCTGGTGACGCTGGAGGCGGTGGCCGGCGAGGGCGAGGTGCGGTTGCGCGTTTCCGATACCGGGCGTGGCATCCCCTATCACCTGCAGCCCCATGTGTTTGACCGGTTCGTGCGACGCGAGCGCGGGGGGCCGGGCGTCGGTCTGGCCCTGACCAAGGCGCTGGTCGAGCTGCACGGTGGCTGGGCCGAGGTCGAGAGCGTGCCGGGCGAGGGGGCGACCTTCAGCCTGCACCTGCCGCGCATGGTGGCAGCGGCCCCGGCCGACGGTCTGGAACGCTTTGACACGGCGGGCCCGGCTCACTAACCCGTCGCGGCACCGCTGCCGAGGGAAAGACCATGGCCAGACCGCTTCTGAAGACCGCCCTGATCTATGATTTCGACGGCACCCTTGCCCGTGGAAACATGCAGGAGGTCAGCTTCATCCCCTCGGTCGGGATGGAGAAGGGCGCCTTCTGGGAAGAGGCGGAGACCCTGACCCGCCAGGCCGACGGCGACGGCATCCTGATGTATATGCAGCTGATGCTGCAGCGGGCGCGCGAAAACGATGCGCCGATCACCCGGCGGACGCTGCGCGACCACGGCCATGATGTGAAGCTGTTCGACGGGCTGAAGACCGATCTGACCGGCCCCGGCTGGTTCGACCGGATGAATGCCTTTGGCCGCCACTACGGGCTGGATATCGAGCACTACATCATCTCGGCCGGGCTGGAGGAGATGATCGACGGCTGTCCGATCCGCGACCAGTTCCATCACGTGTTCGCGTCGAAATTCGTCTATGACAAGGACGGGGTGGCCGTCTGGCCGGCGGTCGGTGTCAACTACACGACCAAGACCCAGTATCTGTTCCGCATCAACAAGGGCGTGCTCAACCACTATGAGCATGACCGCATCAACCGCTTCATCCCGGACGCCGAGCGCCCGGTGCCGTTCGAGCGGATGATCTTCCTCGGTGACGGCGATACCGATGTGCCGACCATGAAGATGATGCACACCAAGGGCGGCTTCTCGATCGCTGTCTATGACCCGCGCAATTCGGATCGCGACCAGCAGAAGATCTATTCGCTGATCAGCGAGGACCGGGTGAATTTCGTGGCGGCGGCGGACTACCGCGAGGGCTCGCCGCTGGACCTGATCGTCAAGGGACTGGTCGGCCGGATCGCCGTCAACGCCGGGACCATGCCGGCGGGCTGAGGGTCTGCATCCGATCCGGGCTACGGCGGCGACTAATGGGTGAAAGGGTATGCGGGCGGTGGTCGTCCGGGCCCGGTTTTTGGAGCGTTGCTCATGCTGATCCCCCTTCTGCGGGCTTTCGCCGTCTGTATCGGCATGCTGGCACTGACGGTGACCGCGCCGCCCGTCCGGGCACAGGAGGCGGTGGCCGATGCCGCCATCGAGGTTATGGCCGTGCCCGGCATTCCGCATGCGCAGGTCTGGCGGCTGGCGGGGGCTGAGGCGCGGCCCGTGGTCGTCATCCTGCACGGCGCCGACGGCGGCGATGAGGCGGGCCGGGTGATGGGGCCGGTGCTGGCGCGCCTGGGCTATGCGGCCGTCGGCCTGCCCTATTATTCGCCGGACTGGGGCGACTATGGACCGCCGCCGCAGTTCCCCGATCTGCCGGGCAGCTTCCTCGACATCCGCGTCGACCAGCTGGACGACCTGCGTCAGGCGCTGGGGACGATACCGGGCGTGGATGTTGAGCGGTTCGCCCTGTTCGGCGGGTCCAAGGGGTCGGAGTTCGCCTTGATCGCCGCCAGCCGCTATCCGTGGATCGACGCCGTGGTCGCCTATACGCCGTCGGACGTGGTCTGGGAGGGCTGGGGGCTGGAGGTTGTCGAGTCCGAGGGCACGCGGTCGTCGTTCTCGTTTGACGGCGAGGCCTTGCCCTTCATGCCCTATCGCGGCTTTGTCGATGGGCTGCTGGCCGGGGATGCGGCGGACCTGCGCGCCATCCATGAGAACGGGCGGGCCGATCATCCCGAGCGCGAGGCCGCGGCCCGCATCCCGGTCGAGGCCTATGCCGGGCCGCTGATGCTGATTGCCGGAGAGCTGGACGCCCAGTGGAACTCGGCCCGTCAGGCCCGCAACATCGTGGCTTCGCGCGAGGCGGCGGGTCTGGAGACCGACGCGCTCATCTATGCCGAGGCGGGGCACGACCTGATCGGCGACGGCGGCCCGCGTGACGCGCACCGCAGCGGCGGCACGCCCGAGGCCAATGCCGCCGCCCGGGCCGAGGCCTGGCCGCAGGTGGTGGCCTTCCTCGCCCGGCATCTTAAGCCGTAAGGGGTCAGCGCCCGCCGGCGCGCTGCCAGGCGTCGCGGACGGCGATCAGGCGTGAGGGGACCAGACCACGCAGGGTGGCGCCCTCGCCGGTGCGCTTCAGCCCGGCCTCCATGCCCTTTTGCCAGACGATCTGGACGGGGGTGGCGATGCCGGAGGGCATATCGACGATGAAGGCGTCGCGCGGCAGGCTGACCGAGCGGTCCAGCCGGATGCGCAGGCCCGAGCGCGACTGGTCGATCAGCCGGCAGGTGTGCTCGACCGCAGGAGCGACGATCAGGGCGCGTCCCTCGATCGCGCTGCGGGGCTCAAGTCGACGCTCGATACTCATGCCGATATAGGGCCCGGCACACGGTTTCGATCCAGTTTAACGGTGACATCGGCGGTCACGCCGCCCGCCAGCATGCGCCGGGTGATGCGCTCGAAATACTGGATGAAGTCGGCCAGACGGGTGCGCTCTTCGTCGGGCAGGTCGGCGGGGTCGATGCCCAGCAGGTCGGCTTCCTGCTGGCAGCGCCAGTCCAGCACGACGTCAAACGACGGGGCCTGAAGGAACAGGATGGCGTCGAGGCTGTCGGCGAAGGCCCGGTACGGCCCGGCGACGAACTCATTGATGGCAGACCGCCAACGGCCGTCGGCGTCGCGGGTCTGTTCCAACGCATTGACGGGCGCCTCAAGCGCCGCTGCATCCTCGTCCACGACGCCGAGACACCAGGCGTCGATCAGGATGGCCGAGGGCCGCCCGCGAAACGGACGCCAGCGATCCGTGGGCAGGCGGTCGTCGCCGCGCTTGTCGAAATCGGGCAGCCAGGTGGTGTCGTCGGGCCCGGCCGCCGACAGCTGGTCCATCAGGTCGTTCAGCAGGCCGAGGTCGTGGGTGCCGGGCGGCCCCCGCATCAGGAACAGCGGGTGGACGTCGCGGGCCATGACCTCGCGCTCGACCCGGGTCAGATAGACATCGTCGATGGAGATCTGGGCGGCATTGAACGCGTGGGCGGCGGCACGGGCGAGCGTGGTCTTGCCCGACCCCTGGGCTCCGACGATGGCGATGCGGGCCGGGCGTCCGGCAGGTGCCGCCTCGATCAACCGCCCGACGAGGGCGAGAAGGTCCGGCGCGATCCGGGGACCGGACACCTCAGTGCTGGTTTTCGGGCAGGCGTACGATCAGCCCGTCCAGATCGTCCGACACCCGGATCTGGCAGGACAGGCGCGAGTTCGGCTCGACGTTCTCTGCGAAGTCCAGCATGGATTCCTCCATGGCGCTGGCCCGGCCGGTCTCGGCGGCAAAGTCCTCAACGACATAGACGTGACAGGTGGCACAGGCGCAGGCCCCGCCGCAGTCGGCATCAATGCCGGGGACATTGTTGCGGATCGCGCCCTCCATGACGGAGAGGCCATTCTTGACCTCCACGACATGTTCGGTGCCGTCATGTTCGATATAGGTGATCTTCGCCATCAGGCCGGAGCCTTGGCCTTCTTGCGGCCCGGGGCAACCATCAGCTTCTTGGTTTCGGCGATGGCCTTGGCCGGGTTCAGGCCCTTGGGGCAGACCTGGGCGCAGTTCATGATCGTGTGGCAGCGATAGAGTTTGAACGGGTCCTCAAGGTCGTCGAGGCGCTTGTCGGTCGCGTCATCGCGGCTGTCGGCGATCCAGCGGTAGGACTGCAGCAGGGCGGCCGGGCCGAGGTATTCGGTCTGGTTCCACCAGTAGCTGGGGCAGGAGGTCGAGCAGCAGGCGCACAGGATGCACTCGTACAGGCCATCCAGCTTCTCGCGGTCGGCCGGGGTCTGCAGCCGTTCGGTGGTCGGGTCCGGCTCGTCCGATTGCAGGTAGGGCTGGATCGAGTCGTACTGGGCGTAGAACAGGGTCAGGTCGGTGACCAGATCCTTGACCACGGGCTGGTGCGGCAGGGGGCCGATCGAGATGTTGGACGACGAGCATTCGTCCCAGCCCTTGGTGCAGGCCAGGGTGTTGCGCCCGTCGATGTTCATCGAGCAGGAGCCGCAGATGCCCTCGCGGCAGGAGCGGCGGAAGGCCAGAGTCGGGTCGATGGTGTTCTTGATGTGGATCAGCGCGTCCAGCAGCATCGGGCCGTGGTCGTCGGCCGAGACCTCGAACACGTCCCAGCGCGGATTGGCGTCCTCCTCGGGATCATAGCGATAGACCTTGTAGGTCTTGACGTTCTTCGCCCCCTTGGGGGCCTTGTGCACCTTGCCACGCTGGGGCTGCGACGCACGGGGGAGGGTCAGTTCAGCCATGCTTAATACACCCGCGCCTTGGGTTTGATGTAGTCGATCTCGTCGGTCAGGGTGAAGTCGTGAACGGCGCGATAGTCGATCTTCACCCGCTGGCCCGGGGTCTTCCAGGCCAGGGTGTGCTTCATCCAGTTCACGTCATCGCGGTCGGGGAAGTCCTCACGCGCATGGGCGCCGCGGCTTTCCTTGCGGTTGGCCGCGCTTTCGATGGTGACGGCGGCCTGGGCGATCAGATTGTCGTATTCTAGGGTCTCGATCAGGTCGGTGTTCCAGATCATGCCGCGGTCGGTGACGCGGATGTCGCCGATGGCATCGTCGATGGCGCGCAGCTTGGCCACGCCCTCGTCCAGCGTCTTGCCGGTGCGGAAGACGGCGGCGTCGGACTGCATGGCGCGCTGCATGCTGAGGCGCAGCTCGGCGGTCGGCGTCGAGCCCGAGGCGTTGCGGAACCGGTCCAGACGGGCGACGTGGGCGTCGGTCGCCGAGGCCGGGGCGTCGGGCACCTTCGAGGCCTTGTCGACCACTTCACCGGCGCGCAGGCCGGCGGCGCGGCCGAACACCACCAGATCGGTCAGGGAATTGGAGCCAAGACGGTTGGCGCCGTGCACCGAGACGCAGGCGGCCTCGCCCACGGCCATCAGGCCCGGGACCACGACACTGCCGTCGTCGCCGGCCTTGGTCAGGACCTCGCCGTGATAGTTCGTGGGAATGCCGCCCATATTGTAGTGGACCGTCGGCAGCACCGGGATCGGGGCCCTGGTCACATCGACCCCGGCAAAGATCTTGGCCGATTCGGAGATGCCGGGCAGGCGCTGGTGCAGGACCTTGGGGTCCAGGTGGTCGAGGTGCAGGAAGATGTGGTCCTTGTTCGGGCCCACGCCGCGCCCTTCGCGAATTTCGATGGTCATGGAGCGGCTGACCACGTCGCGGCTGGCCAGATCCTTGGCCGAGGGGGCATAGCGCTCCATGAAGCGCTCACC
>NZ_DDOD01000022.1:68031-121421 GCF_002341485.1 Brevundimonas sp. UBA2503 | reverse complement strand
AGCACCATGGCATTGCCGTCACCCGTGCAGGTGTGGGCGCTGGTGGCCGAGAAATAGGCGCGGCCGTATCCGCCGGTGGCCAGAATGACCATCTTGGCGCGGAAGCGGTGCAGCTGGCCGGTGTCGAGCTGGAGCGCGGTGACGCCGGTGCAGGCGGCGGGGCCCGAGGCCTGGTCCTGCATGATCAGGTCCAGCGCGAAATATTCGACGAAGAACTTCACCTCGCGGCGCACCGACTGGCCGTACAGGGTGTGCAGGATGGCGTGACCGGTGCGGTCCGCGGCGGCGCAGGTGCGCTGCACCGGGCCCTCGCCATAGTTTTTGGTCATGCCGCCAAAGGCGCGCTGGTAGATCTTGCCTTCCTCGGTGCGCGAGAAGGGCACGCCCCAGTGTTCCAGCTCATAGACGGCCTTGGGGGCCTCGCGGACCAGATATTCGATGGCATCCTGGTCGCCCAGCCAGTCCGACCCCTTGACGGTGTCGTACATGTGCCATTTCCACGAGTCCTCGCCCATATTGCCGAGCGAGGCCGAGATGCCGCCCTGGGCCGCGACCGTGTGCGACCGGGTCGGGAAGACCTTGGTGACGCAGGCGACCTTCAGCCCCTCGCGGGCTGCACCCAGCGCCGCCCGCAGGCCCGAGCCCCCGGCGCCCACGACGACGACGTCATATTCGTGATCGACGAATTCGTAAGAGGCCAAACGACTAGACTCCGAAGCCGGCCGGCAGCGGGTCAGAGCCCACCGCCAGTCGTGTGATGAACAGCAGGCCGATGACGGCCAGAGACAGGCACAGCAGGGTGTTGAGGCCGAGCAGCAGGCCCAGGGTCGAGCGCTTGTGGATGTAGTCCTCGACGATGACCGTAATGCCCATATTCATGTGCCACAGGGTGACCAGCCAGGTGGCGGCCAGCAGCCAAGCGTTCAAGGGCTGGACGAACCAGTCAAGCGCGCCTTCATAGCCGGTGCCGGTGATCATGGCGGCGGACCACAGGGCCCACAGGGTCAGGGGCACCAGCACCAGCGACGACAGCCGCTCGGCCAGCCAGCCGCCCGCGCCCTTGCGCTCGGCGACCTTGACGTTCTTGCGATAGACAGACCTGTGCGCGCTCACAGCGTCACCTTTCCGGAAGCGAACAGCCAGCCCCAGAAGGCCAGGGTGGCGACGACGGCGAACACCAGGGTGATCGTCGTCAGGGTCGAGGCGCCCTTGGGCGACAGGCCCGCGCCGGTGTCCCAGATCAGGTGCCGGACCCCGGACGCCAGATGATAGAAGCCCGCCAGCGACAGGGCGAACCAGATGAGCAATCCAAACGGCGACCCGGCCAGACCGACAAAGGTGCCATAGGCCTCGGGCCCGAAGGCCAGCGCCCCCAGCCACAAGGCCACCAGCACGGTGCCGCCTGCGAGACCCGAGCCCGTAATGCGGTGCAGGATCGACCCCAGCATGGTCACATGCCAGCGCCAGATCTGCAGGTGGGGCGAAGTCGGACGGACGCGGCCGTTCGGCTGGGGAGTGTAGAACTGGGGCGGTCCGGCCTGATCGGCGGGGCTGCCCGAAAGGGGTTCCGACATGCGAATGGTTCTCAAAAAACCCGGGACAAATCAACGGACGGGAACGGCCAAGGCTTTAGAGAGCCGCGCGAGCCCCTGTCAACGAAACGCCGTGTCACAGGGGAAGTTACGAGACCGGAAACGTGCCGGGCAGGCGGGGTGGCCATCTGCCGCAGTCGCGCGTTAGGGTCGGACCATGATCGCGACTGTCCCTGCTTTTCTGATCGTCCTGTCCGGCCTGCAGGATCCCGGCCCGCCGCCGCAGGATCCGGTGCCCCTGCCCAGCCAGTCCCTGTATGAGGCCCCGGCCATCCGCCCGTTCGAGCCACCTGCAGGCTTCGGAGATGATGGTGCGGAGGGTGACAACAGCACCGGCACCTATCGCGGGCCGATCCGCGGCATGGTGACGATCAATGCCTATGAAGGTCAGTTCGAGGCCGGACCGACCGATGCGGCGCTGGCCTATGACCAGGGGGTGATCTCGGCCGAGATGCGCATGGATCAGCGCATGGGCCCGATGGACGGCGCCTGGCAGCTGGTCGATCCCGAGGGTGGTGTGCTGATGTCGATCGTGCTGGTCGATTATGGGCCGGGGCAGCCGATCGAGGGGGCATGGATGTCGCGCACCACACCCGCGGCGGGCACCCTGACGTCCGGAAGCCGGGACGGAGACACCGTCAGCCTGCTGCTGATCGGGGAGGGGCCGACCGAGGGCGGGCGGCTGGAGTTGCAACGGGTCGGGCGCGGCTGGTCCGGCACGCTTCAGGGCGAGCGCCGTCGCCTGAGAGTCAGCCTGGTCCCGAAACCGGACTAGGCTGCGCGGATGATCGCCATCAGGGTCTCGCGCTCGACATCTGGCCACGGCTGAGGTGTGCCGCGTCCCCAGACCGGATCGGGCCAGACCGGATCATCGCGCCTGCGCCCGATGACATGCAGATGCAGCTGGGCCGTGACATTGCCGAGCGCCGCCAGGTTCAACTTGTCGACCGGTCGCTCCAGCACCTCGCCCATCTGCCGGACCAGCGCTCCGGCGCGCAGCCCCTCGTCCAGAAACCGGGTCCGGTCCTCCGGCGACAGGTCCTCGATCTCGACCCTGCCGGGCACGCGCGGGATCAGGATCAGCCACGGAAAGCGCGCGTCGTCCTGCAGCCGCACCTGACACAGCGGCCAGTCGGTGACGGCAAGGGATCCGGCGTCAAAGGCCGGGTCGGCAGCAAAGGCGGTCATGCCCCAGCCTTGCAGTGCGGTGCGCCCGGGTCTAGACCGCCGCCCAGACTTTTTACCTCCCCATCGCTGACTGGAGACTGCCCATGGCTCGCGCCAAGATCGCCCTTATCGGTGCCGGAATGATCGGCGGCACCCTGGCCCACGTTGCGGCGCGCGAGGCGCTGGGCGACGTGATCCTGTTCGACATCGCCGAGGGCATGCCGCAGGGCAAGGCGCTGGACATCGCCGAGGCCACCGCCGTGATCGGCACCGACGTCTCGCTGAAGGGCGCCAATGCCTATGAGGACATCGCCGGCGCCGACGTCTGCATCGTCACCGCCGGTGTGCCGCGCAAACCCGGCATGAGCCGCGACGACCTGATCGGCATCAACCTCAAAGTCATGAAGGCTGTGGGTGAGGGCATCAAGGCGCATGCCCCCAACGCCTTCGTCATCTGCATCACCAACCCGCTGGACGCCATGGTGTGGGCCCTGCAGAAATTCTCGGGCCTGCCCAAGGAGAAGGTCGTCGGCATGGCCGGCGTGCTCGACTCGGCCCGCTTTGCCTATTTCCTCGCTGAAAAGACCGGCGTGTCGATCCAGGACATCCACGCCTGGACCCTGGGCGGTCACGGCGACGACATGGTGCCGATGGTGCGCCACTCGACCGTCGGCGGTCTGCCCCTGCCGGACGCGGTGTCGGCCGGAATGCTGTCGCAAGGCGAGCTGGACGCCATCGTCGAGCGCACGAGGAAGGGCGGCGGCGAGATCGTGGCCCTGCTGAAGACCGGCTCGGCCTTCTATGCCCCGGCGGAATCGGCCATCGCCATGGCCCGCTCCTATCTGCTGGACCAGAAGCGCGTCCTGCCCTGCGCCGTCTGGTTGTCGGGCGAATACGGTCTGTCGGACCTGTATGTCGGCGTGCCGGCCCTGATCGGCGCGAACGGCGTCGAAAAGGTCATCGAATTCTCGACCAATGACGATGAGAAGGCGATGTTCAAGAAGTCGGTCGAATCCGTCCAGGGCCTGATCCAGGCCTGCAAGGACATCGACGCCTCGCTGGCCTGAACCTGATCCCTCGTGATCCTGCCCGCGATCAGTTCGTGGGCAGGGTCACCGGGGCCGGGGCCGTGGTCTCGTTCGTGGGGGCGATCAGGCCTTCGATGAAGCGGGCCAGCAGTTCCAGCCATACGACCGTCGGGTCGTTCAGCTGATCGACGCCCAGACCAGCCAGCAGCAGCACGTCGAACTGCAGCACCGCGGACGGCGTGCCATCGACGTTCGACTGCAGATAAGCCTTCACAAAGCGCTGCTCGCGATTCCAGGCATTGATCCGGTCCAGCGACAGGCCGTCGGCCACGATGTTGGCGGCGAACTGGATGTCCTGACAGCGGCCCGCAGCGTCGCAGCCGTAGAAGAAGATCAACCAGTTGGCGCTGCCGTCATTGACCCGCAGCAGGGTCTGGCCCTCGATGGTCTGCGGCGCCTCGACCGTGGCGCCCTTTTCCATCAGCCAGGCGCGAACCTCCGCGGGGGTCAGGCCGACGACGGCCTCCTGCGTCGGGGCTGCGACCGGGACGGCCAGGGACGCCGCGCCCGGATCGGCGGCGGCGAGGGCGGGCATCGCCATCAGCAGGGCGGGGGCGGCGATCAGGGGCGCAAGGGCGCTCAAACGACGAAACATCAATATCTCCCTTTGAGGTTCATTTATCTGTGGGGGGCGAGGGGGGCGATCCTGTGGCGGACAACCAGGCCTTGCCGGTCATTTCCTTGAGGCGCGATACGGTGCGGCCAAATTCGAAGGTCTCCAGCCCTTCGGGATAGAGGTCCTCGGCCGGGGCGGCGGCCAGAACCACCAGCCGTGTGCGGGCTTCATACAGGGCATCGATCAGCGTCACCAGACGGCGGGCGGCGGCGTGGTCGTCGGGGCGGAGGACCGGCACATCCTCGAGGAACAGGGTGTGGAAACGGTCGGCCAGCGCCAGATAGTCATTGGCGCCCAGCGCCCTCTGGCACAGGTCGGCAAAGGTGGCGCGCGCCATGCCCCCCGCCGTTCGTTCGATGACCAGGTCGCGGCCCGTGACCTGCATATGAGTGGGCTCTTCCGGCTGGTCGCCTTTCAGGTCGTCCCACAGTTTGTCGAAGGCCATCCGGCGGCCCGTGTCGGCGGGGGCGTACCAGACGCGCGAGGTGGCCAGCCGGTCGATGCGCCAGTCTCTCGATCCCGCAACCTCGACCCTCTCGCAGCGGGCCTCGATGAGGTCGATGAAGGGCACGAACAGCTCGCGGTTGACGCCGTTGAGATAGAGGTCCTGCGGTCGGCGGTTCGAGGTCACGGCCAGCACCACCTTGTGCTCGAACAGGGCCTGGAACAGCCGGCCAAGGATCAGGGCGTCGGCGATGTCGGTGACCTGCAGCTCGTCAAAGCACAGCAGGCGGGCCTCCGAGGCGATCAGGGCGGCGACGGGGCCGATCGGGTCGTCGCCCTTCCACTGTCCGAAGGTGGCCTTGCGCGCCCGCTTGTCGCCCTCACGCCAGCGGCGCATCAGGATGTGAACGCGCGACAGGAAGGCGTGGAAGTGGGCGCGGGTCTTTCGCGGCTCCTGAATATTGGCGAAGAACAGGTCCATCAGCATGGACTTGCCGCGTCCGGGCGGGCCATACAGATAGATGCCGCGCACCTCGGGCACGCCGCCGAACAGGCCGCGCCGCTTCAGATCCTTTTCCAGCCGGGCGAGGGCTTTCAGGGCCGCGTCCTGACCCGGATCGGGCTTCAGGGAGCCGTCTTTCAGCTTTTTCGCGTGGACGCGTTCGATACGGGAGACCATGCGACGGGGATAGCGGGCGTCGCCGCGACTGAAAAGCGATTGCGTGGCCCGGGGGAATGACTACATGCAGGGCCTGCACACCCCCCGCCCCCAAGCCGCGATCAATCGCGTCGCGCGCCCGGGCGTCCGAAGAACAACCCGCCCTCAAGCAGCGAGGCTCCGTGAGCCAAGCGATAGGGCATAAGGATAAAGCCATGGGCTATCGCGTCGCCGTCGTAGGCGCCACCGGCAATGTCGGCCGGGAAATGCTGAACATCCTCGAGGAACTGAACTTCCCGGTGACGGAGATGCACGCGGTTGCGTCGCGCAAGTCCAAGGGCATCGAGGTCAGCTTTGGTGACTGGACGGTCAAATGCGAGAGCATCGACAGCTTTGACTTCTCGACCGTCGATCTGGTGCTGATGAGCGCCGGCGGCGATGCCAGCCGCGAATGGTCGGAAAAGATCGGCAAGGCCGGTCCGATGGTGATCGACAATTCCTCGGCCTTCCGCATGGATCCGGACGTGCCGCTGATCGTGCCCGAGGTGAACCCGGACGCGATCAAGCTGGCGACGAAGAAGAACATCATCGCCAACCCCAACTGCTCGACCGCCCAGCTGGTGGTGGCGCTGAAGCCCCTGCATGACGCGGCGAAGATCAAGCGGGCGGTGGTCTCGACCTATCAGTCGGTGTCCGGCGCGGGCAAGGCGGGCATGGACGAGCTGTGGACCCAGACCAAGGCCATCTATGGCCTCGGCGACGCCCGTCCCAAGCATTTCCCCAAGCAGATCGCCTTCAACCTGATCCCGATGATCGGGGCCTTCCGCGACGACGGCTATACCGAGGAAGAGGCCAAGATGTGGGCCGAGACCCACAAGATCCTCGACCCGGACATCCAGCTGACCGTCACCTGCGTGCGGGTGCCGGTGTTCGTCGGCCACTCCGAATCCGTCAATCTCGAGTTTGACCGTCCGATCTCGCCGGACGAGGCGCGGGAAATCCTGCGCGAGGCGCCCGGAGTGCTGGTCGTCGACAAGGCCGAGGCCGATGGCTATGTCACGCCGATCGACGCGGCCGGCGAATTCGCCGTCTTCGTCAGCCGTATCCGCAAGGACCCGACGGTCGAGAACGGCCTGAACCTGTGGGTGGTGTCGGACAATCTGAGGAAGGGCGCGGCCCTGAACGCTGTGCAGATCGCCCAGCTGCTGGACGAGACCGGCATGATCAAGCCTGCCGGCGGCTATCGCACCCTGACGGTCTGAGGTGACGACCGCCGCGCCCGACGGCCGGGCGGCCCTGCTGGCAGGGCTGGGCTGCTATGTCCTGTGGGGTCTGTCGCCGCTGATCTATCAGCCGATGGGTGCGGCGGGGGCGGATGCCTTTGAGATCATGGGCCACCGGGCAGTCTGGGGCCTGCTGTGGGCCACCGTGCTGGTCCTGTGGGCGCGCCAGTCGGACCAGGTCAAGGCCGCCTTTGCCGACCGCCGGACGCTGGGCTGGCTGATACTCTCGACCGGCCTTATCGCCCTGAACTGGGGCCTGTTCGTCTGGGCGGTCAACAACGGCCACACGCTGGAGACCAGCCTCGGCTATTATCTGAACCCGCTGTTCAACATGGCGCTGGGGGCCTGGCTGTTCCGCGAGCGGATCAGTCGCGCAGGGCTGGTGGCCATTGCGCTGGCCGCCACAGGCGTGGCCCTGCAGGCCGTGGCACTGGGGCGGCTGCCGATCATCTCGCTGACGCTGGCGGTGTCGTTCGCCGCCTATGGGGTGATCCGCAAGCGCGTGCGCGCCGATGCCCAGGCGGGCCTGTTCGTCGAATGTTTGATCATGGCGCCGTTCGGCCTGGCGTGGCTGATCTGGCTGCACAGTCAGGGGGCGGGGGTGTTTTTCGACAGTCCGAATGCCGCCTTCTGGCTGGCCATGGCCGGGCCGGTGACGGTCGGGCCGCTGGTGCTGTTCTCGTGGGCGGCGCGGCGCCTGCCCCTGACCACCATCGGCTTTCTGCAGTTCGTCGCCCCGACCATCAGCTTTGTCATCGGGGTCAGTCAGGGCGAGGATTTCACCTGGCTGCGCGGGGTGTCGTTCGGCTTCATCTGGCTGGGGGCCGCCGTCTTCCTGTGGGCGGCCTGGCGCCGGGCGCGACTGGCCCGCAAGGCGTTGGAATCCCAGGCTGAACCGGTCTAGCTGACCGCGCGGCGAAGGGTCAGCAGGGCCTGCTCGGTCAAAGCGACATCGCCGACCGCCAGAATGCGGCCGTCGTCCTTGGGGGTGTTGCCCAGCCAGTCGGTCACCGTGCCGCCCGCGGCCTCGACCAGGGCGACCAGTGCGGTCCAGTCCCAGGGCTTGAGCGCGGTCTCGGCGACCAGATCGATATGGCCCGAGGCCAGCATGGCATAGGCATAGGCATCGCAGCCCAGCCGGGCGAGGCGGGCGGTGGCGCGCACCTGTCGCCAGGCGCCCAGTTCGGCGCCGGTGAAGATGTCGGGGTCCGTGGTCGAGATCACGGCGTCATTGAGCCTGGGACAGGCGCGGGTGGCGATCGGCGTGTCTGTTCCACGGGCGACGCAGCGGGCGCCCGACGGGCCGCCCAGAAACACCTCGTCCAGATACGGCTGGGCGACGGCGCCCACGACCGGGCGTCCCTGATGGGTCAGGCCGATCAGGGTGGTCCACAGCGGCAGGCCGGCGACGAAGGCGCGGGTGCCGTCGACGGGATCCAGAACCCAGACCCATTCGGCATCGGGCCGGTCGGCGCCATACTCCTCGCCGACCACGCCGTGATCGGGAAAGGTGGACTCGATCAGGCGGCGCATGGCCGCCTCGGCCCCCCGGTCGGCCTCGGTCACCGGGTCGAAGGCGCCCGGTTCGCCCTTGTCCTCGGCCACAGCGCCCGTGCGGAACAGGGGCAGGGTCACGCCTGCGGCGACGCGGGCAAGCTCGAGGGCGAAGGCTTCATGTGCGGTCATGGGTGGGCGGCATACAGACGCCGCCGCCCGTCGTCACCCATTTAAGCGATGGCGTCGCCTTCCGAGTGCAGCGACTTGGCCAGATCCAGAAGGCGACGGCGCGGCCGCTCGCCCAGCTGGTAATAGGCCTGGATCAGGTCGAGGGTTTCCTTGCGGGAAAACATCTCACCCCCCGCACCCCCGGCGGTCTCGCTGCGCTCCAGCGCCTCGGTCAGGCCGTCATAGAAATAGCTGACGGGGGTCTCCAGCGCCTCGGACAGCTGCCACAGGCGGGCGGCCGAGATGCGATTGGCGCCGCATTCGTATTTCTGGATCTGTTGAAAGCGGATGCCGACCTGGGTGGCCAGCTGCTGCTGAGTCAGGCCCAGAAGGCGGCGGCGGCGGCGCAGACGGCGCCCCAGGTGAAGATCGATGTCAGTGGCCATGGCCAGTTTCCCCGTGTTGCGACCTGTCCCGAAACGGAACGGCTCGCCCTCCACGCGGCAAACCTCATGCCGGTATCGCGTCACGAGGGAATGACAGCGTTCGGCGATTGCGTCGGAATCCCGTCCTTCATGCAACCCGGCGCGACGGAGCGCATTTAAGGTTCAGCTTGGACACATATGGAAGGACGCACACATGAACATCATTTTCTGGATCATCGTCGGTATCATTGCCGGCTGGCTGGCTGAACAGATCATGGGCCGCAGCCACGGCCTGCTGACCAATCTGATCGTCGGTATCGTCGGTGCCGTGATCGGTGGCTTCCTGGCCAATGCCCTGGGCTTTGCCTGGGGTGGCTGGATCGGTTCGACCATCGTCGCCACCATCGGCGCCATCATCCTGCTGTTCCTGCTGGGACTGGTGAAGCGTCGCGCCTGATACGGGTGACGGACTGAAAAGAGAAAGTGCGGCTCCTTGCGGGGCCGCCCTTTTTTCATGTCCGGTTGAGCGCAAACCCTATTCGGGGCGGATGCGCTTCTTGCGGAACGAGGGGTTCAGGGTCTGCTTGCGCAGACGGATCGACTTGGGCGTCACCTCGACCAGTTCGTCCTCGTCGATATAGGCGATGGCCTGTTCCAGCGACATGACGCGCGGCGGTGTCAGGCGCACGGCCTCGTCCTTGCCCGAGGCGCGGACGTTGGTCAGCTGCTTGCCCTTGATCGGGTTGACGTCCAGGTCGTCCCAGCGGCTGTTCTCGCCGATGATCATGCCCTGATAGGTCTTTTCGCCCGCTCCGACGAACATGACGCCGCGATCCTCGAGGTTCCACAGGGCAAAGGCGGCGGTTTCACCGTCCGAGTTCGAGATCAGCACGCCCTTCAGGCGGCCGGCGATCTCGCCCTTGAAGGCTTCATAGTGGCTGAACACGCGGTTCAGCACGCCCGAGCCGCGCGTATCGGTCAGGAATTCGCCCTGATAGCCGATCAGCGAGCGCGACGGGCATTTCAGCTGGATGCGGGTCTTGCCGGCACCCGAGGGACCCATGTCGGTCATCTCGGCCTTACGCGCCGACAGCTTCTCGATGACGATGCCCGAGAACTCGTCGTCGACGTCGATCATGACGTCCTCGATCGGCTCCAGCTTCTCGCCGTTCGGACCTTCCTGGAAGACCACGCGCGGACGTGAGATCGACACCTCGAAGCCTTCGCGGCGCATGTTCTCGATCAGCACGCCCAGCTGCAGTTCGCCGCGACCGGCCACCTCATAGGCGTCGCCGCCCTGGGTGGTGGTGACGCGGATGGCGACATTGGCCTCGGCTTCTTTCAGCAGGCGGTCGCGGATGACGCGCGACTGGACCTTGTCGCCCTCGCGGCCGGCCAGCGGGCTGTCATTGACCGACACGGTCATGGAGATGGTGGGCGGATCGATCGGCTGGGCGGGCAGGGCGTCGGTGACTTCCATGGCGCACAGGGTGTCGGCCACGGTCGCCTTGGACATGCCTGCAATGGCGACGATGTCGCCCGCCTCGGAGCCCTCGTCCAGGGCCGTCCGCTTCAGGCCGCGGAAGGCCAGAACCTTGGTGATGCGGCCGCGCTCGATTTCCTTGCCTTCGCGGTCGAGGGCGTGGATCGCCATGCCGGGGACAGCCTTGCCGCTCTCGATCCGGCCGGTCAGGATTCGGCCCAGAAACGGGTCCGACTCGATCAGCACGTTCAGCATCTGGAACGGCTTGTCCTTGTTCTCCTGAACCTTGGGCGGCGGGACGTGGTCGACGATCAGGTCGAACAGCGGCGACAGGTCGTCATTGGGCTTGTCCAGGTCCAGCGTCGCCCAGCCGTTGCGGCCCGAGGCGTAGATGTGGGGGAAGTCCAGCTGCTCGTCGGTCGCGCCGATGGCGGCGAACAGGTCGAAGGTCTCGTTGTGGACCCGGTCGGGATCGGCGTGGGCGCGGTCGACCTTGTTGATGCACAGGATGGGACGCAGGCCCATCTTCAGTGCCTTGGTCAGCACGAATTTGGTCTGGGGCATGACCCCCTCTTCGGCATCGACCAGGATGACGCAGCCGTCCACCATGCCCAGGATCCGCTCCACCTCGCCGCCGAAGTCGGCGTGGCCGGGGGTGTCGATGATGTTGATACGGGTCTCGCCCGCCTTGCCGTTCCAGAGCACCGAGGTGCACTTGGCCAGGATGGTGATGCCGCGCTCTTTTTCCTGGTCGTTGGAGTCCATCGCGCGTTCGGTGGTCGCCTCATTGGCTCGGAAGACACCGGACTGGGCCAGCAGCTGGTCCACGAGGGTGGTCTTGCCGTGGTCGACGTGGGCGATGATGGCGACGTTGCGAAGGTTCATTGGAATATCAGACGTGCAGGGCGGCCGGCAGAGGCGGGCCGCAGGGTGAGGGCGACGGTGCGGGGAGCGCGCGCCTCATACAGGGCCGCGCGACGAAAGGCCAGCCATGGTCGCTTGGCGGTGCCGTTCCGTCGGTCTACAGCAGCGCCATGCCCGAACTTCCCGAGGTTGAAACCGTCAGGCGAGGTCTGGAGCCGGTGCTGGCCGGCGCCACCCTCGACCGGGTGCGCCAGAACCGCGCCGACCTCCGCTTTGCGTTTCCCGACCGGTTCGTGGACCGGATGGAGGGGGCGACCGTCCTGTCGGTCGGGCGGCGGGCCAAATATCTGCTGATGCCGCTGTCGACCGGCGAGACCTGGGTGACCCATCTGGGCATGACCGGGCGGTTCACCCTGGACGGCGAGATGCTGGGTGAGTTTGAGACCGACGCCCCGGCGAGGGGGCCGCATGAGCACCTGAGCCTGTACGCCACGGGCAAGGGCGTCGCCACGCGGGTGGGCTATGCCGACGCGCGCCGGTTCGGCTTCATGGGCCTGATCCCGACGGATGAGGTCGAGGCCCACCCCTGGTTTGCCGGGCTGGGGCCCGAGCCGATGGGCAATGCCTTCTCCGCCGATCATCTGAAGGCGCGCTTCAAAGACCGCCGTCAGCCGGTCAAGGTGGCCCTGCTGGATCAGCGCCATGTGGCGGGGCTGGGCAATATCTATGTCTGCGAGGCGCTGTGGCGGGCCGGCATTTCGCCGGGGGGCGCCGCCGGCAGCCTGTCACAGGCGCGGCTGGAGCGGTTGACGGTCGCGGTGAGGGATGTGCTGGGCGAGGCCATCGCGGCCGGCGGCTCGACCCTGCGCGACTTTGCCAATGCCGAGGGCGGTCAGGGCTATTTCCAGCACAGTTTCGACGTCTATGGCCGCGAGGGTCAGCCCTGCCGCCGCAATGCCGACCACCCTGTCATTCGCAGACAGGTCCAGGGCGGCCGCTCGACCTTCTGGTGCCCGGCCTGTCAGAAGCGGTGAAGGCCGCTTCGCCTTTCGCGCGGTGGCGAGGCTTGCTAAGCCGCCCGCACAGAAGATGGAGTCCCCATGACCGACACCTATGACACCCTGGCGATCGAGCGCCACGACGACGGCTATGCGGTGGTGACGCTGAACCGGCCCGAGGCGCTGAACGCGCTGAACTCGCAGCTGTTCAGGGATCTGGCGGCGTTTCTGGATGCGGTCGAGCATGACGACGCCGTCCGCTGTCTGATCCTGACGGGCGCGGGCGACAAGGCGTTCGCCGCGGGGGCCGACATCAAGGAGATGGCCGACCAGACCTATGCCCAGATGTATACGGGCAATTTCTTTGCCCTCGGCCACGACCGGATCACCCGGTTCAGGAAACCGATCATCGCGGCGGTCAACGGCTTTGCCTTGGGCGGGGGCTGCGAGCTGGCCATGCTGTGCGACTTCATCGTGGCCAGTGACAAGGCGAAGTTCGGCCAACCCGAGATCAATCTGGGCGTGGCCCCCGGCATCGGTGGCAGCCAGCGCCTGACCCGGCTGGTCGGGAAATCCAAGGCCATGGACATGGTGCTGACCGCCCGCATGATGGACGCGGCCGAGGCCGAACGCGCCGGGCTGGCCAGCCGTGTCGTGCCGCACGAGACCCTGATGGACGAGGTTCGCAAGATCGCCGCGCGCATCGCCGCCCAGAGCCCGCTGGCCGTCATGGCCAACAAGGAGATGGTCAATGCCGCGCTGGAGACGACCCTGACCCAGGGCGTCCAGTTCGAACGCCGCCTGTTCCACAGCCTGTTCGCCTTCGAGGACCAGAAGGAGGGGATGGCGGCCTTTGTCGAAAAGCGGAAGCCGACGTTCAGGGGGAAGTGAGCGGGTCTGCGGACTCGCGTTGACCCCTCAAGAGCTTTCCGCTATAGCCGCGCGCTCTTGAGATTTCCGCGCCGTGGACGGGTTCCGCGGCGCTTTCTGTTCAAAGGTTCTGACTGATGGCCAACAACGCCGGTGCCAAGAAGGCGATCCGCAAGATCGAGGCCCGTACCGAAGTGAACAAGGCGCGCCGCACGCGCGTTCGCACCTTCCTGCGCAAGTTCCAGGAAGCCGTGACGGCCGGTGACGCCACCGCCGCCAAGACCGCTTTCGTCGAGGCCCAGTCCGAAGTGATGCGGGCCGTGTCCAAGGGCGTGGTTCACAAGAATACGGGCTCGCGCAAGGTGTCGCGTCTGGCCGCCCAGCTGAAGAAAATTTCTGCAGCCTGACGACGACTGCTTCGGCGGCACTCTGACGGCCCTTCACGCAGCTGTCATACGAAAACCAATAGAATTCAACGGCGAGACAGGGTTTCCTGTCTCGCCGTTTGCATGTGTGCGGATAACCGTTCGCAACGAATTCTGTGCTCGCCTGTGTGGCGAAATCGACAATTTCTCAAGCGTGAAATGGCTTTAGCGGAGTCAACAAATTTAACTGCGTTTGGGGTCGCGAATCAGCGTTGACGCTCCTCGTCCCGGGAGTAGTTTGGACCTCCATCGCACTTCCATCCCAACACGGATGAAGGCGGCGCGGAACAAGGTTTCGTGTCGGTGGGAGATGTCTGTTCGAGTGCCTTACCAGGCCCGAAAAGCACCAGCTTTTCGGGGCGGGCGGGGTCGTCCCTGAAGTCAGGGGCGCCTCCGGGGTCATCGGGGAGGGGGTGCGAGGCAGAAGCTTGGGATGCGCGATGCAGGGTGGCACAATGATGGCGAGCGAGACGACGGCGATGACCGATCCGGACCGGATCTGGACGGAGGCGGCCGTGCGGCTGCGTTCGGAAATCGGCGACGGACCGTTCAGCTCCTATATCGCGCCCTCGGCGGTGCGGATGGACAGCTCGGGCCAGCTGATCCTGGTCACGCCCACCGCCTATGCCCGCGACTGGGTGCGCAAGAATGCCCTGCGCCGCGTCAATGAACTGTGGCTGGGCCTGGACGGCCTGTCGCGCCGGCTCGAGGTCCGCTGCCGGGCCGAAATGGGCTCGGTGCCGCCGGCCTCGGCCGTGCAGGGGGCGCCCGCTGCCTCCGCGCCCTCGGCCGGTTTCCAGCCCATGCCGGCCCCGACGGTCGGCCCTGTGGCCGACGGCCCGCGGGCCGTGCGCGCCGCCGGTCTTCAGGATCGCCTGACGTTTGACGGCTTTGTCGAGGGGCACGGCAATGCCTTTGCCCTGGCGATCGCCAAACAGGTCGCGGCCTGGGCCGACGGCCATTTCAATCCGGTCTTCCTGTGTGGCCCTTACGGCTTCGGCAAGACCCACCTGCTGAATGCTATCGCCTGGGAGGCCCAGCGCCTGCGGCCCGAGGCCCGGGTGGTCTATCTGACGGCCGAGCGCTTCCTGTCGACCTTCGTCAAGGCCATGCAGGACCGCCAGACGGCGGCCTTCAAGGACAGCCTGCGCAATGCCGACATGCTGCTGATCGACGATGTGCAATTCGTCGGCGGCAAGACCTCGACCCAGGAAGAACTGCTGTCGACCCTGACCGCCCTGATCCAGGACGGACGCCGGGTGGTGCTGTCGGCCGACCGGCCGCCGCTGGCCCTGACCGAGATTGAACCGCGCCTGCGCGGGCACATGGCCTCGGGCCTGACCTGCCCGATCGAGCCGGGTGACCGGGCGCTGAAGCTGGCCGTGGCCCGCAACCGGCTGGAAGCCCTGTCGCGTCTCGGTGTGGTCGATGGCGTGATCGGCGATGCGGTGCTGGAACATCTGGTGGACCGGACCCCGGGCTCGATGCGCGAATTGGAAGGCGCGGTCACGACGCTGGCCGCCGTTTCGGGCGGGCGGCTGTCGGCCCTGACGGTCGAGGATACGCAAAAGCTGCTGGGCGCGGCCCTGCGCGGCGGACCCGAGCGCCGCATCACCGTCGACGAAATCCAGAAGACGGTGTCCGAACACTTTAACCTTAAACAGGCCGACCTGCTGAGCGAGCGCCGCACCCGTTCGGTTGCCCGTCCGCGCCAGATCGCCATGTATCTGTGCAAGCAGCATACGACCCGGTCCTATCCCGACATCGGCCGGCGCTTCGGTGGGCGGGATCACACCACGGTGCTGCACGGCGTGCGCAAGATCGACAGCCTGCTGGCCACCGACGAACAGATCGCCCGCGACGTCGAGACCCTGACCCGCAAGCTGCGCGGTTAGGGCGAGCCGGGCTCGGGGCGGGGGTCCGTCCACACCCTTATCCACACCTGCCGTCCGGCTTGGCCAGGGGGCGGGGTCTGATGTTCAAGCCCTTTCTTGCTCTGGCCGCGCGATACGCTAGTGTCCAAGGCCCTTCTTTCTCGTGGCGTCCGTGAGTCGCCGCGTCCGGGCGAGACGACATGCAGCTGACTATCGAACGATCCGCGCTCCTCAGGGCTCTCAGCCACGTCCAGAGCGTTGTCGAACGCCGCAATACCATTCCGATCCTGGCCAATGTGCTGCTCAGCGCAGGCCGCGACCGGCTGTCGTTCTCGGCCACCGACCTCGACATGGAAATGGTCGATGAGGCCGAGGCTGTCGTCCAGGTCGAGGGGCAGATCACCGCCCCCGCCCACACCCTGTACGAAATCGCCCGCAAACTGCCCGAAGGGGCCGAGGTGTCGCTGGTCTATTCGGGCGACGATCCGCGCCTTACGGTCCAGGCGGGCCGGTCGAAATTCAATCTGCCGGTGCTGCCAGCGGGCGACTTTCCGGTCATGTCGACCGAGGCGGGCGGGTCGCGCTATTCGCTGGCCAAGGAAGACCTGATCCGGCTGATCGACAAGACCCGGTTCGCCGTCTCGACCGAGGAAACCCGCTATTATCTGAACGGCCTCTACCTGCACACGGTGGCCGAGGACGGCGTGCCCCTGCTGCGCACCGTTGCCACTGACGGCCACCGTCTGGCCCTGGCCGAGACCCCGGCCCCCGAGGGTGCGGCCGGCAGCCCCGGCGTGATCGTGCCGCGCAAGACCATCGATCAGGTCCGCCGCCTGCTGGACGACGGCTCGGGAGCAGTCGAGGTAATCGTCTCGCCGCAAAAGATCCGCTTCGAATTCGGCCAGGCCGCCCTGACCTCCAAGGTCATCGACGGCGCCTTCCCCGACTATATGCGCGTCATCCCCAAGGGGAATGACAAGCAAGCCGACATCGACCGCGCCGTCTTTGCCGCCGCCGTCGACCGGGTGGCCACCATCTCGGCCGAAAAGAGCCGCAGCGTGAAACTGGCCTTCGAGTTGGACCGCGTGACCCTGACGGTGCGCAATATGGAAGCCGGCCAGGGGGTCGAGGAGGTCGAGATCGGCTATTCCGAAGAGCCGTTCGAGATCGGCTTCAACGCCCGCTATCTGCTGGACGTCTGCGGCCAGATCACCGGCGAGACCGCCGCCTTTAAATTCGCCGACCCGGCCAGCCCGACCCTGGTCCTCGATCCCGGCGACCCCGGCGTCCAGTATGTGCTGATGCCGCTGAGGGTGTGAGCCTGAGTGGCGAGTGGCGAGTGGCGAGTGACGAGCGCACCTTCGTCGCCGCACTGATTTCCTACCGCGCAGCCTGCTCGCTGGGCAGGCGTGTGTTCTCGCAACTCGCCACTCGCCACTCGCCACTGGCGCAGCCGTGATCACCACCCTCACCCTCACTGATTTCCGTTCGTACGGGACCGCGCGGCTGGAGCCGGGGGCGGGGCCCGTGGTGCTGCATGGGCCGAACGGGGCGGGCAAGACCAATCTGCTGGAAGCACTGAGCCTGCTGACGCCCGGCAAGGGGTTGCGTGGGGCGACGGCGGCCGAGATGGGGCGGCGCGAACCGGGCGAGGCCTCGGGCCGGCCCTGGGCCGTGGCGGTCGAGTTGGACGACGACACCCGGCTGGGCACGGGCGTCCCCGGCAATGGCGCCGCGCGGCGCATTGTGCGCATCAATGGCGAGACGGCCCAGCCGGGCCGGCTGCTGGAGTATCTCAGGCCCGTCTGGGCCACGCCGGAGCAGGACCGGCTGTTTTCCGATGCGCGGGCCGACCGGCTGCGCTTTTTTGACCGGCTGGTGTTCGCCGCCGTGCCCGACCATGCGGCCGCGGTCGCCGCCTATGACAAGGCCCTGCGCGAGCGGCTGCGCCTGTTGCTGCAGGCGGCCGAGGGGGGTGAGGCCGACCCCCTGTGGCTGGACGCGCTGGAGGCCCGGCTGGCCGAGGCGGGGGCCCGCATGGCCGGGGCGCGGGTGGCGGCCCTGTCGGCGCTGCAAGACGCCATTGATGCCCGTGCCGGGCGACCCTTCCCCCAGGCCGATCTGGGTCTGGCCGGTGAGGCTGAGCGGCGCACAGGGGCGGGTGAGGAGGCGGAGACGGTCGAGGGTTTTTTGCGCGACGGTTTCCGGGCGGCCCGTACCCGTGACGGGGCGGCGGGCCGCTCGCTGTTCGGCCCGCACCGGACCGACCTGACCGCCCTTCACCGCGAAAAGAACCGACCGGCCGCCGAGGGGTCGTCGGGCGAGCAAAAGGCGCTGGTACTGAACCTGATCCTGGCCCAGATCACCCGTCTGGCCGACCAGACGGCACGGCCCTTGTTGCTACTGGACGAGGCCCCGGCCCACCTCGATGCCGACCGCCGCGCCGCCCTGTTCGACGAGATCGTGGCACTGGGCCGCGAGCGGGGCCTGCAGGCCTTCATGACCGGCACCGAACGCGTGCTGTTCGAGGGCCTGGAGGGGCGGGCGCGGTTCGTGCGGGTGGCCGGGGGCGGCCTCGCGGCGGAGTGAATTCAGGGTGGCTTCCACCACCCCTTTTCCTCGCAATTCCTGCCGAATTTCCTATATATTTAGCCGGTTCGATACGGGGCAGATTCGTCTGGCCAACCTTCCGTGTCCGCCCCTGTTTTCCGGGCCCGCCAGGCGGGCGTCTTATTGACCGACTTCATGACCGATCCGACTGCCGACATGCCCGAATACGGCGCCGATTCCATCAAGGTTCTCAAGGGGCTGGATGCTGTTCGCAAGCGCCCCGGCATGTATATCGGCGACACCGACGACGGCTCGGGCCTGCACCACATGGTCTATGAGGTGGTCGACAACGCCATCGATGAGGCTCTCGCCGGTCACGCTGATCTGGTGCAGGTGATCCTGAACGCCGACGGATCGGTGACGGTCACCGACAACGGGCGCGGAATTCCGACCGATATCCACGAAGGCGAGGGCGTCTCGGCGGCCGAGGTCATCATGACCCAGCTGCACGCGGGCGGGAAGTTCGACCAGAATTCCTATAAGGTCTCGGGCGGTCTGCACGGCGTGGGCGTGTCGGTCGTCAACGCCCTGTCGGACTGGCTGCAGCTGAAGATCTATCGTCATGGCAAATCGCACGAGATGCGCTTTGAGCGCGGCGATACGGTCAAGCCGCTGGTGGTCACCGGCGAGGCCCCGATCCGCGAGGACACCGGAAAGCCCCTGACCGGCACCGAGGTCACCTTCTATCCGTCGGTCACGACCTTTTCGCACATAGATTTCGACCTGAAGACGCTGGAACACCGCCTGCGCGAGCTGGCCTTCCTCAACTCGGGCGTGGTCATCAAGCTGATCGACCGTCGCCATCCCGAGCCGGTCGAGATCCTGTTGCACTATGAGGGCGGGGTCGGGGCCTTTGTCCGTCACCTCGACAAGTCGAAATCGCCGATCCTCAGCGACGTCATCGTCATTCGCGGCAAGAAGGATGGGATCGAGATCGATCTCGCCCTGTGGTGGAACGACAGCTACCACGAGACCATGCTGTGCTTCACCAACAACATCCCCCAGCGGGATGGAGGCACCCATCTGTCGGCTTTCCGTGCCAGCCTGACGCGCGTCATGGGCGCCTATATCGAAAGCTCGGGACAGGCGAAGAAGGAAAAGGTCTCGGTCTCGGGCGAGGACGCGCGCGAAGGTCTGACCTGCGTCCTGTCGGTCAAGGTGCCCGATCCCAAATTCTCCAGCCAGACCAAGGACAAGCTGGTCTCGTCCGAGGTTCGTCCGGCGGTCGAGGGCCTGTGCTCGGAAGGGTTGTCGACCTGGTTCGAGGAGCATCCGGTCGAGGCCAAGCTGGTGGTCGCCAAGATTGTCGAGGCCGCTGCTGCCCGCGAAGCCGCGCGCAAGGCCCGCGACCTGACCCGGCGCAAGTCGGCGCTGGAAATCTCCAGCCTGCCCGGCAAGCTGGCCGACTGTCAGGAACGCGATCCGGCCAAGTCCGAACTCTTCATCGTCGAGGGCGACTCCGCCGGCGGCTCGGCCAAACAGGCGCGCAACCGCGAGAACCAGGCCGTCCTGCCCCTGCGCGGCAAGATCCTGAATGTCGAGCGGGCACGCTTTGACCGGATGCTGTCGTCCGACCTGATCGGGACGCTGATCCTGGCGCTGGGCACCGGCATCGGTCGCGACGACTTCAACGCCGACAAGCTGCGCTATCACAAGATCATCCTGATGGCCGACGCCGACGTCGACGGCGCCCACATCCGGACCCTGCTGCTGACTTTCTTCTATCGCCAGATGCCCGAACTGATCGAGCGCGGCCATGTCTTCATCGCCCAGCCGCCGCTCTACAAGGTGACCAAGGGCAAGCACGGCCGTTATCTGAAGGACCAGTCCGAGATGGACGCCTATCTGATCGAGGAGGGCGTCAGCGAGGCCACTCTCGATCTGGAAGGTGGCGAACGTCGTACCGGCATGGACCTGCAGGGACTGACGCGCGAGGCCAAGGCCTTCAAGGCCAGCGTGGATCGCCTGTCGCAGCGCGCCCCGGCCTTCGCCATCGAACAGGCGGCGCTGGGCGGCCTGTTCGACGAGAACGCGCCGCTGGATCAGGCCCTGCTGGACCGGGTCTCGACCGGGCTGGACCGCTATGCCGAAGAGGGCGACGGCCCGTGGAGCGGGGCGCCAGGGGATCAGGGGGCTGTGGTCTTCAATCGCGTCCGCCGCGCCGTGGCCGAGACCATTGTGCTGGAAGAGGCACTGATCCGTTCGCTGGATGCGCGTCGTCTGGGCGAGCGCGCCCACGCCTTTGACGGGGTCTTTGACGTGCCCGCAACCTACCGCCGCAAGGAGCGGACGGCGACCGTGCGGGGCCCGCTGGACCTGTTTTCCGTGGTGCTGGAATCGGGCCGCAAGGGCCTGTCGATCCAGCGCTACAAGGGTCTGGGCGAAATGAACCCGGACCAGCTGTGGGAGACCACCCTGGACGCCAATGCCCGCACCCTGCTGAAGGTGCAGGTCAATCAGGCCGACGAGGCCGATGACCTGTTCGCCAAGCTGATGGGCGATGTCGTCGAGCCGCGCCGCGAGTTCATCCAGGAAAACGCCCTCGACGCCGCCGTCGACGTCTAGGCGTTAGCGGGTCTGGCCGATGAAGGCGGTCACGGTCGGGTAGGATCCCTGGGCGGAGCGCTTTTCATTGCAGACCACCTCATAGAGGAAGCCGTAATTGGTGCCCTCATTGACCGTGTCCCACTCTTCGATGGTTTCCTCGTAGCGGTCGGTCAGCTCGCCCCTGCCGTCGTAGCTGTCCGTGGCCAGGAAGCGGATTTCGCGGCTGCCACAGCGGAAGGCGTAGGTGTCGATCTCGTGGCTGAAATCGCTGCCAGTCAGCGGGACGCGGGCCATCCGCACGCGGGTGCCTCCTTCGGTCGTCACGATCTGGCCGGCATCGGCCAGATAGGCCGTGGTGGCGTTGCGGGAAAAGGGATGCCAGTCGGTGACGGGCGCGGTTGAAATCGGCGGGTCCTGGTCGGCAACGGGCATCAGGCCGAGGGCCAGGGCAGTGAGGATCGAAGTCAGCATCGGTGTCTCCCCCAAGAAGATCCGGTGACAGAAGAGGCCGATCACGCAAATTTGGCAAGAGCCGGATGATCTGCCTCATCCGGGCCGCGTTCCTGATGAGGATGGCTTCATGATCTCCCTGCTTGCCCTGACCAGTCTGATGCTTGCGCTGGCGACGCCGCTGGCGACCGGCCCCGAACTGGCACCTGCGCCTGGCCGGTTTGCGCCCGCGACCGAAGTGCCCGGCCAGCCTGTCAGAACTGCCGCTCAGCAGGCGCGGTTCACCTCGGACCGGATCGTCGTCGAGGTTCGCACGCCCGCTGATCCGAAACAGCCGGTGCGCGACGTGATCCTGATTCCGGGCCTCGCCTCGACTGCCCTGGTCTGGGAGCCGGTGGCCGAGCGGCTCAGCCGGACGCACCGGGTGCATCTGGTGTCGGTGCGTGGCTTTGGAGAACTGGGGGCGGGCGACAACGGACGCGGCTTGGTCGCAGGCCCGGTCGCCGCCGAGGTGGCCCGCTATATCCGCACCCGGGGTCTACGCGACCCGGCCGTCATCGGCCATTCCATGGGGGGGCAGATCGCCCTCAGACTGGCGTCCGATCCGGGGGTCGACCTGGGACGGATCATGATCGTCGACGCCGCGCCCTTCTTTCCATCGCTGGTCGATGACCGGGCCACCGGACAGGATCTGGAGCCGATCGCCGCCGTCGCCTATCAGGCCGTGCTGTTCCTCGGCGACGACGCCCTGGCCCGTCAGCCTTGGGCCGAGGGCATGGGCTCTACCGCTGGCGCGCTGGAGGCCTGGGTCGGCTGGCAGGGGGGCGATGCGCGGGTGCTGGCGCAAAGCCTGTATGAAGTCATGACCGTCGATCTGCGCCCCAATCTGGCGCGCATCAATGTGCCGGTGACCGTGGTCTATGGCTGGAGCCGTCGCGAGGACTCGCCCCGCTATCAGCTGCAATCGTCCTGGCAACAGGCCTACCGGGGCCTCAGGCGGCCGGCGCGGCTGGTGCCGATCGAGGGGGCCGAACACATGGTGATGATCGACCAGCCGGTGCGCTTCATGGCGGCGGTCGACGAGTTCTTAGGCAACCCCTGAGCCTGATCCGGAGCTCAGGCGGCCTCGACGTCGTGCGTCCGGGCAAGAACATCCAGCACGGCCCGGCCATAGGTGGTCAGCTTGGACTTGCCGATCCCGGGCACGCTCGACAGGGCATCCAGACTGGCGGGTCGCGCTTCGGCCAGCGCCAGCAGGGTGCGGTCCTGAAAGATGACATAGGGCGGCACACCCTGGGCATGGGCCACTTCGCGACGCCAGGCGCGGAGCGCCTCGAACCGCTCACGTGCCCCGGCGGGCAGCCGCGCCACAAGGTCGGTCGCCGGGGCCCGCCTACCGGCGGATCGCGCCGCCTGCGGGGCTTCGCGCCTTAGCCGCACCTCATGGGCGCCGCGATAGACGGCCCGCACGGCCTCCGGATCGCCGAGGCCGATCAGGGGACGTCCGTCGTTCGGGTCCTCGATCAGCAGGCCCTCGAACACCAGATGATCCAGAATGCGGCGCCATTCGCTGACCGGCAGGTCGCGCCCTATGCCCCAGGTCGACAGGCCCTGACCCAGACCCTCCCCGTCCTTCTGGCGTCCGGTCAGATGGTCGATGACCCGGCCCCGGCCATAGCGGCCCTCCAGCCGGTGGACGGCGGCCAGGGCCTTTTGCGCCTCGGTCGTCATGGCGACCTGTTCGGGCGGGCTGCGGCACAGGTCGCAGACACCGCAGGGCTCGGCGCCCTCTTCCCCGAAGTAGTGGCGCACCGCCTGCGGCCGGCAGACGGCCCCGTCCAGCATGCCATACAGCTGCCAGACCTTGCGGCGCTGGGCGGCCATGACCTCGGCGTCCATGGGGCTGCCGTCCAGTCGCTTCAGCGACCATGCCACATCGGCCGAACCGTAAAGGGTGATCCCCTCGGCCGGATCGCCGTCGCGCCCGGCGCGTCCGACCTCCTGCCAGTAGGCCTCAAGCGAGCCGGGCGGGTCGGCGTGCAGCACATAGCGGACGTCCGGCTTGTCGACCCCCATGCCAAAGGCGATGGTCGCCACCATCACCCCCTGATCGGCCTCGAGGAATTGGGTCAGCCGGTCATGGCGCTCGCGCGTCTCAAGGCCCGCATGATAGGCGACCGCGTCGTGACCGGCGCCAGCCAGCGCCTCGGCCAGCCGCTCGCAGCCCTTCCTCGATCCGCAATAGACGACGCCGGATACGCCGCGCCGGGCCTCGACCAGCTCGACCACCTGGGCCTCGGTTTTCGCCTGTCCGCCCGCCTTGGGCAGGGCTGAAAGGCGCAGGTTCGGACGGGCGAAACTGTCGACGAACACCTCGGCCGCCCCGATGTTCAGCGACTGCAGGATGTCGGCGCGGGTGCGGGCATCGGCGGTCGCGGTCAGCGCCACGGTCGGCACATGGGGAAAGCGCGCCTTCAGCCGCCCCAGATTGCGATAGTCAGGGCGGAAATCATGGCCCCATTGGGAGACGCAGTGGGCCTCATCGACCGCGATCAGCGACAGGTCCAGCTCGGCCAGCCGGTCCAGCAGATACGACTGGGCCAGACCTTCGGGAGAGACGTACAGCAGCTTGATCTCGCCCGCCCGTATCCGGCTCCACAGCGCCGCGCGGGCGTCGGAATCGAGCGAGGAATCCAGCCGCGCGGCGGGCACGCCCAACTGGTCCAGCGCCGCCACCTGGTCGCTCATCAGGGCAATGAGGGGCGAGACCACCAGCGCCAGTCCGGGCCGCATCAGGGCCGGGATCTGGTAGCACAGGCTCTTGCCGCCGCCGGTCGGCAGCACCGCCAGCACATCGCGCCCGTCCAGCACCGCCCGGATCGCCGGGGCCTGCAGGCCGCGAAAGTCGTCATGGCCCCAGATACGCTGCAGGAGGGCGCGGGTGTCCGGAAGGCTCCGGCTGGCGGACGAATCACAGGCCATGCCCGGTTCTGCCGGATGGGGCCGGACGTGTCACCCGTGCCCGGGGCGACAATTGCCGCTATAGGCCGCCTTATGAACAGCCTGATCTTCGGTCGCCCGCCGCTCGTCTTCGATCCGCCCACCGATGCGGTGCAGGTCTCGCCCCGCGTGCCCGGCGCGGCCGTGCTGGAAGATCTGGCGCCCGAAAGCGCGGATCAGGCCGTGGTCCATGCCCCCGCCGGTGCCATAGAGCGGCGCTATACGCTGGCGTTGGTGCTGCGGGCCCTGAAGCCGGGCGGTCGCCTCGATGTCATGGCGCCCAAGACCAGGGGCGGCGCCCGGCTGGCGAAGGAGCTGAAGGGCTTCGGGGTCGACTGCGAGGTCGTCTCCAAGGCCCACCACAAGCGGTGTCTGGCGACGCGACCGGACGCGCTGACCGGGATCGAGGTGTCGATCAAGGCGGGTGCCCTGCGACAGGATCCGGAGTCCGGCATCTGGACTCAGCCGGGCCTGTTCGCCTGGGACCGGGTCGATCCGGGCACGGCCCTGCTGATCCGGCACCTGGAGAGTCTGAAGGGGCGGGGCGCGGACTTTGGCTGTGGCCATGGCGCGCTGGGGCAGGCGGTGCTGGCGCAGGAAGCGGTCTCCGAACTGACCCTGATCGATCTGGATCGGCGCGCGGTCGAGGCGGCGCGACGCAACCTGACCGACCCGCGCGCCCGGCACCTGTGGGCCGATGTGCGCACGCTGGACAGCCTGACCGATCTGGATTTCGTCGTCGCCAATCCGCCCTTCCACGACGGCGGAGCCGAAGACCGGGCGCTGGGTCAGGCCTTCATCGACCGGGCGGCGAAGTCGCTGCGCACCGGGGGCATGCTGTGGATGGTCGCCAACCGGCACCTGCCGTACGAGGCTGGGCTGAAGTCGGCCTTCAAGGCAGTGCGGGCCGTGGTCGAAGGCGAGGGCTACAAGATCATCGAGGCGAAGAAGTGAAGACCCCCACCGCCCGTGTCGACCGCCTGCTGTCCTCGCTCGGCTATGGCTCGCGCACCGAAATGGCGCGGATGGCCAAGGCCGGCGGCATTGTGCTGGACGGGGTGGACCTGACCGATGTGTCGAAGCGGATCGCGCTTTCGCCCGACCTGCCGTCGCGGATGGAGATCGACGGCGAACCGCTCGATCCCCTGCCGGGGCTGGTGATGATGATGCACAAGCCGCTGGGCATGACCTGTTCGCACAAGGAGGACGGGGCGCTGGTGTTCGACCTGCTGCCGGGGCGCTGGCGCCGGCGCGACCCGGCCATCTCGACCGTCGGACGGCTGGACAAGCAGACCACCGGCCTGTTGCTGCTGACCGACGACGGGGTCCTGCTGCACCGGATCATCAGCCCCAAACGCCATGTGGCCAAGGTCTATCGCGCCACCCTGGCCCGTCCGCTGGAGGGCGGCGAAGATGCCCTGTTCGCTTCGGGCGAGCTGGTGCTGGAGGGCGAGGACAAGCCCCTGTCGCCCGCCATCCTCGAGGTCATCACCCCGACCGAGGCGACCCTGACGGTGACCGAGGGGCGCTATCATCAGGTGCGGCGCATGTTCGCGGCCGTGGGCAATCACGTCGAGACGCTGCACCGCGAGCGGGTCGGCGCCCTGACCCTGCCCGACGACCTGCCCCCGGGCGAATGGCGGCTGCTGAGCCCGGAGCAGATCGCCCTGATCTTCGCTTGACCGCCGGGACCCGCCGGTTCACCTGACCGCCATGACCTTGGCCAAGATCTGCGGGCTGACAACGCCTGAAACCCTGACCATCGCTGTCGAAGCCGGCGCCGCCTTCGTCGGTCTGGTGGCGTTCGAGAAAAGCCCGCGCCATCTCGCGCCCGAAGACGCGCGACGCCTGCTGGACCAGACCGGCCTGATGCAGGACCGCCGCGCGAAGGTCGTGGTGGTGACGGTCGATCCCGACGATGCCCTGCTGGCCGCCCTGACCCGGCATGTCGCCCCCGACTTCATCCAGCTGCACGGCCATGAGACGCCCGAGCGGGCGGAGGCGGTGCGAGCACGCACCGGGGCCGGGATCATCAAATGCCTGCCGGTCTCGGGGCCTGACGACCTGACGCCGGTCGCCGACTGGGCCCCGGTGGCCGATCACATGATGTTCGACGCCCGCACCCCGGCAGACGCCGCCCTGCCCGGCGGGATGGGATTGAGCTTCGACTGGACGCTGCTCAGGGGGGCGGATCTGCCGCGTCCGTGGTTCCTCGCGGGGGGGTTGAACCCGAGCAATGTGGTCGAAGCGGTGCGGCTGTCCGGCGCACCCATGGTCGATGTGTCCTCTGGCGTCGAGCGCGCGCCGGGTGTTAAGGAACCCGCCCTCATCCGTGCCTTTCTTGAGGCCGTAGGTACCCTCCCCGGGAAACAGTCATCGTGAACGCTTCGCTCTCAAACGCTTACACCTGGCCTGACGCCGAGGGCCGGTTCGGTCCGTTCGGCGGCCGGTTCGTCGCCGAAACCCTGATGCCCGCCGTCCACGAGCTGGAAGCGGCCTGGGACGCGGCGCGCGCCGATCCGTCGTTCCAGGCCGAGCTGGACGACTTCCTGACCCACTATGTCGGTCGACCCAGCCCCCTCTATTTTGCCGAGCGGCTGACCGAGCATCACGGTGGCGCCAATATCTGGTTCAAGCGCGATGAGCTGAATCACACCGGCGCGCACAAGATCAACAACTGCATGGGCCAGATCCTGCTGGCCCGCCGCATGGGCAAGACCCGCATCATCGCCGAGACCGGCGCCGGCCAGCACGGCGTGGCGACCGCAACCGTCTGTGCCCGGTTCGGCCTGCCCTGCATCGTCTATATGGGCGCTGCCGACATCGAGCGTCAGGCGCCGAATGTCTTCCGCATGAAGCTGCTGGGGGCCGAGGTGCGGCCCGTCACCAATGGCCGCGCGACGCTGAAGGAGGCCATGAACGAGGCCATGCGCGACTGGGTCTCGAACGTCGGCGACACCTTCTACATCATCGGTACGGCGGCGGGTCCGCACCCCTATCCGGCCATGGTCCGCGACTTCCAGAGCGTCATCGGGCGCGAGGCCAGGGAACAGATGCTGGCCCGCACCGGTCGCCTGCCCGACGCCTGTGTGGCGGCGATCGGCGGCGGTTCCAATGCCATTGGCCTGTTCCACCCCTTCATCGGCGATGAGGGTGTGCGCCTGATCGGCATCGAGGCCGCGGGTCTGGGGCTGGAGGGCAATTCCCACGCCGCCAGCCTGCAGGGCGGCCGCCCCGGCGTGCTGCACGGCAACCGCACATATCTGCTGCAAGACGACGACGGCCAGATCCTGGAGGGGCACTCGATCTCGGCGGGCCTCGACTATCCGGGCATCGGCCCGGAGCACGCCTGGCTGCACCAGACGGGCCGCGCCGAATACCGCGCCGCCACCGACGCCGAAGCGCTGGAGGCCTTCCAGCTGTGCTCGAAGCTGGAGGGCATCATCCCTGCGCTGGAGCCCAGCCACGCCCTGGCCCGCGTCGGCGAGGTCGCGGCCGAGGTCGGCAAGGGCGGAAACGTGGTCCTCAACCTGTGCGGTCGCGGCGACAAGGACATCTTCTCGGTCGCGAAGCATCTGGGGGTGGAGCTGTGACCACCGCCCGTATTGACGCCCGATTTGCTTCGCTGAAGGCCGAGGGTCGGGCGGGTTTTGTCGCCTATGTCATGGCGGGCGATCCGTCGCCCGGGGCCACGCTCGACATCCTGAACGGTCTGGTCGAGGCCGGGGCCGATGTGCTGGAGCTGGGCTTTCCCTTTTCCGATCCCATGGCCGAGGGGCCGACCATCCAGCGCGCCGCCCTGCGCGGGCTGAAGTCGGGCCTGACGCTGAAGGGCACGCTGGAGCTGGCGCGCCGGTTCCGCGAGGGGAATGCTGACACCCCCCTGATCCTGATGGGGTATCTGAACCCGGTCGAACAGATGGGCTATCAGGCCTTTGCCGAGGCGGCCGATGCGGCAGGCGTGGATGGCGTGATCATCGTCGATTGCCCGCCCGAGGAATCCGCCGATCTGGTCGAAGCCATGGATGCAGCCCGCCTGTCGTTGATCCGGCTGGCCACGCCGACCTCGGACGATGACCGGCTGAAGGTCATCGCGCGCGGCACCTCGGGCTTTGTCTATTATGTCTCGGTCGCCGGTGTGACCGGGGTCAAGGAAGCCGTCGCCGGCGATGTCGCGCCTGCCGTGGACCGTGTGCGCAACGCGACCGGCCTGCCCGTCGCGGTCGGCTTTGGCGTCAAGACACCCGAACGCGCCGCTGAAATCGCCCGCGTTGCCGATGCGGTGGTGGTTGGCTCGGCGCTTGTCGACCGCATCGAGGCCGCCGTGACCGAGAACCGTGATCCGGTGGCCGACGTTCTGTCCCTTGCCCGGGACCTGTCGCACGCCGTGCATAACGCGCGCGCCGCCGAAATCGTGTAGAAGACCGCCCATGGCTGATCGCAAGACCCCCGACCGTCCGCAACCGCCCGCGCGTCCCCCGGCACAAGCAAGGGGGGGCTGGCTGAGCCGCTTCGCGCCCGGGGTGCGCAAGATCGTCGGCCGCCGCGACACGCCCGACAATCTGTGGGTCAAGGACCCCGATACGGGCGAGATGCTGTATCGGTCGGACCTCGAGACCAGCCTGTGGGTCACGCCCACCGGCCGCCATATGCGCATCAATGCGCCGACGCGGCTGCGCTACACTTTTGACGACGGCGCGTTCGAACCCATCGACACCCCCGAGGTGCCCGAGGACCCGCTGAACTTCTCGGACGGCAAGCCCTATCGCGACCGTCTGGCTGCCGCGCGCAAGGCCTCGGGACGTCGGGACACCATGGCCATCGGCTATGGCGAGGTGGGCGGCAGCCCGGCCGTCGTGATCGTGCAGGACTTCACCTTCATGGGCGGTTCGCTGGGCATGGCTGCGGGCGAGGCCTTCATCGCTGCCGCCGAGGCTGCCATCGAACGCAAGGTGCCGCTGGTCTGCTACACCGCCGCCGGCGGCGCCCGCATGCAGGAGGGCGCGCTCAGCCTGATGCAGATGGCCCGCACCACCCTGGCCATCCAGGACCTGAAGGCCCAGCGCCTGCCCTTCATCGTGGTGCTGACCGATCCCACCACCGGCGGTGTGACCGCCAGCTATGCCATGCTGGGCGATGTCCACCTGGCTGAGCCCGGCGCCCTGATCGGCTTTGCTGGCCCGCGCGTGATCGAGGCCACCATCCGCGAGAAACTGCCCCCCGGCTTCCAGCGCGCTGAATATCTGCAGGAAAAAGGCATGGTGGACCGCGTCGTCCCCCGTGCCGACCTGCCCCGCGTGCTGGGTCAGATCCTGTCCATGCTGATGGACGGCCGCAAGGCGGCCTGACCGCCGTGGACCCGATCTCCGCGCGACTGCGGGCCCGGCATCCCCAAAGGATCGACCTGTCGCTTGAGCGGATGACCGCCCTGTGCGCGGCGCTGGGCGATCCGCAGCTGAGCCTGCCGCCTGTGGTCCATGTGGCCGGGACCAATGGCAAGGGCTCGACCATCGCCTTCCTGCGCGCCATGGCCGAGGCGGCGGGCTTGCGGGTCCACGTCTATTCCTCGCCGCATCTGGTGCGGTTCAATGAGCGCGTCCGGCTGGCTGGCAGCCTGATCAGCGATGCGGCGCTGGACGCCATCCTCGACCGGATCGAGGCCATCCCGGGCGAGGCGACCGTGTTCGAAAGCACCACGGCGGCAGCCTTTGTCGCCATGAGCGAGGTGCCCGCCGATCTGGCCCTGATCGAGGTCGGGCTGGGCGGATCGCTGGACGCCACCAATGTCCTGCCGGTGCCGCAGCTGGCCGTCATCACCCCGGTGGACCATGACCATGCGGAGTTCCTCGGCACCGATCTGGCAAGGATTGCGGGTGAAAAGGCCGGCATTCTGAAGCGGGGGGGGCGGGCTGTGGTTGCCCGCCAGCCCGAGGTCGCCCGCGACGTCATCGGCCGGGTCGCGGCCCGTAATGGCGTCGCCCTGTCGGTCATGG
The DNA here is from genome assembly GCF_002341485.1 of Brevundimonas sp. UBA2503. NCBI lineage: Bacteria > Pseudomonadati > Pseudomonadota > Alphaproteobacteria > Caulobacterales > Caulobacteraceae > Brevundimonas > Brevundimonas sp. UBA2503. The sequence continues at coordinate 91,369 of NZ_DDOD01000022.1, read as the reverse complement.
GCGAGGACATCGACGCCTTTGTCGAACACGGGCGGCTGGTCTTCCAGGGCGCCGACCGGCTGCTGGACCTGCCCCTGCCGAACCTTACGGGCCCGCACCAGATCGACAATGCCGGTCTGGCGGTCGCCGCCGCGCTCGACCTCGGCCTGACCGTGGACGCCATCGAGGCCGGTCTGACCTCGGCCGTCTGGCCCGCCCGCATGCAGCGGCTGAAGGCCGGGCCCTATGGCACCCGCGCAGAGGCTGCAGGGGCCGAGTTGTGGCTGGACGGCGGTCACAATCCCCACGCAGGCCGCGCCCTGTCGGAGGCCCTGCTGGAGCGTCAGCGTCGGGATCCCCGGCCCATGGCCCTGATCGTCGCCCTGCTGGCCTCAAAGGATGCGGGCGGCTTTTTCCAGACCCTGCGCCTGCTGGATGCACCAGTCATCACCGTCGATTTCGAGGGCGCGGCCGTCCCGGCCGAGGCGCTGGCGGCTGTGGCCCGGGGTCAGGGGCTGGGCGCCATGCCCGCCGACAGCGTGGACGAGGCGGTCCGCCGCGCGCTCGACCTCGGCGCCGGCCGCATCATCATCTGCGGCTCGCTCTATCTGGCGGGGGAAGTGCTGGCCGCGTCCGAGGACACCTGGCCGGTCTAGCCCTCAGGCTGCGGCGGTGCCGATCCCCTGTTCGGCCAGCCATTCGGCGATCTTGCCCTTGGGGATGGCGCCGACCTTCATCGAGGTCATCTGGCCGTCCTTGAACAGCATCAGGGTCGGGATGCCCTTCACGCCCAGTTTCGACGGGGTCATGGGGCTGTCGTCGATGTTCAGCTTGGCGACGGTGACCTGACCGGCCATTTCGTCGGCGATCTGTTCCAGCGCCGGTCCGATCTGTTTGCAGGGACCGCACCATTCCGCCCAGAAGTCGACCAGCACGGGGGTGGAGGCCTTCAGCACATCGGTCTCGAAGCTGTCGTCGGTGACCTTGATCGTCGTCATGGGGAGGCTCTCTGCAGGCGGGGCGGCGGGCGCCCCTCGGCTATCGGATGTGGGACGAATCCCGTCCCGTTCAAGGTGAAGACTACAGGGCGGGCACAAGCGCGTGAAGCGCCTGCCGCATCAGGCTTTCGGGAACCGGCGTCAGGCGTGGCCCGTCGGTCCACACCAGCGCGGCCTCGACCGTCCGCTCGGGATACAGCCGCCGCAGCACGGCCCAGTAGATCGCCAACTGGCGCACATAGGCCGGATCGGCGTCCTCGACGCGGTCCGGCGCCGGGCGGTTGGTCTTGAAATCGATCACCAGCACCCGCCGGGGCGTCACCACCAGCCGGTCCAGCCGTGCCGACACCACCACGCCCGCGGGCAGCTCCGGCGCCGAACCGGACAGCGCCACCTCCGCCCGGGAGGCCGGGCCGAATACCTCGGCGAAGCGGGCATCGTCCAGGACCCCCAGCGCCGCCGCGGCCATCTCGGCCTTCTGCGCCGCCTCCAGATCGGGCTCCCCCGCCAGCAGGGCGACTGCCGCCGCGCCCCGCCGATCGGGCGCCACGTCGGGCAACCGCTCCAGCAGGCGGTGTATCAGCTCCCCGCGCCGCCAGCGGCCCAGCCCGCCGCCGACCCACGACAGGGGCGACGGCGCGGGCGTGCGCGCGGCGTCCTCCATCCGGCCCGGGGCCATGCGACGCTCCGGCGCCTCGGCCCGAGGCGCGGTGGTCAGCCAGGCCGGCGGCGGCGGGACGGCGACGGCTGGCGCGGCGGTCCGCGCCATGGCCACCGGATCAGCGCCGTACCGCCGGGCCTCGCCCGTGGCGGTCTTCACCTCGCGCACCCCCTCCAGCCGCTCGAAGGCGGACAGGATCGGCGCCCACCACGCCTTCAGATTCTCCAGCTTGCGGTTGGAGGCGTAGCGTCCCGTGACGATCAGCCGGTCCCGCGCCCGGGTCAGGCCCACGTAGAGCAGCCGCAGCGACTCCTCCTCGCCCCGCCGCTTGCGCGCGTCCCGCGCCATTTGCGACGCGGCGCAGTCCTCGCCGGACGAGCCGCACCACAGGAAGGCGCCGCCTTCCGTCTCCAGCAGGGCGTCGCCCCGGGGCTCCTCGAAGATCACGTCGGGCAGGATCACCACCGGCGCCTCCAGCCCCTTGGACGAATGCGCTGTCATCACCCGCACCTCGCCGCGCGGCTCATCCATCTCGCGCTTGATGGTCTGGTCCAGCGAGGCCAGCAGGTGGCAGAACCGTTCCAGATCGGCCGGACCTCGCCCCTCCGCCGCGCGCGCCTGATCAAGGAAGGCGTCCATGGCGTCGGCCGCCTCGGATCCCAGCCGGGTCAGGAACCGCTGCCGCACGCTCAGGCCCCGCCCGTCCAGCCGGTTCAGCAGGCGGCCGTAAAGGTCGAACGGCGTCATGACGCGCGCCGCCTCGCGGAAATCGGCGATCAGGTCCCGCGCCTCCGCCAGCGTCGGATCCTGCCCGGCCCGCGCGTTCAGCACGCCCCACAGCGAGCCCTCGCGGCCATGAGCCAGTTCGAACAGCGCCTCTTCCGACAGGTCGCACAGGGGCGAACGCAACACCCCCGCCAGCGTCAGATCGTCGGCGGGCTGCAGGGCCACCCGCCCCAGCGCCAGCAGGTCCTGGAACACCGGATGGGCCGACAGGGTCAGCCGATCGGCTCCCGCTACCGGCACGCCCCGCTGCTTCAGCGCCCGCAGCACCTCCTCGAACATGGGTCCGCGTTTGCGCACCAGAATGAGCACATCGCCCCAGTCCATCGGGCGGAGGCCGGCCTTCTTGTCGTGCACCGCGTGCCCGGCCTCCACTGAGGTCCTGATCTCGTCGGCGATGCGCTCGGCCACCCGGCGGCGCGCGCCCCGCGCGGTCGAGGCGTCCAGCGGTTCGTCCCAGGCGCGGCGCTCTTCGTCGGTCTCGTCCTGCAGCGGCGGCCACAGGTCGATGGTCCCCGCCAGCCCGTCGGCGCGCGCGGCCTGATGCCGGATCAGGGCGGCGGCGTCCTCGCCCGCCTCGCCCCGGCCGGGGCTGAGGGCGCGGGCCAGGGCCGGCTCGGCGAACACCGCGTCCACGGCGGCCAGCACCTCGGCGGTGGAGCGCCAGGACTGCAGCAGCTCCACCCCCTGAAACACCCCGCCCACGCCGGTGATAGCCCGGTCATAGTCCTGCGCCTCGGCCGCCAGTCGCTCGGGCGCGGCCCCCTGGAACGAGAAGATCGACTGCTTTTCGTCGCCCACCACGAAGACGGTGCGCGCTGTCCCGTCCCGCGATCCGGCCCCGGTGAAGAACTCGGCGGTCAGGGCGCGCACGATGCTCCATTGCTCGGGCGAGGTGTCCTGCGCTTCGTCCACCAGCACGTGATCGACGCCGCCGTCCAGCTTGTAGAGCACCCAGGCCGCGCCCGGCCCGTCGGTCAGCAGATGCCGCGCCCGCTGGATCAGGTCTGCGAAGTCCAGCGCACCGGTCGTGGCCTTGGCCGTCTCATAGGACCGGCCATAGGCATAGGCCAGCACCAGCGCGGAGACCGTGTCCAGCGCCACCCTGGCCGCCCGGGCCCGCTCGAAATGCTGGGCCAGCCGCGCCTGCTCGCGCGCCAGCCAGTCCAGGGTCGCCGGGTCCACCGCCTTGGTGCCCAGCCGCTTGCGAGGCTCGCCCGTGCCGGTGAAGAAGATCTCGCGCGCCGCATCGACCGGCGCCTCGCCGGCCAGCACCGCCTCGGCCACCGCCTGAAGCTTCAGCCCCATGGGCTGGTCGCCCTTTTCGCCGCCCCGCGCGCAAGCCGCCGCCGCGTCCAGCCAGGCCGCCGCGTCGAAGTCCGGCGCCGTCACCGCCGCGTGCTCCGCCGCCTCCGGCTCGGTCCATCCCTCCAGCCCCACCGAGGCCGCCACCCGGTCCTGAAGGGTCGCCGCCCCGCCGTCCTCGGCCACATAGGCGGTCAGCTCGGCCCGCTTGGACTCGAACCGGTCGAACATGGCCTCGAAATCGGGCTGGGAAAGCTTTCCCGCCATGTGCAGATAGGCGCCCGCCAGCCCCGCAATGTCGTCGGCCAGCGCCACCCGGTCGCGGGCACGGCGGCGGATGTCGGCGGCCTCGGCCTCGTCGATGACGCGGAACAGGGGCGAGACCTCCGCCTCCACCGGAAAGCGCCGCAGCAGCTGCTCGCAGAAGGCGTGGATGGTCTGGATCTTCAGCCCGCCCGGCGTCTCCAGCGCCCTTGCGAACAGGGCGCGGGCCCGCGAAAGGTCATGGGCGTCGAAGCTGTCGGCCGCGCGCTCCTCCAGCTCGGCCAGCTGGTCCCTCAGCCGCGCGTCGCCGGCCACCGCCCAGTCGCCCAGCCGCTCGTACAGACGCCGCTGCATCTCCGCCGCCGCCGCCTTGGTGAAGGTCAGGCACAGGATCGCGCCGGGCGCCGACCCGGCCAGCAGCAGCCGCGCCACCCGGTTGACCAGGGTCGTGGTCTTGCCCGACCCGGCGTTGGCCATGACGAAGGCGTTGACCGCCGGATCGGCGGCGATGGCCTGGGGGGAGCGCGTCATCCCTCATCCTCCGCCGCCGTGGACCATTCGGCCACCCGGGCCAGATGGTCATAGTCCGACACCCGCGCCTGGGCGAACTGGGGCGCGATGCGCGAGCGGTAGGGCTGGCTCGGGCTGGCGTACTGCCGGATGCGTTGCCTCAGCCCCTCCACCGCCTCATCGGCCAGGGCGGGGGCCCCCGCCTCGCCGTTGCGATCCATGATCTCGCCCGCCGGGTCTCGCCCGGTCAGGCGCACATACAGAAGGTCGTCCGGCTCGGCCTTCAGCACGGCCCCGAACCCGCCCTCGCGAGCGATGGCGGCGGTCAGGGACAGCTGGGCGTTGAAACCGCTCTCAACCTGTTTCTTCGACGGCGGCGCGCCGGTCTTGTAGTCCATCACCGACAGGCGGCCCTCGGCCACCTCCATGCGGTCGGCCCGGGCGGTCAGCAGGAAGCCCTCGATGGGCGACCACTCGCCGTAGGCCTCCAACGCCACATGGGGCCGCCCGGCCCGGCGGTCGCGCTCGAACCCGGTCACCCAGTCCGCCATGCGCGCGCCCAGTGCCCGTTCGCGGGCCAGTGCCGCCGGGGTCATGCCCGCCGCCTCCAGCTCGTCCAGATAGCGCGTCAGGAACCGGTCCTGCGCCCCGGTCTCACCCAACGTCTCCCACTCGCGGGCGAATACCTCCAGCGCACTGTGGATGGCCGTGCCGCGCAGGCGGGCGTCCACCCGCTCGTCGGGGCGCTCCATCTGGTGCAGGTTCAGCACGAAGCGGGCGTAGGTGGCGTAGGGATCGCGCACCCATTCCTCCACCCGCGTCACCGACATCTTGTCAGGGCGCGCCGCGACGGGCGGCGTCGGGGCGGGGCGCTGGGCGGGCTTCAGGGTCTGCGGCGGATCGGCGTCGGGCGCGTCCAGCCGCCGGGCCAGATCATGCAGGTCCGGCCGCTGCGGCAGGCGCGGCGCCTCCGGGAACGCCCCGCGCACCAGCGTCTCGAGCCGCCACAGCCAGCGCGACTTCACCGACGGCTGATTGTCCCGCCGCTCCGTGTGCAACAGATAGACCTCCGGCGCGCAGGCGATCTGGGCGAAGTCGTGGGCCGACAGGCCGATGCGGCGCTCGGGCGGCGGCAGGCCCAGGGTCTTGCGCATGGGCCGGGAGAGGAACGGATCCGTCCCCCCGCCGCGCGGCCACACCCCCTCCTCCAGCCCCGCCAGAATGACCCGGTCGGCCCGGACCAGCCGCGCCTCGATGGCGCCCAGAATTCTCAGACGCAGATGCGCGTCGCCGCCCGTGCGCACCACCTCCGCGCCCATCAGCCGGCCCAGCAGTTCCGCAAAGGCGGAGGCGTTCAGCACGCCCGCCTCCGCGCCCTCGGTCATCAGGGCCGCCATCAGCCGCGCCGCGCTGGCCCCGTCCGGCCCACGCCAGATCTCAACGCCTTCGCCCAGCGCCTCCGCCGCCTCGCAGATCACCCGCGCCCAGTCGGCGGGCGGTGCCTCGTCCATGCCGGTCAGAGCCGACAGCACGCCCTCCAGCCGGTCCACCAGACCGTGGCCCGTGTCGATGCGCGCCTGATCTTCATCCTTGCGGCGCTTGCCGGCCCGATATCGGTTGGTCTCCAGCCGCCGTCGCACCGCGTCCCAGTCGGCGGGCCCCGCCCCACGCAGACCCTCGCGCTCCAGCGCCTCGATCTCGTCCGCCCCGGCCAGCGTCGTCCACGAATGCTTCAGAATGGCCAGCAGCGGGACCGCCCCGAAGGCCTTGGCCAGCTGCGCCAGCTGGGCCAGCCGCACGCCCGCCGGCGTTTCCGACAAAGGCGAACCCGCCGAGGAGTCGGCCTTCAGCCCCCACCGCCCCAACCGCGCCTGAACCCTTCGGGCGAACAGCGGATCGGGCGTCACCAGCGCAACGGTCTGCCCGGGTTTCTCCACCCCCTCCCGCATCAGCACCGCGGCCAGCGCGGCGGCGGCCTCCTCGGTGCGGGCGGTGACGGCGGTCAGGCCTTCCAGCCCCTCGGCGATGGGATCGCCGCCGCCCTCGCGCATTTCTGTGATGGCTTTCGTCCAGTCGGCGGTGGACTTCGGCGGCTTCAGCGCCTCGGCGATCAGTCGACGCCGCGCCCGGCCCAGACGCGCGCTCTCTCCCGCGTCCCGCGCGGGCCAGGCCCGTACCTCGGTCCGGTCAATGCCGTGCCGCCCGATCAGGCGTTTCAGCGCCCCCTGCGGATGCTGCTCGCCGTCGTCGTCTGCGATCTGGTCCCACGCCGTTTGCGACAGGTCCCGGTCCAGTCCCGGCAGCACCACACAGCCCGAGGGCGCGCGCGCCACCGCCCCCAGCACCGTCGCCGCCGCGGGCACCGTGCCCGTTGATCCCGCCGCGATCACCGGGAAGGTCGGCGGCCTTTCATCCCACGCCTCGGCCAGCCGCTTCAGCAGCGTCACCCGCCGCGCTGCCGGATCGCTCAGGCCCAGTTCGTCCAGCCGCCGGGGCCATGCCTCCACCGCCACAGCCAGGAAGGCGGCGGTAGAGCGCCAGTGCTCGGCCAGATCCGCATGGACCAGATCGGCGACCCGGGCCGGATCGGCCACCTCCTCGATCTGGCAGGAGTCCAGGAACGCCGCCAGCGCCTCGGCCATCTCCAGCGCGCGCAAAGGCTCGACCGCCCCCCCGTGGTGAGCGGCCACCAGTTGCGCCAACTCGAACCGGCGCTTCAGCGGCGAGATGGCGGGCTTCAGGTCCAGCTCCAGCTCGCCCGGCGCGAATGGTGGCTCGTCCTCCTCCAGATCGCCCAAGGGGCGCACCTGGGGCAGCAGCACGGGACGGTCGCCCGACAGCAGGGTCAGAGCTTCGGTGAAGGCCCGTGCCGCGCGCCGGTTGGGCAGCAGGATGACCGCATCGCTCAGGGTCTCGGGTGCGTCCTCGCCCAGCCAGTCCAGCACTCCCGCCGCCAGATCCTCCAGAAACGGCCGGTGCGCCTCGATGGACCACCAGCGCGGCCCGGCGCCCGCAAACGGATCGAACCGGCTCATGGGTTCGTCAGCCGGGCCTCGGCCTCGTCGCGGGCCCCGGGGTCACCGACGTGCATCCACTCCCCGTCCAGCACACAGCCGAACAGCCGCCCCTCGGCCGCCGACCGCCGCCACAGCCCGCTCAGCGAAAAGGCTCCGTCGGGCCCTCCGGCGACATAGCCGGGCCGACAGATGTGCACCCCCATATAGGCAAGGGGGGCCTCGGCCGCCTCGCCCCGGAAGGTCAGCTGGCCTTCCTCGCCGAGGAAGAAATCCCCGCCGCCCTCAAAGCCGATCGCCCCCTCGCGCCGCGCCAGCAGCAGGGCTGCGTCCATACGCTCCGGGTCCCACAGGGCCGCAAGCTCCGCCAGCGCATCGCCCCGGTCGGTCCAGACGCTGTCGATATTGGCGACGAACACCGCGTCATCGCCCAGAAGGGGGATGGCTTTCTTCAGACCGCCCCCGGTCTCCAGCAGTTCGGCCCGCTCGTCGGAAATGACGATCTCCGGCCCGCGCCCCCGCGCCGCCAGATGGGCCTCCAGCCGGTCTGCGAACCAGTGCACATTGACCACCGCCCGGATCACTCCGGCCCCACCCAACCGGTCCAGCACATGGTCGATCAGGGCCCGACCGCCCACCTCGACCAGCGCCTTGGGCCGGTCATCGGTAAGGGGCCGCATCCGCGTGCCCAGCCCTGCCGCCAGCACCATGGCTGTGGTCGGAACCGTCATCCGCGCATCTCCTTCGGAACATGACGGTCGAACCAACTCCTGACCTGCGACAGTTCCGGACGTTTCAGGTTTTGTTCCAGATGGCCCCACATGCGGGGCATGAACTGGCGATAACGCGGCTTGCCGTCCCGCGCGATCAGCCGGGCAAACACCCCCAGAATCCGCGCCTCGTTCAGCGCAGCCAGCGCGGCATAGTCGCGGCGGTATTCCTCGCGGTCGACCTGCATGATGTCGAAATAGTAGTCGAGCGCGACCGCCTCCAACTCCGGCGGCACATCGCGGCGGGCGTCCTGCAGCAGGGAGTGCAGGTCCCAGACCGGGTGGGCCAGCACCGCATCCTGAAAGTCGATCAGGCCGACGCGGCGATGGCCGCTACGGTCCGGCAGCCAAAGCAGGTTTTCGGCATGATAGTCGCGATGTGCCATCACCCAGGCCCTGGCCTCGCCCATGGCCACAACCGGTGCCCAGGCGGCCTGCCATTCGTCCCGCGCCGCCGGACCGAACTCCAGCCCTTGGTACAGTTTCGGCATCCACTCGACGAACAGGTCGGCACCCCCCTGAAGGGCTATGGCGTCATAGGTCAGCAGCGGCCAGTCGCCCCCCAGGCCGGGCATGACCTCGGGCAGCAGGCCGGTCAGGTGCAGCCGCGCAATGGCCTCGACGGCAGCCAGATACAGCGGCGCCTGCGGCTCGCCGTCCTCGATCACCCGGGCGAACAGGTCGTCGCCGAAATCCTCGATCACCGCCAGGCCGTTCGGCGCATCGACCGCCACGATCTCGGGCGCCGACAGACCCGCATAGCGCAGGTGTGCGGCGACAGCGGCAAAGGCCTCGATCCGTCCGGCCGACAGCCGCGCCACGGCGTTCCAGCCGGCCGCATGACGCTGTGCCGCCGTCCACGACGGGTCACAGGGCAGGGACTCGGTCGCTGGCGGCTGATCCATCAGCATCAGGGTCGAACCTGCAGGCGTGGTCAGCCGCTCATAGCGCCGGGTCGAGGCGTCGCCGGGCAGGGGATCGCGCCGGGCCTCGGCCAGCCCCGCTCCGGCGAGGAAATCGGCGATCAAGGCATTCCGCTCAGACATGCAGTTCCTTCAGCTTTCCGGCCCAGACCCCATAGCCCGTCAGGTGCGCCCGGCGGCCCGCGCCGTCGGCCTCCAGCGTGACCGACAGCCGGTCCGGGCTCAAGGCCTCGGCGCCGCCTGTCCCCAGACGTTCGGGCCATTCGATCAGCACGGCGCCGTCGTCGATCGCCTCATACAGGCCGATCTCGTCGATCTCACGCGGATCCTCCAGTCGGTAGAGGTCGAAATGGGCCACGGGCGGCGTGCTTTCATAGAACTGCACCAGGGTGAAGGTCGGGCTCGGTACATCCTCGTCGGGCCGGGTCAGGGCCCGGATCAGCCCCCGTGCCAGAGTCGACTTGCCCATGCCCAGATCGCCGCTCAGCAGCAGGGCCTCGCCCGCCGCCACATGCTGCGCCAGCGCCGCACCCAGCCGGGTCGTCGCCACCTCGTCGGCCAAAGGGATCTCGCGCACTTCAGGCAAAGGGGGCATCCGGCTGGCCGGGCAGGACCCGCTCGACATAGGCCTTCAGCGCATAGGTGGCGCGCGCCGCATCGGTGTCCAGTCGCCCGGCAGGGATGGTCGGCCCGACCGTCAGGCGGAACGTGCCCCCGGCCTTGTTCAGCATCTCGTGAAACAGGGTGATGTCGCGCAGCTCGGGCGAGATGCGGGAAAAGAGGTGGAACAGCCGCGAATAGGGCCCCGCCATATGGATCGGCACCACCGGCGCCCCGTATTTTCGCGCCAGACTGACGGCGGTCGGGGGCCATTCGGGGTCGGTCAGGCTGCCGTCTTTTGCGATGCGCGCCAGCCGCCCGGCTGGGAACAGCACCACGGGCCGCTCGGCCTCGAACGCGGCGCGGGCGGCCTCCAGCGTGGCGCGGGTCTTTTCACGGGTGCGCTTGGACGTCACCCATTCGACCGGAATGACCACCTCCCCCAGTCGCGGCGCGACCCGCAACGCATCGGCATTGGCGAAGAAGATCGCATCCGGTCGCCGCGCGCGGATGGCGTCATAGGCCGCGATGCCGTCGGCAATCCCGGTCGGATGGTTGCTGATGATCACACAGCGGCCGCTTTCCGGAATCCGGTCGGCGTTCATCACCTTGACGTCCAGCGCCAGCAGTTTCGAGACGTAATCCAGTGCCTCGGCCCCGCCCATCGGCGCCACCGCATCGGCCATCCGGCGCGCCTTGCCATAGCCCAGCAGGGCATAGAGAAACGGCCGGATCACCGGCCAGCCGACCGAGCCCGTCAGCCGCGGCGCGCGCTCGGCGATCAGCACATCGCAGATATGTCGGGAATCGGGGGCCACCGTCATGATCCGGTTGTCGCCGCTCCCGCGCGGTCGGGCAAGCGCGGTGTGCGAGCAGGCTTTGCCGGAGCCGCCCGGCGGTGCTACGCCTGCGTTCCTACGTTCTGGCAAGCCCAAGAGGTCCGGCGCATGCGATCCCTCCCGACATCCCTGATCCGCTCCACGGCGGCTGCAGCCGTTCTGGCGATCAGTCTGATCGCCGCCCCGACGGCCACCGCCCAGGACACGGGGGCAGAGCCCTTCACCTACGACATCATGCTGGGCCTCAACCGCCTGTCGGACCCGCAGGTCTCGCCCGACGGTCATTGGGTCACCTATCAGGTGCGCGAGGTCGATCCCGTCATGGGCGGCGGCGGCACCACCCTGTGGCTTCAGGACCTGACCGGCGACGCCAAGGCCCGCCCCCTGTTCCCGAATGGCGAAAAGGGCAACACCGTCCGCTGGGCCCCTGACGGCGGCACCCTCTATTTCCTGTCGTCGCGCTCGGGCTCGAACCAGATCTGGGCCACCGACACCGAGGGCACCGAACAGGTCCAGGTCACCGACCTGCCGTTCGACGTTCAGGGCTACAAGATCTCGCCGGACGGCGAGCGACTGGTCGTGGCGCTGGCCGTCTATCCGGACTGCGAGACGCTCGCCTGTTCAGTCGAGCGGTCAGAGGCCGAGGCCGCCCGCAGCAGCACCGGCCGCGTCTATGACCGCATGTTCGTGCGCCACTGGGACACCTGGAAGGACGGCACCCAGAACCATCTGTTCGTCGTCTCGCTGGGCGCCGATGGCCGGGCCGAGGGCAACCCGGTCTGGGTCACGCGCGGCTTTGACGGGGACACCCCCTCCAAGCCGTTCGGCGGCGAGGACGATTTCGCCTTCACGCCGGACAGCGAGGCGATCGTCTTTTCGGCCCGCGAGGCCGGCACGACCGAGCCGTGGAGCACCGATTTCGACCTGTGGCTGACCGATGGCCTCAGCGACAGCGGCGACTTCACCAATCTGACCGACAGCAACCCCGCCTGGGATGCCGGTCCGGTGTTCTCGCCCGACGGTCGCACCCTGGCCTATCGCGCCATGTCCCGCCCGGGCTTCGAGGCCGACAAATTCGCCATCATGCTGCGCGACATGGAAACCGGTCAGGTCCGCCAGATCGCCGCCAACTGGGACCGCTCGGCCAGCAGCCTGGCCTGGGGCCCCGACGGCAACACCCTCTATGTCACCGCCCAGGACACCGGCCACTATCGGATGTTCGCGGTCGATACCCGTAATGGTGCGGTCATCCCCTTCACCGGCGAGGGGTCGGTTGCCTCCAGCAGCCTGACACCCTCGGGCATCGTCTATTCGCTGGCCGCGCTGGATCAGCCGGGCGACCTCTGGTTCAAGACGTACAGGGGCCGCGAAATGCCGCGACGCCTGACCGAGGTGAATCCCGTCGTGGGTGAGCTGGCCTTTGGTGAGGCCGAGCAGTTCACCTTTGAGGGCTGGAACGACGAGACCGTCCACGCCTGGGTGATCAAGCCCGCCAACTATGTCGAGGGCGAAAAATACCCCGTCGCCTTCCTGATCCACGGCGGGCCGCAGGGCACCTTCAGCAACAACTGGTCGTGGCGCTGGAACCCCCAGACCTATGCGGGCGCCGGCTATGCGGTGGTGATGATCGATTTCCACGGCTCGGTCGGCTACGGCCAGGCCTTCACCGACTCGATCAGCCAGCACTGGGGCGATCGCCCGCTGGAAGACCTGCAAAAGGGCTGGGCCCACGCGCTGGACACCTATGACTTCCTCGACGGCGACCGGGCCTGCGCGCTCGGGGCCTCCTACGGCGGCTATATGGTCAACTGGATCGCGGGCAACTGGCCGAATGCCTTTAAATGCATGGTCAACCACGACGGCGTCTTCGACACCTTCAGCATGGGCTTTGCCACCGAAGAGCTGTGGTTCACCGAGTGGGAAAACGGCGGCACCCCGTGGGAGAACCCGCGCGGCTATCAGGAATTCAACCCGGCCAACCATGTCGACAAGTGGAACACGCCGATGCTGGTCATCCATGGCGAGCAGGACTTCCGCATCCCGACCTCGCAAAGCCTGTCGGCCTTTACCGCCCTGCAGCGCCAGGGCATCGAAAGCCGCCTGCTGATCTTCCCGGACGAGAACCACTGGGTCCTCAAGCCCCAGAACAGCCTGCAATGGCACAATGAGGTGTTCGGCTGGCTGGACAAACACATCGGCGAATAAGCGATCGCTGCAGGGCGTGAAAAAGGGGACGCCGGATCAAACCGGCGTCCCCTTCGTCATGTCAGGGGGTGAAGAGTCTAGCGGCGCAGGTCGGCGCGCTGTTCGCTGATCCGCTCATAGCGGGCGTATTCGCGCTCGGTCATGCAGCGCGGGGCCTCCCAACGCTCACCGGCATCGCGCGCCGCCAGCAGGTCTCGGGCCGAAACGAACACCGGACGCTCGCCATATTCGCGCTCGAAACTGGCGCGGGTGGCGGAATCCTCGGCACAGATCATCACGGCCTGGGCAGGCGCGCGCTGGGTCTTCGGATCGACCGAAGCCGAGGCGGGGACGGCCGCCGCAAGGGCCAGACCGGCAGCAAGGGACAGGGACAGGGCAGTACGGATCATGGGCGTGGGCCTCCAGCAAAAAGGGGACGCTCTCAGACGTCTTCCCGCACAGAATGCGCCGATTGATCTCAATGTAAATATTATATGACAGTTTGTGACAGAAAAAATGACATGTCCTTGGTATACGGCCTATTCTTCTGGCCCTTCCGCGCTTCCTCCCGTCATCCTCGGGCTTGACCCGAGGATCGGTGTCACCCGCGACGGCTGACGACGTGCCAGAACCGATCCTCCGATCAAGTCGGAGGATGACGAGGGGCTGAGGGCAGCAACCATCATGCCCGCCGCCCGAAACGCCAACCGTTTCAATACCCGTGCCGTTTGCCGCACCGTTCTTCCCGCGCGGGTCGTCGCCTCACCCATACTGTCCGGTTGCCACAACCCGGCTGATGGAGGCGCGCATTTCAGACCATTCAGACTATTCAGACGGTGTTTTTTCCCCACCCGCTCCCGGCGCTCCCCCACCCCGGGCAGCCAAATCGGCCGTTCGCGCGTATCTAGGGTCCCATGACGCTGATCCCGAGTTCCCCTATGACCCGCCGCGCTACCCTGGCGACCCTGCTGGGCGGGCTGGCTGTCGCCTGTTCGCCGCTGGGCCTGCTCAACAAGCTCGGCCCCCGCGATCCGGGTGCCCGACGCGTCGCCCGCGACCAGCCTTACGGCGACGACCCGCGCCAGAGGATGGACATCTATGCCCCGACCGGCGCCTCGCCCGCCGCGACGGTGCCGACGCTGGTCTTCTTCTACGGCGGCGGCTGGGATTCGGGATCGCGCGAGGTCTACGGCTGGGCGGCTCAGGCGCTGGCGGCCAAGGGTTTCGTCGTTGCCCTGCCTGACTACCGGCTGGTGCCCGAGGTTCATTTCCCCGGCTTCATCGAGGATGCCGCGCTGGCCACGGCCGTGGCGGCCGAGCTCGCGCGGGACCTCGGCGGGGACCCCGACCGGCTGGGCGTGCTCGGCCATTCGGCGGGTGCGCATCTGGCCCTGATGATCGCCCTGGACCGACGCTATATGGCCGCCGTCGACCGGCCCCGACTGATCAAGGCGGCGGCCGGGCTGGCGGGCCCCTACGAATTCCTGCCGTTCGACGTGAAGGCCTCGGTCAATGCCTTTGGTCGCGCGCCCGACCCCACCCTGACCCAGCCGATCACCTTCGCGCGGGCGGATGCCCCGCCCCTGTGGCTGGGCCACGGCACCGCTGACGAGGTGGTCCATGCCGAGGACACCCGCCTGCTGTGCGAGCGGATGGACGCGGTTGGCGGCACCTGCACCGCCCGCTTCTATGAGGGGCTGAACCACGCCGATCTGGTCGCGACCTTCGCGCCCCTGTTCCGCAAGAAGGCCCCCGTGCTGGCCGAGGTCTCTGACTTTTTCCACCGGACCTTGGATCGCCCGGCCTGAGCGCGCACAGTGCGGCCACGCTTGAAGGAGGATCCGTGATGCTGCGCCGTCTTGCTGTTGCCCTGGCCCTGACGCTGGTCACCGCCGCCCCGGTCTACGCCCAGACCGCCGTCGACCGGGCCGAGGCGGACTATCTGGCCGCAACGCCTCTGCCGGTCGACGCCCGCGATGCGGCCCGCGAGTGGCGCCTGTGGTGGCAGGAGACGGACCCCGCCGAACGCCCGGCCAGGGAGACGGAACGGATCGCCGAGCTGGAGCGCGCCACCGCCCGGGATCGCCAGTTAGCGGGCCACATCACCGACTTCGACTCCCTGGCCACCGCCTGCCCGCCGCTCGGGCCTGACGCCTGCCGGGTCGAGGCCGCCGGTGTGGTCTTGCTGCCGGCTGACGCGGAGACAGGAACGCCTGCCCGCAGCCTCTATTGGCAACAGCTCCGGACCGGCGGCCAATGGGATATGCCTCTGGCGGCCGTCGTCCTCTACACGCCGATGGCGGACGGGCGTCTCGAGGCCCGCAGCTGGGTGCAGACCGCGATCGTCCACGAGCCGCCGGTCCTGATCGAGGGGTATGACGACCTCTATGTCGCCATCCCCGGCTATCATGACGGCACCGGGCGCATGAATGCCGACGTCCTGTTCCGCTGGGTTCTCGACGCCGAGCACCCCTTCACCCAGATCGACGTGACCTCGTGGAAAGCCGACCTGGCCGACCAGCTGCCGCCCGGCCTCGCGGTGTGGAAGGGTGTCGGCTATCGCTGGCCCGCCCTGATGGCCGAGACCAGCCTGTGGCAGGACAATGACGCCAACTGCTGCCCGACCGGCGGCGACGCCTGGGTGTCGCTGGCGATCGAGGGGGACCGGCTGGTGGTCGAGCACCTGCAGGTCAATGATCCGCTCATTACCGCCGCCACGACCATTCCGGCCGACATCCTGGGCTGGGCCGGTCGCCGGCTGGGTTGCGACCACTGGAGCGGCGAGGACGCCTATGACGCCGAGCGCGGCGCCCAGATCGAGGCGGCCGTCGCCGAGTTGAAATGCGACAGCCTCGAGGCTGACGAGGCGGCGCTGGTCGCCCACTATGCCGGCGACGCGGTGTCTCTGGCCCTGATCGAACGGGTCCGCGGCACGGATTAGCGGCCCCGTCTCGCCAAGGTCATACTGTTCCGCTAGAGGAGGCCATGACAGAGCAAATGACCCCCGACGCGGTAATCGACCGCCTTGAATCCCTTTACGTCAAATCCGTCGACACCCTGCGCCAGGCGGTGCGGGACTTCGTCGACCACGGCGCCCGGCCCGATGCCGCCGCCCGTGCCGATGGCTTGTTCGCCTATCCCGAACTGCGCATCCGCTGGCACGGTGACCGGCCCCAGGACCTTCAGCCCCGCGCCTATGCCCGGCTGTCGAAGCAGGGCACCTATGCCACCACCGTCACCCGCCCCGACCTGTTCCGCAGCTATCTGAAGGAACAGCTGACCCTGCTGGCCGACGAATATGACGCGACCTTCGAGGTCGGCCTGTCGCGTCAGGAAATCCCCTTCCCCTATGTGCTGGACGGGGCCGAGGTGGCGCTGGACCGGTCAATGACGGCGGCGTTGGCCCGCTGGTTCCCGACGACCGAGCTGGCCCATATCGGCGATGAGATTCCGGACGGCCTGTTCGACACCTCAGGCGACTTTCCGCTGTCGCATTTCGACGGCCTTCGGACCGACTTCTCGCTGGCCCGGCTCAAGCACTACACCGGCACGCCGGTCGATGACGTCCAGTCCTATGTGCTGTTCACCAACTACAATCGCTATGTCGACGAATTCGTCAGCTGGGCCATCGGTGAGCTGAAACGCCCCGGCAGCCCCTATGAAACCCTGTCCTGCGCCGGCGGGGTGCTGATCACGCGCGACACCCCCGATCCCGAGGCCGCGATCAGCGACACGGCCTGGAAGAAGCACCAGATGCCCGCCTATCACCTGACGGCGCCGGGCGCGAAAGGCATCACCCTGGTCAACATCGGCGTGGGCCCCTCGAACGCCAAGACCATCACCGACCATCTGGCCGTGACCCGACCCCACGTTTGGCTGATGATCGGTCACTGTGGCGGCCTGCGCGCCAGCCAGTCGATCGGCGACTATGTGCTGGCCCACGCCTATCTCCGCGATGACCATGTGCTGGATGCGGTGCTGCCGCCGGACATCCCCATCCCCTCGATCGCCGAGGTCCAGCGCGCCCTCTATGACGCCACCAAGTCCGTCAGCGGAATGCCCGGCGATCAGGTCAAGCTGCGCCTTCGGACCGGGACCGTGGTGACCACCGACGACCGGAACTGGGAGCTGCGCTACACCCGCTCGGCCCTGCGCTTCAACCAGAGCCGGGCGGTCGCCATCGACATGGAATCGGCGACCATCGCGGCCCAGGGCTATCGCTTCCGGGTGCCCTACGGGACCCTGCTGTGCGTCTCGGACAAACCGCTGCACGGCGAGATCAAGCTGCCGGGACAGGCCAACCGCTTCTACGAAGGCTCGATCTCGGAGCACCTGCAGATCGGCATCCAGACCGTCGACCTGCTGCGCGAAGAGGGCGAGCGCCTTCACTCCCGCAAGCTGCGCGCCTTCGACGAGCCGCCGTTCCGCTAGGGCGCGGGTTTGCGCATCAGCTGCAGGGCGAAGCCGGTATAGGGTCGGGCAAAGGTCAGGAAGGACCGGACCCGGTCGGCCGTCGCCTCGATGTGGGGGCGCTCGATCCGGCCGGGATGGGCGGCGATCCAGTCGCGCGCCGCCCGGTCCATGGTGGCGACATAGGCGTCCCAGGTCGCATCGTCGGCCACGTGGATGTCCAGCACCTCCAGCCCGGCGGCCCCGGCTGCCGTGGTCCAGTCGGCCAGCGGCGTGCAGGCATTGGTCAGGGCCATGACCCGGGCCAGCGGCTCGGGCGGGCTCTCGGTCCAGTACAGGTCGCCCCAGACCAGCAGGCCTCCGGGCGCCAGATGGCCTGCCAGCGTGCGGAAGGCGGCGTCAGGATCGCGGTGCTCCTCGCCCACAGGATCGGTGGCGCCAACGCACAGGATGAGATCCTGGGGCGGCAGATCCTCCAGCAGGGTCAGCGACCGCATCCGGCTGAGCGTCACCCGGTCGGCGACCCCCGCCGCATGGATGCGCGACTGGGCCAGCGCCGCCACCGCCATATCGACCTCGACCGCGTCGACCACCATGGCAAAGTCGCGGGCCAGACTGATGGCAAGCGCCGCATTGCCCGCCCCGATCTCCAGCGCCCGGCCGCCCGGCTTCGGACCAGCCTGCGCCAGAAATGTCCGGAAGGTCTCCAGCGTCAGGGCGTTGCAGACCTCAAGGGCCTCATAGGCCAGTCGGTGGAAATTCATGCGCATGGCCCAGCCGTAACGCCATGGCTTGGCAAGGCCACAAGAAAGCACTTTACAACGCAAAGTATATGGGGCAATCAAGGGTCACACACGGGGCGCAGTGCCCCCGCTGACTGGAGGGAAGGGCCAATGCCCCATCACGACACCACGTCCCCGCAAGACGACATCGCCTACATCCGCGCCCTGGCCGAGGAAGGGCGCAACACCCCTGTCCTTGGCGGGGGCGTTCTGATTGTTGCCGGCACGGTCTTCGGGATCGCCTCCCTGATCCATTACGGAATCGACAGCGGTCTGATCGCCGCCGAACCGGTCGTCTACAACTACGTCTGGCTCGGCGCCCTCGTGCTGTTCTTCATCGGTCTGATTGGTCTCAAATCGAAGATCCGCAGCAAACCCGGAGCGCGTTCGGCGGTCAACCGGGCCGTCGGCGCCGGATGGATGGGGGTCGGCCTCGGCATCTTCACGATGGCGCTGTCGATGGCGATCCTGTCCTACAAGCTGCAGAGCGAGGTGCCGGTCTTTCTGTTTCCGTCGCTGATCTTCGCCCTCTACGGTGCGGGCTGGGCAGTGTCGGCGACCATGTCCGGACAGAAGTGGCAGTGGTGGCTGGCTATCGGTGGCTGGGTCGGCGCGCCAGCCATCGCCTCGCTCATCGGTACGCCGGTGCTGTGGCTGGGCTATGCCGCCGGACTGGTGTTGCTGGCCCTGATCCCCGGCCTGATCCTGGTGCGTCAGGAACCGGCCGAGGTGATCTGATGGAGCCATCGTTTGACATCAATGAGATCGATGACGTCATCCACGGCCGGGTGCGGCTGGGCATCATGGCCTATCTGTCCAGCGCGGGCATGGCGGATTTCAGCGATCTCAAGGCCCGGCTGAAGACCACGGACGGCAATCTGTCGGTGCATCTGCGCAAGCTGGAAGAGGCAGGCTTCGTCGAGATCACCAAGCGGTTCCAGGGTCGCAAGCCTTTGACCGAGGCGCAGTTGACCGACGCCGGCCGGACCGCCTTCATGGCCTATCTGGATACGCTGTCGGCCCTGATTCCGCCCCGCTGACCCGCCAGACGAAGGGTCACGGTGGCACGCCCGCCCGACTACGCTATGAGGGGGCATGAGCGAGCGACTGAGACGTTTTGAGGCGATCGACAACTTCCGCGACTTCGGTGACTACGCCGGGGTCGCGGGTCGGCATGTGCGGCCCGGGCGGCTGTTCCGCAGCGCCCATCAGGCCCGGGCGACCGAGGCGGATCTTGTGGCGCTGGCAGAGCTCGACCTCGGGGTGGTGGTCGACCTGCGCCGTCCCGGCGAGCGACGCGGCCAGCCCAGCCGCAGGCCCGCAGGCTTTGCCGCCAGGCTGATCGAGAGCGCCCACGACGACGGGGGCGAAGCGCCCCATATGACCTTCCTGAAGACGGCCGATCTGACCGAGGAGTCGGGCCGGGCCTTCATGACCGACACCTATCGCCGCCTGCCGTTCGAGGCGTCTCACATCGACCTGTTCCGCCGCTATTTCGAAGCGCTGGCCGAAAGCGACCGGCCGGTGCTGATCCACTGCGCGGCGGGCAAGGACCGGACGGGGCTGCTGGCGGCCCTGACCCACCATCTGCTGGGCGTCGGTCACGATGACCTGATGGCCGACTATCTGCTGACCAATACGGCGGTCGATCTTGAGGGGCAGGCCGGCTTCATCGCCGAACGGCTGAAGACTATGACGGGGCGTACAGCGTCGCATGCGGCGGTCGTGGCCTTTCTGGGGGTGGCGCCCGAGTTCCTGGACGCGGCCATCTCTGAGATGACGACGGCCCATGGCTCGGTCGACGAGTATCTGGCCGAGGCCTTGGGCATCGATACCGCCCGGCGCGACCGGATTGTGGAGCGGCTGTCGGCATGATCCGGCCTTACGCGGCGCGGCGGGAACGCGCCCTGCCGTGGCGCGATCCGTTGGAGATTCTGCAGGCCATCGGTGCGCGGGACGGTGCGCTGGGCCTGTTCAGCGGAACGGCTGGACGGGTGCTGATCGCCGCTGATCCGGATGCCATCCGTCAGATCGACGGGGATGCGGCGCAGGTCACGGCCCTGCTGGATGATCCCGCTTGGGCCGAAGGGGCGGTGCAGCTGTTGGCCTATGATGGCGGGGCCCGGCCCGCGGCGGGGCTGAGGCCGAAGGTCTGGCCCGACCTGATGGCGGCCCGCTATCCGGCCTGGCTGGTGTTCGAGACCGCGACCCGGACCCTGACGGCGGTCGGGCGAGGTGAGGATGCCGTTGAGGCTGAGCAGGCGCTCGATCTGGCCGAGGACTGGTCGCAGGCGGCGAGCGCGCGGGGCGCCATTGAGGGCCCTCTGTCCGCGACCTTTAACGCCGAGGCCGATGAGACGGCTTATCGCACCGCGGTGGCCGATGTTGTGGCGCGCATCGCGGCGGGCGAGCTGTTTCAGGCCAATATCGCCCGGGCATGGAGCGGAAAGTTGACGTGGGAAGCGGATCCGCTGGACGTCTTCCTGCGTCTGGTCCGCGACAGTCCGGCACCCTATGCGGCCTTCTGGCGGCGGGGGGAGCGGGCGCTGGTGTCCAACTCGCCGGAGCTGTTCCTGACGCTGGAACCGGGCGGACGGATCGAGACGCGACCGATCAAGGGCACTCGCCCGCGTCGCACCGACCCGGTCGCAGACCAGGCCGAGGTCGAGGCCCTGCTGGCGTCGGCCAAGGACCGGGCCGAGAATCTGATGATCGTCGACCTGATGCGGAACGACCTGTCGCGGGTCTGTGTGCCCTCTTCGGTCCGGGTCGAGCGCCTGTTTCACCCGGAGTCCTATGCCAATGTGCATCATCTGGTCTCGACCATCAGCGGCCGGCTGAGACCGGGGCAGGGCGTGGGACAGGTGATGGCCGCGACCTTTCCGCCGGGGTCCATCACAGGGGCGCCCAAGCATCAGGCCATGAAGGTGATTGCCGGGCATGAGCCGCCGCGCGGGCCGTGGTGCGGTAGCCTGCTGCTGCGGGAGGGGGAGGGGCGGATGACCGCCTCGGTCCTCATTCGCACCCTCGCCTTCGAGCAGCGGGAAGAGCGCTGGCACTGGCGGACGCAGGCAGGGGCGGGCATCGTCGCCGACAGCGATCCGGCGGCGGAATCCGCCGAGGTCCTGTCCAAAATCTCGGCGATCAGACGGGCCCTGATGGAATCCTAGGGCACCAGCGCCACGCGCTCGACCGTGCGCGGCCGCAGATAGAAGGTGTGCGAAAAGGTGGTGATCCCCGGCATCATATAGTCGACCGGGGAGTCGTAGTCGTAGAGCGACTCGGACACCACGACGCTCTCGCCGATCGCGATCAGGCCAGCGGGCACGGTGATGGTGCTGCCGGTGGTCCGGGCGGTCATGCCGCTGCCCCGGCTCCAGTCGATGCGCACCGTGCTGTCATCAATCCGTCGGGCGCTGGACACCCTGAGGCTCATGCCGGTGGCGGTGAAGGGCGCCATGATCAGCTCACCGACTTCAAAGATGTCGTCGATCTCGCCGGGCGTGATCCGCTCGCGCTGGGCGATCAGGTCGGCGACCATGGCGGCGGAATGGCTGGCGCGTTTCTGGGCCATATAGCCCTGACAGAATTCGGCCAGGCCGAAGTAGAAGAAGATCATCACCGGGGCCAGCATGGCGAATTCGACCGCGGACACGCCGCGTCGGTCGGATCCCAGTCGTTGCCAGGGGCGCCTGGGGATGCCGCGTCCGCTCATCGCCAGGGCTCGTTGCGGAAGGCGGTGGTGGCCGTCAGGATCGCCTTGCCGTCACCCATTCGCGCCAGCCCCTGTTCCAGGAAGGGGGTGAACAGGGTGTGCCGGTACCATGCGCGGACCAGCATCAGACTGCCCGGGTCGCCGCCGTCATAGCCGAGGCCGGCCTCGCTGAAGCTGCTACCGGCGGTCGGATCGGGCGGATTGGGATTGGTGAACTGGGGGATTTCGCGCACATCGACCGTAACCTTGGCCATGCAGTCGCTGGAGAAGATGCTCATCCGGCCGCACATGGAGGTTTTGAACTGGGTGGCATTGAAGCCCTGACTTTCGGCCTGGCCGGTGCGCACCAGACGGCCGGTCTCAATGACGGCATTCTCGAGGACGGAATCGAGCACGAAGACGAACGCCAGTTCCAGAACGGCGAACATCATGAAGAAGAAGGGCATGGCGACCATGGCGAACTCGACCGCGGTCGAGCCCCGACGCGCCGCGAGAAAGCGGTCAAGGGCCGTTCGCGATCGGGCCGCCCGGAGCATATTACGGCGTGCCGTCCGAACGCAGGCTGGGCGAGCAGGTGGTACCGCACGCCATTTCGGTCACCTGACCGCCGCGCCAGACCCGGACCTGACCGGAGTCTCCGGCGCTGACCACGATCTGGCTCTGGAAGACGGTGCGACCGATGCTGTCGACGGCGACGATCTGGGTCACGCCATAACCCTTGCCGGTGACGAACAGGGTGTTGGCATCGACGACGGTCACGTCGGCGATTTGCGGATTGCCAACGATTACGGAGCCGGCGGGGGCGCGCAGCTGGATGCGGGCGGTCTGGTCGATGTCGACCCGCAGCGGGTCCTGGGCCAGGGCCGGTGCGGCAATGGCCGAGGCCGCGAGGGCGGCGGCGGCGAACATCAGGGAGCGGGGCATGTAGCGAGCCATGGGGCGGTCTGCCTTCCAATATCATCAGCGCGCCCGCGTCAGGCGCGCGCGAGGCCCAAGGGACCACTGAATCCTCAAGAAAGGCTGAAAGCCTGCAAAAACGGCCATGTTAGAGTAAATATCCCGGTAACCATGAATAATCCAAGCAAAGCTGTTCACTTTACTTGTCCTTAAGCGGTGCCGTGCATGATGAGCATGTAGGGGGTCAAGCGGGCAAAACCGACGACCCTGATGGTGCAATCGTTAGCTCGCTCAAGGAAAAGGACTATCACATGACCAAGTTCATCTCGCGTTTCGCTCAAGACGAATCCGGCGCCACGGCCATCGAGTACGGCCTGATTGCCGCCCTGATCGCCGTCGTCATCATCTCGGCCGTGACCGCGCTCGGCACGACCATCAAGACCAAGTTCAATGCCGTTGTGACCGGCATGGGCGGCACCGCCGGCGCGTAACTGCCGACACGTCTTGAAAACCGAACGGGGGCCGGAGCGGAGACGCTTCGGCCCCTTGTCGTTGCGGCACGACTGTGCCCCCGTCCGTGTTTGCGGCGGGTTGGAGGGCAGGCGGAGCGCCGGGCCTTCGCCCGGAGTGAATGAGTATTACCGTTTCGACGAAAGCTGACGCTCCGCGCGGTGGTTTTCCGGAAGCTTGCGTCGGGTGGCCGT